>CANQYV010000070.1 GCA_947628165.1 uncultured Clostridia bacterium | reverse complement strand
GCCTATGGGTCCTCTGAGACCGGGGACGCCTTGCGGTCCTTGCGGTCCCTGCGGTCCTTCGGGGCCTCTGAAGCCCGGCGCGCCGGGGAAGCCCTGCGGACCTTGCGGGCCGGTGTCGCCTTTCTCGCCCCGTGAACCTTGCGGGCCTGTGGGGCCTCTCTCGCCTTGCGGTCCCTGCGGACCTCTCGGACCCTGCGGGCCCGGCGTGCACACGATGCAGCCGCCGCAATTGCAGCCGCAGCTCCCGCATCCGCACGGGCTGCCGCATCCGTTGCCGCATCCGTTCCCGTTTCCGCAGCCGCAGCCTCGGCTCGTATAGCGCTTCGTTTCCTTATCGTCAAAGTTTATTGAGTTGAGGTCGTAGTTCATATATCCGTTTCTTTCCATTCTGTTATTCATTCCTTGTTGCCTTTCCGAAGAAGAGCGGGGGACCACTATCATGATATGCCGCGCGCGCCAAACGGGGACGGAAATGCGTCCTTGCAAAAAAGCGGCGCGCTTTTTTCGGTTTTGTATTGACAACGGCTCGGGCGTGTCGTAAAATATATATCGTAAAACGAAGAAATATTTACGAAAAGGGGACAACAGAATGGGAAAGATGAAATCTATGCGGCGCGGCGATTTCGTGCGGGCGGCGCTTCTTCTTATAACGGCGGCGGTGGCATTATCGTCGTGCGCGCTTGATTCGGACGCGGGGGTGATAAATGTGAACTGGGGCATCGGTTTGCCCTCGGGCGCGCGCTGCGTTTACTCTTTGGAGGAAGAAGACAACTGGTTCGGCGAGGGGGACAGGTATCACGTTTTCGAGCTCGACAGTGTTGACGGGATCGCGGAGCAGGACGGCGGGCTTTCGGCGGGGGTCTCCGCCGAGGCGGAGGAATTTGTCTCCGACGTCGCGTCCTCTCTCGGCGTCGAGGACGAATTTCTGCCTCCCTTCGGGGACGATTGCCTCTGTCTCTTCACCCGCTCCCCCGAAGGCGACGACACCCTCGCCCTCATCTACACCTCCGCCCGCCTCTATGTCGCAGAGAGGTTTACTTAATGGGGGTTTTCCGGGGTTTTCCGGGGGGAAACTTTTGATAAAAGTTTCCCCCCGGGCCCCCTTTCAAAACCTTTTATGACTTTTTTTCTTTGGCGCTTGGGGGGCGCTGATGGTGCACGTTTTTTCAAAACCTTTTATGACTTTTTTCTTTGGCGCTTGGGGAACCGCTTTCCGGGCGCTTTTTTTATTCCGTCGGCGGAGTTATATTGACAAAGCAAGTGATTACGGATATAATCATGATATAACGGTATATAAAAATAAAGTAACCGAACCGCTGGAAAACTATAAAAAGGGAACCTCATCTATGGAAAACGAAGACGCTTACGAAAAACCCGAAACCGAAACCGAGGAAAAAGCGCCCGAAAAGCCGGGCGCGGGGGAGACCGTAAAATCATATTTCCGCAGCCTTTTCGACATGCGGAGCAACATGCTCTCCTACGACGAGCTTCACGAAATGATGGAGGAGAACACCGTCATCCACGGGGCGAACATGTGGATACTCATGCTCGCGATCCTCATCGCCTCCATCGGGCTCAACGTCAACTCGACCGCCGTCATTATCGGCGCGATGCTGATCTCCCCGCTGATGAGCGGCATCCTCACTATCGGCTACTCGCTCGCGATAAGAGACCTTGACATGCTGCGCCACGCGGCGACGCGCTTCGGCACGCAGGTCGTCATCAGCCTTGTCACCTCAACGATATATTTCTCCCTCTCGCCGCTGAACACCGCGACGAGCGAGATGATAGCAAGGACGAGCCCCACGATCTGGGACGTTCTGATCGCGCTGTTCGGCGGCATCGCGGGCAGCATCGGCAACACGCGGAAGAAAACGTCGAACGTTATCCCCGGCGTCGCCATCGCGACGGCGCTCATGCCGCCGCTCTGCACGGTCGGCTACGGCATCGCGACGCGGCAGGGCAGCTTTATCCTCGGCGCGTTCTACCTCTTCGCGATAAACACTCTCTTCATCGCCCTCTCCGCCCTCATCGTGACGAAGCTGCTCGGCGTGCCCTGCCACCGCGAGCTCGACGCGAGGCGGCAGAAGCGCATCAACCGCATCATAACGGCGCTCATCATAATCGCCGTCATCCCGAGCACTGTCGGCGGCGCGTACACCGTTTACCTCTCGGTGCTCGAACGCAACGTCAATTCCTATCTCGGGACCGAGTTCGTGTTCGCGGACACTCAGCTCGTGCAGAGCAGCGCGGATAACAAAAACCGCGTCATCTCCGTCTCCCTCGTCGGGAATCAGCTTTCGGACGAGAGAATATCGGAGCTTGAGGCGAAGCTCGACGATTACGACCTGCCCGGCTACACGCTCCATGTGACGCAGAACAAAACGGTCGAGGGCGCCGACGGCGACAAGGTGACGATAGCGGTGCAGGAGAACACGATACGCGACCTTCAGTCAAAGCTCGACGAGGAGATAAAGAAAAACGACGAGCTTATTGACCGCATCGACAACAGCATCGACTGCAAGAGCATCGCCGAGCGGACGGCGGACGTTTTCAAAGAGCTCCGCGACGTCCGTGTCGGCATCCTCTACGGCGACGACGGCGTCCCCTGCATCTACCTGTCCGCGGGCTCGCTCACGCCTTTCAGCAGCAGCGAGACCGAGCTTTTGAAAAATTACCTTATGACGGAAAGCGGGCTTGACAAGGTCGAGCTCGACATCGGGGAGATCGTCGTCATCCCGCCCGTCGTCGAAAAGCCGAGCGTGGAGAAGTAAAAAACGCCGCCGCTGCCTGAAATTTGCGCCCGCAAATATGTTGACGCGGGGCGGCGGATACGGTAAAATGATATTGTGACGGAAATTAATTTGACAACATCGCCTTTGAGGGGCGATACTGCCCGCGGCTGCCGGGAGATAACATACGGCGGCTCTGACAGACAGGAGGTTTTTTATGAAGGCTTTGAAGACAATTTTATCGGTCACCTTGGCGGTGCTCATGCTCGCCGGCAGCGTGCCGACGGTCGTTTTTGCCGCCGTCGGCAGCGAAAACGGCGGCGGGCTGAAGCTCGACCTTGTCGAGACTGACGACGTCATTGACCCGAGCGTGCCGTGGGATGAGAATGGAGACGGCGACGTTGACACGGTGCCGGAGCCCGCGCCCGACGAGGTCGTCCGCGTGGCGATCGTGCTTGAGCGGGCGCCCGCGATCGACAAGGGCTTCCCGATCGACGACATCGCGGAAAACAGGGACGCCTCGCGCTACATGGCGCAGCTCTCGCTTCAGCAGGCTGCCGTGGCGATTAGGATCGGGAACACAGTTCTCGGCGGCGAAAAGCTCGACGTCGAAGAAAATCTGACGCTTGTCGCGAACCTCATCTCCGCCGACGTGGAATACGGGCAGATAGAGGCGATAAAAAAGGTCGAGGGCGTAAAAGATGTCGCAGTTGAGCAGGTCTACGCGCCGTTTGAAGCCGAGGAGGGCGAATTGTCCGCCGAGGCTCTCGCAGACGCGCTCGCGGAGCTGCCCGAGTACACGGGCGCGGGCTCAAGGATCGCGATAATAGACTCCGGCGTCGACCATGAGCACATCTCGTTTGACCCCGACGCGCTCGACTACGCGCTTGAAAGATACGCCGACGACGCCGACGGCGACGGGAAGATAAGCAAAGACGAGCTTGAGGAATACAAAAAGAGCATCGGATTTATGACCGAGACGGAGGCCCGGGCTCTCGTAAATTCGGGACGGCTGCATGCGTCGGGCGAGACGTTCATGACGGGGAAGGTGCCGTTTGCGTACAATTACGCCGACAAAAACAACAAGGTCATAAACACGAAGGGCAACTATCACGGCTCGCACGTCGCGGGCATCGCGGCGGCGAACATATATGTAAAGGGCGGCGAAGGATTTGTCAGCAAGGTCGGCGACGCGAGCGCCGTCGTCGGCTCGGCGCCCGACGCGCAGATACTGAATCTTCGCGTGTTTGGCAGCGCCCTCTGCACAGACACCGTCATCGCATCTGCGATCGAGGACTCGCTCTACCTCGGGGCGGACGTTTTAAACCTTTCGCTCGGCGTGGCTGAGATGGGCTTTGCGTGTGCCGACGGCATCTACGGCGACATTCTCGACAAGCTGGCGGACGAGGGCGTCATCATCATGGGCGCGCTCGGCAACGACGGCTCCTGGATGGGAGAGAACACGCACGGGCAGAACAAGCTCTACGTCGAGGACGTGAATATGTCGACGGCGACGCCGCCGTCCTCCTACGACGAGCTGATGGCGGTCGCGTGGTCGGACGGCAGCATCGAAAGCGGCACGCTGTCGCCACTCGGCGGCATAACGGGCGTCACGGTGAACGACAGCAGCGCCTACGGCATACCGAGCAGCCTGACGCTGAAGCCCGAGATAACGGCGAACGGTACGCTGATAAACTCCGTCGACTCCGACGTTGAGTCAAACGACGGATACAAGGCGATATCGGGCACGTCCATGGCGTCGCCGGACGTGGCGGGCGCTGCCGCCGCGATCGCGCATTACATAAGGACCGCGCAGACGGAGTTCTGCGGGAAATCGTTCCTTGAGCGGGCGAAGGAGCAGAACGGAGCTCTCAAGGCGGGCTTTATCTCGGGCGGGCTCATTATGTCGACCGCCGCTCCCATGAGAGACGCCGACGGAAATTATTACTCTCTGCTCCGCCAGGGCGCGGGTCTGCTTGACCTTAAGAGCGCCGTGTCGGCGAAGTCGTTTATTGAAATCGACGGGCAGAAGCACGGGTTCGTCAAGGCCGAGGTCGGCGACAGCCCGAAGGACGAAAACGTCTTTACATATACTTTCACGCTCCGTAACGTGAGCGGGGAGACGATAAGCTACATTTTCAGGACCGACCTTTTCACCGAGGACACGACTGAGGTCGACGGCGTAAAGTTCCTCTCGGGCTCGACGAGGGAGCTGCCGGGCAGTGTCGTTTACGAGGCGGGCGGGCGCGTGCTCGACTTTTCCTCCGCTGTCAGTGCGGACGCCGACGGCGACGGCAAGACGGACGCCGACGACGCGCAGGCGCTGCTCGACTTTATCGCGGGCGTGCTGCCGGAGGACAAGATAGACAGGCAGGCGGCGGACGCCGACGGCGACGGGAGCCTGACGACATACGACGCGCACCTGATACTTCAGGGGCTTGAAAGCTCCGCCGTGCCGGTCGAGGCGGGCGGGAGCGTGACGGTCAGGGTGACGGTCACCGTCACCGAGGACGTGAAGAAAACTTACCCGAACGGCGCGTATCTCGAGGGCTTCACATACGTCGTGCCCGTGTCCGAGGGAGAGGGCGCGGAGGTTTCCGACGTGACGCACTCTATCCCGATACTCGGCTTCTGCGGCAACTGGTCGGATCCTTCGATGTTCGACCGCAACAGCTATATCGACAGCAAGTTCGGCGGGAACGAGACGCTGCCGTACACGAGCCGTTGGGCGGACGTATACAACATGAATTACATAAGATGGCAGGACAGCGGCGGGACGAAGCGCAAGCTGACGGAAAACAGGTATTCGGAAAGTCTTTATGTCCCCGTCGAGGATCTCGCCATGAGAATGGACGACTACATCTTCGACGTGCAGCTCTCCCTCATCCGCCCGGCGGGCGCGCTCGCGTTCGTCATAATGAAGAGCGACGCCGAGGGGAACAGGAAAGTCCTCTGCATCGACGCGATGTCGGTCCATGTGGTGTGCGCGTTCCCGCATCCGGGCGGCGCGAGCGGGTGGAACTCCATTTCAACGTCGCTCTCCGTCCGCGCGAAGCTCGGCAAGCTGCTCGCGGGCACGGACGTCAAGGAAGGCGACACGGTCGAGATAGGAGCCGTCGCGGTGCCCGAATACTACGAGCGCGAAGCTGGCGTCGCTATCGACAGGGCGCGGCTGCGTGAGCTGATCGAGGGCGGCGAGCTCGGCAAGGGCGCTTACATGACGGTGAAGGTCAAAATCGACAACACCGCGCCCGAGATAAAGAGCTACAATATCCCTCAGTACGAAAACAAGCTCACGATAACGGCGACCGACAAGGAAAACGTCGCGTTCATAGGGCTTTACACCGCCAACGGCATCTCGGGGCTCCAGAGGTACCCGATGAACGAGTCGGAGGCGGGGCCCGAGGCGTCGTACACGTTCAGGACGGGCTCGCTCGAGAAGGGAACCGTCTACTCGCTCGTCGTCGGCGACTACGCGGGCAACACGAGGACGTACCGCTTCAACTGGGGCGGGGAGAAGCCCGACGTCAGCGGCAGCGTCGTCGCGTATGTGCGCTCGTTCTACTCGATGGCGAACGTCAACCGCGGCGACTGGGTATCGGTGAATCCCGCAAGACTCGCGCATGACTCGTGGTACGGCACGACGAGCGGAATCAAGCCGTTTGACTACACGGAGGAAAACTTCATCATCGCGGGCGCGGACGCCGCCGACGGCCATCTCTGGCAGGCGTGCGAGGGCGGAATGCTGTACGTTTCGCCGCTCGACAACATAAATCTGCGCACGCCGGTATGCGACCTTGCGTCGTTCGGCATGAATACCGTGCGCGACCTCGCGTTCTCGGAGGCTGACGGCATGCTCTACGCGACTGACGGGAGCGGCACGGTTTATAAAATCGACCCGATAACGGGCAAGACGCACGCGGCGGCGACGGTCGAGGGGCGCGCGCTTTACGGACTTGCCGTGAACAAAAACGGGACGGTATACGCGACGTCGTATGACGAGGGCGCAAAGCTGAACACGCTGCTCGTCTTCGACCTGCCGGAAAATGACGGCGATGCCGTCACGGCTGAGTCATACGCGCTCGGAAGCATAAGCGGGCGGTACATAAGCCTTTGCCGGAAGGATGCGGACGGGGGCGAGCTTTACGCGGCGAGCGCGGAAAATCTCGACGGTCATAACGACAAAAACTATCTCTACCGCATCTACGAAACGGGCAGCGGATACACCGCCGAAAAGACGAATCAGGGCACAGGAGCTGCGTCCCGCCTCTACGCCGCGGTGCGTGGGCTTGTCAACATGGCGGCGGTGCCGGAGCTCGGGATCATTGACCGCGCCGAGGGCGAGCTTTCGGGCATCAACATCTGCGGCGCAGTTCCCGAGATGATGTCGGGCGAGCGCGCGCGGTTGTCGGTAGTTCCCTCGCCGTGGGGTGCTGAGCTCGACGCCTCCGATGTGACGTGGAGCGTTGACAACGGCGTCGTGACAGTCGACGGCGACGGCGTGCTCGAGGCAAAGGAAAACGGGACCGCGACAGTGACGGCGAAATACGAAAAGGACGGCAAGGTGCTGACAGAAAGCGTCACGGTCAGGGTGACAAAGTCGCCGTCGATACAGGTCACGACGCTCATAAAAGAAGGCGACGGCAGGTCGTACTGGGAGACGTTTGACACGGCGTCGCCCACGGTGCGCAAGCGCCTGTCGGGGCCGCAGAATTCCTACATCGCGGGCACGATGAACCATGAGGGCGACTGCCTCTACCTCTTCTCGGGCTACTGGGGCTTCAGGGTCGACCCAAAGACGTTCGTCGCGACGCCGACCGAAAGCGCCCTTGACCCGGGGAAGATTCACGGCGACGGCGCGCCCGGACCGTCGCGCGGAAATTTCAGCGATTTCGGCTATCTTGTGATAGGGAGCGACAAAGGAGTGTATCTGCTCGGCGCGGACCTTCAGAGCCGGGGCTCAAAGGGATTTGAGAACGTTGCGAAGAGCCTCAGGATCGGGTTTGCGGAGCTTTCAAACACCGCGGCGACGATAGCGTACGCGGGATATGTCGACACATACGAGAGGCATAAAGACCCGAGCGCGCCCGACGGTGCTGACATCTACTACGTCATGACAGAGGACGGGACGCTGCACAAGATGGCGCTCTACGACCACTACCGCCTTTACACGGAGCGGCTGGGGCAGGTCGCGGGCGTCAGCCTCCCCGGCGTCTGCAATATGCAGTCCGACGTGACGGCGTCCATGATATACGACAAGGGGACGGGGGACCTCGTCATCGTGAGCAAAATCGGGCTCGCGAACGCGAAGGTGCAGGTCGTCGACACAGACAACTGCGAGCTCCTTTTGACGCGCGAGTTCGAAGAGGACGTGCGGCAGGTGAGCGCGATGTATCAGTACGATTACTCGGGGTTTGACGGCGTCGGGAGTGCCGGGGCAGTCCCTGCGGCGGGCGCTTATGAAGAATACGGCGTCGGGAGCGTCGGCGAGCCTGTCGTCGACGCGGCTGCCGCGGAGGTCACGTTCACGTTTGAGGCGGACGCGACGACGAACGGGCTTGTGAGCATCGGCTACGACCCGCAGGCGCTGACGTTTAAGTCGCTGACGGCGGCGATGCCGTATCATTCATTCCATAACGACCCCGCCGCGGGCGAGGTGAAGTTCGCGTTCGCGGACGCGGAGGAGATCCAGGGCGAGACGGTGAGCGTCACGTTCACATACGAGCCCGCGAAGACGGAGCAGACGGCGACCGTGCACTTCCGCGAGGACGAGAACGGCTCGCAGACGGAGCACACGTCTCCCGTGACTTGGGACGAAACGGCGGCGCTGCCGGCGATGAAGCCGGTGGCGATAAAGGTTTCGACGATGCCGAAGAAGACGGAATATGTCGAGGGGACGGAATTCGATCCCGCGGGCATGGCGCTGACGGTCGAATATGACAACGGCACGGAAGAGGTCGTGACGGACACTTCGAAATTTGAGTTCGTGTACGACTTCGGCAAGGCGGGAGACGCCGAGGTGACCGTGAAGTATTTGGGGCTTGAAACCTCGATAACGGTCAAGGTTGTCGAGAAGAAGCCGGTTTCAATCAAGGTCACGACGATGCCGAAGAAGACAGAGTATGTCGAGGGGACGGAATTTGACCCCGAGGGCATGGCGCTGACGGTCGAGTACGACAACGGCACGGAAGAGGTCGTGACGGACACGTCGGAATTCGAGTTCGTGTACGACTTCGGCAAGGTCGGAAATGCGAATGTGACCGTGAAGTATCTGGGACTTGAGGCGGCGATAACGGTCAAGGTTGTCGAGAAGAAGCCCGTTTCGATAAAGGTTTCGACAATGCCGAAGAAAACGGAATACGTCGAGGGTACGGAATTTGACCCCTCGGGCATGGCGCTGACGGTCGAGTACGACAACGGCACGACGGAGACGGTGACGGACACGTCGAAATTCGAGTTCGTCTACGACTTCGACAAGGTCGGAAATGCGGATGTGACCGTGAAGTATCTGGGACTTGAAACCTCGATAACGGTCAAGGTTGTCGAGAAGAAGCCCGTTTCCATCAAGGTCACGACGGTGCCGAAGAAGACGGAGTACGTCGAGGGTACGGAATTTGACCCCTCGGGCATGGCGCTGACGGTCGAGTACGACAACGGCACGGAAGAGGTTGTGACGGACACGTCGGAATTTGAGTTCGTGTACGACTTCGGCAAGGCGGGAGACGCCGAGGTGACCGTGAAGTATTTGGGGCTTGAAACGGCGATAACGGTCAAGGTTGTCGAGAAGAAGCCGGTTTCAATCAAGGTCACGACGATGCCGAAGAAAACGGAATACGTCGAGGGTACGGAATTTGACCCCGAGGGCATGGCGCTGACGGTCGAATACGACAACGGCACGACGGAGACGGTGACGGACACGTCGAAATTCGAGTTCGTCTACGACTTCGACAAGGTCGGAAATGCGGATGTGACCGTGAAGTATCTGGGACTTGAAACCTCGATAACGGTCAAGGTTGTCGAGAAGAAGCCCGTTTCCATCAAGGTCACGACGGTGCCGAAGAAGACGGAGTACGTCGAGGGTACGGAATTTGACCCCTCGGGCATGGCGCTGACGGTCGAGTACGACAACGGCACGGAAGAGGTTGTGACGGACACGTCGGAATTTGAGTTCGTGTACGACTTCGGCAAGGCGGGAGACGCCGAGGTGACCGTGAAGTATTTGGGGCTTGAAACCTCGATAACGGTCAAGGTTGTCGAGAAGAAGCCGGTTTCAATCAAGGTCACGACGATGCCGAAGAAGACAGAGTATGTCGAGGGGACGGAATTTGACCCCGAGGGCATGGCGCTGACGGTCGAGTACGACAACGGCACGGAAGAGGTCGTGACGGACACGTCGGAATTCGAGTTCGTGTACGACTTCGGCAAGGTCGGAAATGCGAATGTGACCGTGAAGTATCTGGGACTTGAGGCGGCGATAACGGTCAAGGTTGTCGAGAAGAAGCCCGTTTCGATAAAGGTTTCGACAATGCCGAAGAAAACGGAATACGTCGAGGGTACGGAATTTGACCCCTCGGGCATGGCGCTGACGGTCGAGTACGACAACGGCACGACGGAGACGGTGACGGACACGTCGAAATTCGAGTTCGTCTACGACTTCGACAAGGTCGGAAA
>CANQYV010000069.1 GCA_947628165.1 uncultured Clostridia bacterium | reverse complement strand
AGGTCGAGTTCGTCCCCTACAACGGCATCCCCCATCTGCACGTCCCCGTCGTCTCCGACATGAAGAAGGCCGCCGGCACGCTCGGCTGGGCTGTCGGCGAGATGGAGCGGCGGTACGAGATGATACGCGACGTCGGCATGAAGAACATCGAGGGCTACAATAAGGTCACCGACGGCGACCCCGAGAAGCCCTATATGCCCTACCTCGTCATATTTATAGACGAGCTCGCCGACCTCATGATGACGGCGTCCGACGACGTCGAGACCCCCATCTGCCGTATCGCGCAGAAAGGGCGCGCGGCGGGCGTTCACATAATCATAGGCACGCAAAGACCCTCTGTCGACGTCGTAACGGGTCTCATCAAGGCCAACTTCCCGTCCCGCATAGCGCTGACGTCGGCGTCTCAGACTGACAGCCGGACGATACTCGGCACGGGCGGCGCGGAAAAGCTGCTCGGGCGCGGCGATATGCTCTACGCCCCGATCGGCGCGCCGAAGCCCCTGCGGGTTCAGGGCGCTTTCGTCGGCGAGGACGAGGTCGAGGCGGTGACGGAATTTCTCAAGGGCATCTGCCCCGTCCCGAACTACGACGAGGACGCGATAGACGGCATCGAGGAGGCGGCGCGCCAGTGCGGGAACGGCAAGCGCGGCTCGCGCGAGGCTGCCGAGGAGGGCGGCGGCGACGGCGTTTTCGGCGACGACCCCATGATGCGGCAGGCGCTCGAGCTCGCCGTCGACAGCGGCAAAATTTCGACCTCACTGATCCAGCGCAGGCTCTCGCTCGGCTACGGACGCGCGGCGAAGCTCATCGACAGGATGGAGGCGCTCGGCTTCGTCGGTCCGCCCGACGGCTCGCGCCCGCGCGAGGTTTTGATCTCGCGGCAGGCGTTCCAGGAGCTCGTCCTAAAAGAGGGCTCGGACTGAAATTACATAAATTTTAAGGAGGCGTGACGAATGAAAAACGGCGACGCAAAAATATGCCCCGTGTGCGGCACCTTAAATCCGCCGTCGGCGGAGGTCTGCGAGTGCGGATACACGTTCCGCGACGGTCCCGTGTTGTCGGAGGACGAACTGAAGCGGCGGGCGCACCGTCATAAGCTCCGCTCGGCTTTGGCTTCGTTTTTCGTCGGGCTCGTGATCGTCGCGCTTATGGTGCTGACCGCCGTTTACGGCGCCACTCTCGGCATAAAGATAATCCTCTTCTGGATCGCGCTCGTCATTGTTTCCGCCCTCGCGGTGTTTATTATATCGAAGATCATCCGCTCGCGCGACAGGGAGCCGAAGCGGAAAAACAAGGGGGAATAAATCATGGGACGGCTGATCGCCATCGACGGGCTCGACGGCTCGGGCAAGCACACGCAGTTTTCTCTGATCGCAGACGCGCTCGAGGCGCGCGGCGTCCGCGTGAAGCGGCTCGAATTCCCCGTGTACGACAGCGAGGGCTCCGCCCTCGTGCGGCTCTATCTCGGCGGTGGGCTCGGCAGCTCCCCTGACGACACGAACGCATACGCCGCCTCGATTTTCTTCGCCGCCGACAGGTACGTCTCCTTCGTCACCGACTGGCGCGACGACGCGCGCGACCCCGACACGCTTCTGCTTGCCGACAGGTACGCGACAGCGAACGCGATACATCAGCTCTCAAAGCTGCCACGGGATGAGTGGGACGGATTTCTCGCCTGGCAAGCCGAGCTCGAATACGGTAAGCTCACGCTTCCCTCGCCCGACCTCGTGCTATTTCTTGAGGTGCCGCCGGAGGTCTCATATGAGATGGCGAAGTCCCGCTCCGCCGAGACGGGCAGGCGGCGCGACATACACGAGCTCGACCGCGACTACATAAGCCGGTCTCACGAGGCGGGCGTCTACGCGGCGGAAAAACTCGGCTGGGCGACCGTGCACTGCGCGCCGGGCGGCGTGATGCGCACGCGAGAGGACATCTTTGCCGAATGCATGGCGCGCGTGGACGCGCTTCTTGATACAAACTGAAAAAAGGAGGCTATAATTTATGATATATCTTTTTCTTGCCGACGGTTTTGAAGAGACCGAGGCGACGTTTCCTCTTGACCTTCTGCGCCGCGCGGGCGCGGACGTGAAAACGGTGGCGGTTGGTAAAAGCGGGCGGACGGTGACGGGCGCGCACGGGATAACGGTGACCGCCGACATCGCGGAGGCGGACGCCGACCCCGAGGCCGCCGACGGCGTCATTCTCCCCGGCGGGATGCCGGGGGCGGACAACCTCTTCGCCTCCGAAAAGGTCAAAAGCTGCGTGCTCTCCGCCGCGCGCCGAGGCGTTCCCGTCGGCGCGATATGCGCCGCGCCTTACATTTTAGGCAGGCTCGGGCTCCTTGAAGGGCGGCGCGCCGTTTGCTTCCCCGGATTTGAAGGGCGGCTCGAGGGCGCGCGCGTCTGTGACGCGCCGGTAGTGACAGACACGGGCGCGGGCGGCGTTATTGTGACCGCGCGGTCCGCCGGCGCCGCCGCCGAGTTCGGGCTTGCGCTCGTATCGGTTTTCGTTTCCCCCGCCGCCGCGGACAAGGTCGCGGCAGCGATAATATATAAGAAATAAGATTATTTTATGAGGCATCGACGCACGGCATTTGAAGGTGCGGCTGCGGGCAGGCAAATGTGCATGTTCGGATATGAATGTTCGGATATGAATATGCGCGCCGGCAGACGAAAGTATGTGCGCTGTCTCAAGAAAGGAATGGTTTCTCATCTATGAATTACATGAAAGAACAGAAGGCGCAGCTCCGCGAAAAGCTCATCGCGGAACGCACGGCTATACCTCCCGAAAAGCGCTCCGCCATGAGCGAGGCAATTTGCAGACGCGCCGTTTCCCTCTCCGGTTTCAGACTGGCGGAGACCATCCTGCTCTACTCGCCGAAGAAGATAGAGGTCGACGTGCTCCCGATCGCGCGCGCCGCGTGGGACGCGGGCAAAACAGTCGCGTTCCCGCGCTGCCACAGGCCGGAGGACACGTTCCCCTACATGACGTACCACATCGTCTCGAGCACCGACGAGCTCGAGCCCGGCAGCTTCGGTCTGCTCGAACCGCCCGAGGACGCGCCGCTCTACGACCCGCAGTCCGACCCGCGCGGCTCGCTCGCGTTCGCGCCCGGCATCGCGTTTGACCGCGCGGGCTACCGCCTCGGCTACGGCGGCGGCTATTACGACAGGTTCTTCAACGCGTATTCGGGCTCCGTCGTCGGCGTCATCTTCTCCGATTTCGTCCTCCCGAGCCTCCCGCACGGCAGATACGACATCAGGGCCGGTCTGCTCATCACCGAAAAGGGCACGCGGTCAACGCTCTTAAACTGACGTAAAATTCCTTATTTCAACGTGAAAACAAGAGAAAAAGAGGCGCCCGACGGAAAGCCGAGGTCACACAACGCCGCGCCGTCGCTGTGCGCCGTCATATTCCTGCTCCTTTTAGGCTCCGGCACGCTTGACTCGTCCTCGCTCGTCGGCGGGGACCCGTATCTCTCCGTCATCGTGCTCGAGCTTCTGATATTCGCGCTGCCCGCGCTCTTCTTCTGCCGCCTGCGCGGCAGGGGGTACGCGAAGCGCATGCGGCTGCGCCCGTTTGAGCCCGGCGCGCTGCCGTTTATCCTGCTTTCGTGCATCGCCCTGATCTTCACGACGTGCACGGTCAAGCTCGGGCTCATCACGCTTTACGACGGATTTCTTGACAGCACGGTCGGCGGGACGGCGGCGGGGCAGACCTCGTCGGGGCTGCCCGCGATACTCGCGTTCGCCGTGTTCCCCGCCGTGACGGAGGAGGTCGTGTTCCGCGGCATCATGCTCGCCGAGTACGACGACTGCGGCGCGCCCGCCGCCGTTATCTTCAGCTCGCTCTTTTTCGCGATGCTGCACTTCGATCTTCCCCTCTTCCCCGTGTACTTCGTCTCGGGCGTCATCCTCGCGGTCACCGCCTACGCGTGCCGCTCGCTTCTCGCCCCTCTCATCGTGCACGCGGTCAACAACGTCTTCGGTCTGCTCTTTGAGGACTACATCTGGAGCCGCATATTCCAGCCGAGGAACACGGTCGTGTTCACGTTCCTCGCGGTGTCGCTGACGCTTATCTCGCTCTCGCTCATGTTCGGCGAGGCGGCGCGCCTCTACCGCGGTTACGGCAGCTACGGCGAGGACAGCTCTTACGCGCCCGCGCGCGGCGATCGGACGCCCCTCGTCTACGCCGTCACGACGGTGCCGTTTGCCGTCTGCTTCCTCATCTACATCCTCGCGGTGCTGCTGTGAGACACGCTCTGACACAAAAAGTACGGAGATAAAAATGAATTCTGAGAACATTAACGATAAAGACGGCTTCCCGGAGGGGATCTTCGGCGGCGCGCAGGGGACCGGGCCCGCAAACGGGGGACCCGCGAATGCGAACGGCGGTGCGCCCGCGCAGAGGCCCGCGAACGGGAACGGCGGCGCACCCGCGAGACCCGCGAACGCAAGCGGCGGCATGCCCGCGAGACCCGCGAATGCGAACGGCGGTGTGCCCGTGCAGAGACCCGCGAACGCGCCCTCTCCGATGCCTTCCTCCCCCTCCCCCGACGAAGCCGCGACGGGTGCGCTCGTGACGCCATCCGACGGGAGCAATACTTCCGACGGGAATTCTGGGAATGAAAATTCTTCAAACGCCAAAGGCATTCTCGGCTTCTGGCAGCGCAGCCGCGCGCGCGAGCGTGCCGACCGCGAGAAGAAGAAGCGCCGCCGCAACGGTCCTCTGACGGGCGCCGTCGTAGGCGCCGTCAAGGGCATCATATACATCACCGCCGTCACCGTCGTCGGCATCGCGCTCGCGCTCTTCTTCGTCATCCCCGTCGGCAACGACATCTTCGCCCTGAAGAAGGAGGCGGAGGTCATCGACATCACGATACCCGAGATGGCGACGCTCGACGACGTTGCCGACATCTTCTACAAGAGCGGGCTCATCTCGTACCCGCGTATATTCAAGCTGTACTGCAATTTCACCGAGAACAAGAACAGCAAATTCTACGGCGTCTACCTCGCGGGCGACTACTCGCTCTCGACGACGCTCAACTACAGCCAGCTTCTCGACTCCCTCAAGCCCGCCTCGGACGTATCCATCGTTTCGATAACGATACCCGAGGGGCTTACGACATACGAGATCATCGACCTTTTCGTCAATCAGAACGGCATCGGCACCGAGCAGGGCTTTGTCGACGCGATAAACACCTACGACTGGTCCGTCGACTACGACTACTGGTTCGTCGACGAGCTCATGGCGAACGGCTACTCCGAGGACCGCATCTACCGTCTCGACGGCTACCTTTACCCCGACACATACTATTTTTACTCCGACTCGACCGAGGTCGAGGTCATCGCCCGCCTGCTCGACAACTTCGATAAGAAGTTCTCGGACGAGTTCCGCGCATACGTCGCGGCGTCCGGGCTGACGGTCGACCAGTCTGTGACGCTCGCCTCCATGATAGAGGGCGAGGCGCGCTACCGCTCGGAGTTCGGGCTCGTGTCGTCCGTGTTCCACAACAGGCTAAACCACGCGGATTCTTACCCCTATCTCGAGTCGGACGCGACTATCATGTACGCGATCTTCAGCAAGGATCACGTTCGCCCCGAGAAGCTGTCGGGCACGGAGTACGACTCTCCCTACAACACCTACAAAAACAAGGGACTGCCGCCCGGTCCGATCTGCAATCCGGGATACGAGGCGCTCCTATATTCCATCTACCCGCGCTCGACGGACTATTTCTACTTCGTCGCGAACACGGACGGGTACTCCGTCTTCTCGACGACGCTCTCCGAGCACGAGCAGGCGATAGAGGACATCAAAAACGGCGTCGCCGTGTCTACGGTATTCCAGGGCAGCTCCGGCGGCGAGTATGACGAGGACGGCGACGACATCGAGGGCGACGGAGACGGCGACGAATAAAATCGGGGGGAAGCGGAGCTTTTATAAAATGGCTCCGCTCCCCCTTATTTTCTTTTTAAGGAGGACTTTTTTGATGAGACCGACCGTGAAAACGCTTTTCTGCGACGGGTGGAGCTTTTGCGAGGCTCCGGTCGGCGCGGAGTACGAAAATATCATGCGCGAGGGGAATTTTGCCCCGGTCGAGATACCTCACGACTACATGATCTACGACACGAACGCGCTCTACCGCACGTCCGAGGGCTGGTACAGGCGCGAATATTTCCACACACCCGAGGCGGGGCGGCGGACGATCCTCCGCTTCGAGGGCGTCTACATGGACTCGACGGTGTTCGTGAACGGGACGCCCACGTTCGAGTGGAAATACGGCTACACGACGTTTGAGGCGGACATCACGGACTTCCTCGTGCCCGGGAAAAATCTGCTCGCCGTCCGCTGTGTCTACCGCGACCCGAACACGCGCTGGTACTCGGGCGCGGGCATCTACCGCAATATCTATCTCATCTCCGCCCCCGAGACGCGCATAATCTCGGACGGCGTCTACGCGTCGGCAAAGCGCCTTGACGGCGGCGCGTGGCGGCTGACCGTCGCGACCGAGACGACGGCGGGCGCGGGGATGCTCCTGCACACGCTGACGGGCGAGGGCGGCGCGACCGTCGCATTCTCCGCAAATATCGGCGCTGACGGGAGGTCCGACGCCTCGGTCGAGATAGATTCTCCCCTGCTGTGGGACCCCGACGCGACGAACATGTACACGCTCAAAACCGAGCTCATCACCGGCAGCGTCGAGGCCGATCCCGACGACGTCTCCGTCTGCCGTATCGGATTTCGCGAGATAAGTCTTGACCCCGGGCGCGGATTTTTCATCAACGGCCGGCACTTTAAGCTGCACGGCGTCTGCGAGCATCACGACCTCGGCGCGCTCGGCGCGGCGTTCAATCGGGCGGCGATGCGGCGCAAGCTGACGATCCTTTCCTCGATGGGCGTGAACGCGCTGCGCACGTCGCACAATCCGCCCGCGCCCGAGCTTCTCGACCTCTGCGACGAGATGGGGATTCTCGTCATCGACGAGGCGTTCGACATGTGGGAGCGCCACAAGACCGAGCACGACTACGCCTCATTCTTCCCCGAGTGGCACTGTCGCGACGTGAAGTCCTGGATCATGCGCGACCGCAACCATCCGTCTGTCGTGATGTGGTCTATCGGCAACGAGATTGCCGACACGACGTCGCCGCGCGGCATCGAGGTGACGCGGGAGCTCTCCCGCCTCGTCCGCCTCTACGACCCGGGGAAAAACGCGTTCGTCACGTCGGGCTCGAACTTCATGCGGAGCGAATGCGGGCAGCAGTGCGGACGTCTGCTCGACGCCGTCGGCTACAATTACGCCGAGTCGCTCTACGACGAGCATCACGAAAAATATCCTTCATACGTCATCTACGGCAGCGAGACGGCGTCGACCGTGCAGAGCCGCGGGATATACCATTTCCCGTATTCTCACAAGCTTTTGACGCACGACGACCATCAGTGCTCCTCCCTCTTCAACTGCACGACGTCGTGGGGCTCACGTTCGACGGAGTACAACATCACGGAGGACAGGCGCGCGGAGTTTTGCGCCGGGCAGTTCATCTGGACCGGGTTTGACTACATAGGCGAGCCGACGCCTTATGACACGAAAAATTCCTACTTCGGGCAGATAGACACCGCCGGCTTCCCGAAGGACGCGTACTTCGCGTACCGCGCCGAGTGGACGGACGCGAAGGCGGCGCCGTTCGTGCACATCACCCCCTCGGTCTGGGACTACAACGAGGGCGAGGAGGTCGACGTCACCGTCCACACGAACGCCGCGAAGAGCGAGCTGTTCTTTAACGGCGAGTCGGTCGGCAGCTTCGTCCACGACCACAGGCACGGCATGGAAATTTCGAGATTTTGGCATATGCCTTACAAAGCGGGAATTTTGTCGGCAGTTGCCTATGATGAAGACGGGAACGTCGTCGCGCGCGACGAGGTGCGCACGCCGGGCGATACGGCAGAGCTTCGCCTCGAGGCGGACAGGAACGTAATCAGCGGCGACGGGCGGGACATGGCGTTCGTCTCGATCTCGGCACACGACCGCAATGGGAATTTCGTCGGCAACGCGCGGCGGCGCGTGTCTGTGACGGTCACGGGCGCGGGACGCCTCGTCGGGCTCGACAACGGCGACAGCACGGACTATGAGCAGTACAAGACGAGCTCGCGCCGCCTCTTCTCGGGGCGTCTGCTCGCGATCGTCGCCTCGAACGGTGAGGCGGGCGAGATAAACGTCACCGTCAGCTCCCCCGGGCTGCCGAAAGCGGAGCTTTTGCTGACCGCCGACGCCTGCGGCGTCCCCGCGGGGCTCGAGGTGCGCGACGTGTGCGCCGTCGCGGACGCGCCCTATGAGGTGCCGCTGCGGAAAATCGAGCTTTCGGCATCGACAAAGAAGCTCGGTCGGAACGCGCCGGAGGCGTTCGTTTCGGCTCATCTTTATCCGGCGGACGCGACTTACGGCGAAGGCGACATAGAATGGCGCGTGTTCTCGCGCGGCATCGAGTCTGATCTTGCGACGGTGGAGGCTGCCCCCGGCGGGGCGGTCGTGCGCGCGCTCTCGGACGGCGAGTTCACGGTGCGCGCCTCGGCAAAGCTCGGGACGCCGTATCCCGCCGTCGTCTCGGAGATTGCGTTTTCCGCCTCCGGCATCGGCTCCCCGACGCACGACGCCGCGTCTTACACGGCGGCGATACTCGGCGAGGCGGCGGAAAAAGTCGCCTGCGGCGACTTCGGTGAGGCGGCGGAGCCGCTGCTGCTCCCCGAGCGGGACGGCTCCGTTAGGCTGACGCGCGCGGGCGGTATCGTCTTCTCCGGGATGAGGTTCTCCGCGCCCTCGCGGGTCGTGAGGCTGCGCGCGATAAGGTACGGCGACGAGCGCGTGCCGCTCCGGATATTCGACGTCACAGGCGGCGGGCGCGAGCTGCTCGGCAGCTTTGAGTTTCACATTGATGCGCCGTGGAGTCAATTCGCTGAAGGCGAATTCACGCTCTCCCGCCCGCTCTCGGGCACGGCGGCGATCGAGCTTTCGTTCGGCGGGCCGCTGATACTCGGCGGATTTTCGTTCCCGACGGAAGGGCGCGCGTTCGGCGAGCTCTTTGCCGCCGAGTGCGACGTCCTCTACGGCGACGCGTTCGTCCGCGAGGCTTACGCCGTGACTCACATCGGAAACAATGTGACGGTCGGGTTTTCTGCCCTCGACTTCGGAGACGGCGCCGCGACGGTCACGGTGCGCGGGCGGACGCGGCACGAGGCTGACACGGTCGAGCTCTATATCGGCGGCGAGGTGACGACGGTCCCGTTCACTCGGACGGAGGAGCCGACAGAGGTCACGGTCCCCGTAAAGGGCGCCGTCGGCGTCTGCGACGTGAACGCCGTATTCCTCCCCGGCTGCGATTTTGATTTATATTCGATCAGGTTCGGGAAATAAAAGACTTGACATACATTCCGGTTTATTGTATAATAGACCGGTACGGAGGCATAGCTCAGCCGGTTAGAGCGCACGGTTCACATCCGTGAGGTCATGGGTTCGAGTCCCCTTGTCTCCAAAAAAGCGAGAGCGCCCCTCCGGGGGCGCCTTGCTTTTTTTGGAGACAAGGGGTTTCCGGGGGAGAAACTTTTAAAAAAGTTTCTCCCCCGGGCCCCCTCTTTAAAACTTTCATTACGGGGGGACTTTATTGGAAAAGCAGGGTGCGTTTGTGGGGCGCAGTTTGTACGATTTTCGTTGACATAATCGTTCGATTTGGGTATAATAATAGTGAAAATCAAAGATTGCGGAGGATCATTTCATGTCTATAACCGCGACAGAGCTCAAGCTGAATCTCAGCAAATACCTCATGCTCTCGGCAACCGAGGACATCTATATCACGCGCAACGGCAAAATCGTCTCGAAGCTTACAAATCCGTTTCAGGAGCGCGTCGACATTGCAAAGTCGCTGTTCGGGATACTTCCCGACGACGCGTCGCTCGATGAAGCAAAAGAAGCGAGGACCTGATCTCAGGGGAGCACATCCGCTCCCCTTTTTTAATTCCCGCGCCACACGAACGCCGTCGGCAATTCCCCAAGAAATACCCCCTGTCATGAAAAGCTTTGGGGGGCGCGGGGGGATTTCTCGAAATCCCCCCGAATAAATTTTCCCCCATATAAATTTCCTCACTCCACCTCGGGCAGGCCTGCCGTTGATGTCAGGAGGGACAGGATGCCGGCAAGGACGGAGGCGGAGATTACCGCCGCCCAGTTGACCTCGCCGAGAACTGCCGCCGTCCCTATCGTCGCGACTGCCGTCTGCGCCACCGTCTTTACCGCGCGGACGCCTGCCGCGCACAGCCATTTTACCGATCTTTCGTTCATGTTTTTCTCTTCCTTTCTTTATATTCCCGCGCCCGACGGCGCGGTTTTTTTGTTTTATCTTGCGTCGACGCCCTCTATGCGGTCGAGCCTTTTGTGCGCCTGCTTGGCGGACGCCTCGACGGCGGTCAGGCGGGCGGTGACCTGCATGTT
>CANQYV010000068.1 GCA_947628165.1 uncultured Clostridia bacterium | reverse complement strand
GAGCGAAAGGAGCGTTATCGGGAACGCGCCCGCGGTGTAGCGGTAGTATAGCAGGTGCGTCAGCTTTCCGAGGAAGGAGACGGCACGCTCGGGGGAGCTTTCAAGGTCCGGAATCGGATGCGGGACATAGTATCCCTTCTCCGTTATCGTGAACGTCACGAGATGAAGTGAGGGGGAAACGAATATCTCGCGGAGGCGGGATTCGGAATCGTCGACGTAAAGGGACTCGGCGACGCTGCCGATGGGGGTCTTTTTCACGCTGCCGTCGCCGCAAAGCGTCACGAGCAGCGAGACGTCGTCGTGAGGCTTGTATATGCGCTCGATTATCTCGCGGTCAAAGCCCTCGGCGGCGATTATGCCGCGAGTTGTGAGCCCCGCCTCGAGCATACGCTCCGCGAGCGCGCACGGGAACGCGCGGAATATGTTTCCGGCGCCGAAATGGAGCCATTCGGGAGACGCTTTCGTAAGCTCTCGCATGGCGGAGCGGTCATAAGGGAAACGGAGATCTTCTGTCTTCATTGTTTTTCCTCTTCCTGTGCCGAACAAAGATGTCAAAATTTCGCTGAAAATGCTTTTTAGTACTTCGCGATCGGGAGCGAGTCGTCGTCCTCGCCCTTTTTTATCGAGAGAATTTTTATGGGATATTCAACGCCAGGATTCACGCGGACGGTGACGGTCTCGCCCGCTTTGTGACCGAGCAGCGCTTTGCCGACCGGGGATTCCTTCGAGATGCAGTCGCGGAAAACGTCGTTGCGGAGCGTAGTTACGATGCGTATCGTGCGTTCCTCGTCGTCCTCGGGATAGTATATCGTCAGCTCGTCGAAGAGCCCCGCCTCGTCGGGCGCGGAGTCCGTCGTGATGACGACGGCGGTGCGGATCATGTTTTCAAGATACCGTATGCGGCTGTTGTTGCGGTTCAGCTCGCGCTTTGCGGAGCGGTATTCGTCGTTTTCGGAAAGGTCTCCGAGGTCGCGGGCCGACTTGACGGCTTCCTTTAAGGCCGCCCGTCTTGCGATCCGCTCCTCTATCTCCTCCTGCATTTTTTCGATGTCGACTTTAGTAAGCTCGTTGTGCATAATTCACCCAGAAATGTGACCGTGCGGTCAACCTTCGCCGCCCTCCGAAGGCGCGGGCTCGCGGTACGAGACCGTGCCTCTCGAAGGATATTTGGATTTATCGAACCTGTAGTAATATTCTATTGCGTTGTCGCGGCAATATGCCTCGACCTCGGCGTCGGTACACATGAAAACGTCATACGGCGCGCCGACCGTGCGCGGGCAGGCGTCAAAGTGGTAGAGCCCGTCGCCGATGTCGACGAGCAGCCACCAGTGCGCAGCCTCGCCTTCGTAAGCAAGGCGCGTGATGCGCGTCGACTTTATCCCGGCGCATTCGAGCAGCTCGGACGAGGCGAGCATGAAGGAGAACGCGCCGCCTTTCTTTTCCGTCAGGACCTTATAAGCCTCGCCGACGGGGTCGTTTTCGTCAAACTTCGCCTTCGCGTCGAACGTGATGTTGGCGCGTATCCAGTTGTAGACCGCGAGCGCGCGGGAGAATTTGTCCTCCCCGGCGGACGGCGCTATCTCGGCGTCGTATATCGCCTTCGCGGCGGCTTTGACGTCGGACTCGGGAATGACGGGGCGCTCGACGACGTGGACCGTCGCGCGGACTATCGTGCGGTTGCCGGAGGAGTCCTCAGCGCTGTATGTTATCTCGTATGTGCCTATCTTGTTCGGGTTGACGAGGCTGTTGTCGACGACGAGGCGCGGAACCTCGCCCGAGTCGTCGCTGACGGTTATGCCTTCGCGGTACGAGGGCGAGTCGCCGACGTAGACGGTGATGTCGCGGACGTTGTGTATCTCGGGCGGCGTCGTGTCGACGGCGCACGTTGCGAGCGCGTTTATCTCGGTGACGTTGCCCGCCTCGTCGGTGAGGACTATCGTTACGGGCACGTCGTCGGTGGTGTTGAAGTCGTAGGTGTCCTTGAAGGTGCAGGCGACGGATGTCGCGTCGATTATGCCCGCGACGAAATCCTCCGCGCGGGGCGAGGTCTTCGAGGTGATGTGGACGGTGACGGGCTGCGCCTGCGGCGGCGTCGTGTCCTCAAGAATCAGCGTAGAGGTATAGGGGACACCGTCGACGACGACTGTCACCGTATGGGTGCCGAGGCCGAGGTCTGCGACGGCGAGCGGATCCTCGAACGTGAATATGCGCTGCCGCCAGCTGTCAACGGCGGTGTTGATGAATTTTTCGACCGTGACGGGGTTCCCCATCTCTATTCTGACGGAGTCGCAGAGGTAGGAGCGGACTGTGTAGCCGCAGCGGTGCCTGTGCTCGGTCCCGTGAGAATCCTTGACTATGAGCGCGATCTCGTGGTATCCGGGCTCGCTCGTGGGCGCGTCTCCCTCGATCGTCGCGGTGTAGCGGACGCGGGTGAACGCGGACGACATTATAAAGTCGTCGCCGGTGAGCGTGTCTCCGGGATTGACGACGGGGGCGAGCACCGTGTACGCGCCCTTGTCGCTGCCGCACGAGGTGAAAACGAGCGCAAGAAGCGCGAAAATCGACGCGGCGAGCACGCGCAGAGCAAATTTTCTGCGGGTATGTATATCCGAACGGACTGTTTTCATAATAAATATAAGTCCCTCTCTCAAAGAACGGGATAGAGATAATACATTATACCACATCAAAGCGCGCTTGTCACTACGATATCGGAAATTTCCGCGTTCTCTCTGTGCGTCTCCGGGACGAAAAAAATGATTGAAAGGCGGCGTTTTATGCTGTATAATATATTGAAGTAACTCACGAACCGAATGCGGGCGGCGTCCGCCCTTTTTTGGGGCGGGGGGCGGCAAGGAAAAAACGGGAGGCTTTTTGAAGTGGCGAATTACAGACAGGACAAGATAAACAGCGCCGTAACTGAGGAGATGGCGAAAATAATACGCGAGATAAAGGACCCGCGCGTCGCGGACGCGTTCGTCACGGTCACATCCGCGCGCGTCTCCGCCGACCTCAAATACTGCCGGCTCTATTTCTCTTCGCTCTCGGGCGACGAGGGAGAGATCATGCGCGGGCTCCGCTCCGCGTCCGGCTTCATACGCTCGCGCCTCGCGGAGCGGCTCAATCTCCGCGTCACGCCGGAGCTCACGTTTGAGGCGGACAAGTCGATAGAGCACGGCGCGCACATCGCAGAGGTATTAAAAAAGATAGAGAATGAGAGAAGAGAAAAGGGCGTGGAGGAGAATAATGACTGAGAAAATAAGCGCCGTAACGGAGAGCCGGGCAGCCGAAATCCTTGCCGCGGCGTCAGGGGGAGACGTCGACATCGCGACGCACGTCTCGCCGGACGCGGACACGCTCGGATGCGCGCTCGCGCTCGCGGCGCTCATAAACGAAAACGGCGGGCACGCGCGCGTCGTCCTGACAGACACGGTGCCGGAGTACCTGAAATTTCTGACGGACGGCGCGCCGACGGGAATGGAACTGCGCCCCGGTTCGTTCCGCCTTGCGGTCGACGTTGCGGCGCCCCGTCAGCTCGGCGCGCTCGCGGGCGAGAAATTTGACCTTATGATAGACCATCACGGCACGGGCGAGCCGTTCTGCGACAACGTCGTCGACGCCGGCGCCGCGGCGTGCGGCGAGATCGTCTTCCGCATAATAAAGCTTCTGCGCGACACATTCGGAATGAGGGTCCCCGTGTCGGCGGCGACATATCTTTATGCCGCCATAAGCGGCGACACAGGCAGCTTCCGCTTCGCGAACACGACGGCGGACACGCACAGGGCGGCGGCGGAGCTGCACGAGATGGGGGCGGACACGGTCACCGTCGCGCACAGGCTCCACGCCGTCAAAACGCTGAGAGAGCTCAGAGCGGAGAGGCTCGCGCTTTCAAACATGAAGCTGCTTTTCGACGGGAAGCTCGTCGCGACGTCGGCAAGCTCGAAGGAGCTCGCCGAAAACGGCATTCTGCCCGTCGACTTTGCCGAGGCGGACCTCATGCGCTCGGTTTCGGGCGCGCTCGTCGGCGTGTCTCTGCGCGAGAGCTCGGAGGGAGAATGGAGAGTTTCGACGAGGAGCAACGTGACAGGCGGACGCTCCGTCGACTGCGCCGCCGTGTGCGCGCGCTTCGGAGGCGGAGGGCACAGGGGCGCCGCGGGCTGCACCGTATATGCAAACAGCGCGGAGGCGGCGCTGGCAGCCGTTGCGGACGCGTTTTCGGAGGAAATGTTTTGACGCGCGGGGACGGCAGGGAGCCGCTCGGCGTCGTTGTCGTCGACAAGCCGGAGGGCATGACGTCGTTTGACGTTGTGGCGAAGATGAGGAAGATATACGGCACGCGGCGCGTCGGCCACACGGGAACGCTCGATCCGATGGCGACGGGGGTGCTCGTGATACTCGTCGGAAGGGCGGCGAAGGCGGCGGACATAATACCCGCGTCCGAAAAGGTATACGAGGCGCGCCTGCGCCTCGGCGTCGTGACGGACACCGAGGACATAACGGGCGAGGTGCTCTCGACGTCTCGGGCGCTGCCGGGCGCAGAAGACGTGGAGGCTGCCGCGCGCGGATTTCTCGGGGAATATATGCAGACGCCGCCGATGTATTCGGCAAAGAAGAAGGGCGGCGAAAAGCTCTACGAGCTCGCAAGGCGCGGCGTCACCGTCGAGCGTGAGCCGTGCCGCGTCGAGATATACGATATAAGCACGGCGCCGACCGAGAGGGCGGACGAATATTTTCTAACTGTCAGCTGCTCCGGCGGGACATACATAAGAACGCTCTGCGCCGACATCGGCAAAAAGCTCGGCTGCGGCGGCTGCATGGCGGCACTGCGGCGGACAAAAACGTGCGGCTTTTCACTTTCGGAGGCGCGCACCGTTGAGGAGACGGCATCGTCGCCGGAGGAAGCCCTGCTCCCGACTGAGCGGCTTTTCGGCGGGATGAGGGAGCTTTTGCTCGACGCCGACGGCGTGCGCCGCATCGCAAACGGGCAGGCGATACCGGCGCCCGGATTTTCGGACGGCGAGCGCGCAAAGCTTTTTTCGGAGAATGAGGGATTTTTTGCGGTCGGAGAGGTACACGACGGCTCCGTCCGCGCGATAAGGCAGTTTCTGCTTCTGGGGTAACGATGTTTTATAAGGAAGAAAAGAACGGTACAGTCATATATAAGTCGACGCTCCTGCATGTGCGCCACGGGTTTTCGACTCGCGTCGGCGGCGGCTCCGATGGGGAGGTGCCGGGGCTCAATCTCGGCTACTGCCGGGGGAACTCGATGTGCACCGTAAACGAAAACAGGCGGATCTTTGCCGAAGTGTGCGGCGTCACGGAGCATTTGGAAAGGCACGTTTTCGCGACGGCGAAGCAGATACACTCCGCCCGCGTCGAATACGTCACGGCGACGACGGCAGACGCGGATTTTGTCGCGGACGGCTTTGTTACCGACATTCCGGGCGTGCCGATAGGGGTCAAGTGCGCGGACTGCGTGCCGATACTGCTGTATGAGGCGGGCGCGGGAGTTGCCGCCGCAGTCCATGCCGGATGGCGCGGGACCGCGAGCGGGATCGCGGCCGTCGCGGTCGAGAGGATGTGCCGCCTCGGCGCCGTCCGTTCGCGGATAAGGGCGGCGATAGGCCCTTCAATATGCTCCCGGTGCTTCACGGTCGGCGAGGATTTCAAAGACGAGTTCAGGACGCTGGCCGCCCGCTCCCCGCACCCGAAAATGCGGATAGGGGCGGAGGACATGATAAACCTCTACATAAGCCGGGGTGACGACGGGAGGCTGAGGTGCAGCCTTCAGTCCGTGAACGAGCGGCTGCTCGAAATGGCGGGGATAGGCGCCGTCGACAGGGCGGATATATGCACGTTTGAAAACGAAGGCGAGTTCTGGTCGCACAGGCGCGACGGAGAAAAACGCGGTGTCACCGGCGCGCTCATAGCGCTTTAAAAACGGCGGGGAGCCTGAGCGTCACAGCATATTCACATAATTTTCGTGAAAAAACCGCATCCCGAAGCAAAAATAGGGAAGATTTTTCATGCAAAATGTGATATACTATGAAGCGGTACATTTTTGCGCCTCCGGCTCTCTGCCGGGGCGAAGACATAAAAAAGAACCGAAAAAACAGGAGAAGCCTTAATGGGGAAGACTGAGATGACCGGCAGGCAGAATATCGACCTCTCGCCGGAGGCGAAAGAGACCGCCGAAAAGAGCGAATACATGATAGAGGTCGAGAACCTCGTGCGCCGTTTCGGCGACAAGTACGCCGTCGACGACATCAGCTTCAAGGTGAAAAAGGGTGAGGTCGTCGGCTTTCTCGGACCGAACGGAGCCGGAAAATCGACGACGATAAACGTCATAACGGGATTTCTTTCGAGCACCTCGGGCGTCGTGCGCGTCGCAGGGCACGACGTTCTCGAAGAGGCGTCTGCGGCAAAGAAAATGATAGGATATCTTCCCGAGCAGCCGCCGCTCTATATCGACATGACCGTCGACGAGTATCTCAATTTCACATACGAGCTCAAGAACTGCACATACAACAGAAAAAAGCACCTTGACGAGATATGCTCCGTGACGAAAATAGCGGACGTGCGCGGCAGGCTCATAAAGAACCTCTCGAAAGGGTACCGCCAGCGCGTCGGAATAGCCCAGGCGCTCGTCGGCAACCCGCCGCTCATAATCCTCGACGAGCCGACGGTAGGACTTGACCCGAAGCAGATAATAGAGGTCCGCTCGCTTATCCGCGCCCTCGGCGAGAACCACACGGTTCTGCTCTCGACTCACATCCTCTCCGAGGTGCAGACGGTGTGCGACAGAATAATAATAATCAACAAGGGCAAGATCATAGCTGACGAGGAAAAGGAAGATATCGTCCGCGTTGCCGAGGAAGGGCGCACATATCTTGCGAAGATATGCGGCCCCACGCGCGAGGTGACGAACCTTCTGCGCTCGCGGCAGGGCGTTCTCCGCGTCGAAAGGCAGAGCGAGCGCGACGGCGAGGCCTACACCTACATTATAGAGAGCGAGCCCGGCGTCGACATAAGAAAGAACCTGTTTTTCGCGCTCGCGCAAAATAACTGGGCGCTCGTCGGGCTTGAGCCCGTCGGCGAGAATCTCGAGGAGGTCTTTATACGCCTCGTCGACCGCGCGGACAACAGAAAGCAGTCGAGAAAAGAGCGGAAGTCTGTCATAGACAATTCCGACCTCGGCGCACGGAATTAAGGAAGGGAAAAAGAGATGGGAGCTATATATAAAAAGGAAATGAGGGCGTATTTCACGACGCCCGTCGGGTATATCTTCCTCGCGGCGATGCTGTTGATATCTGCCGCAGTCTTTTCGTACACGACCCTCCAGCAGGCGACTTGGAACACGAGGACGTACTTCATGGCGATGGTGTTCGTGTTCGTCGTGCTCGTGCCCGTTCTGACGATGAAGTCCTTCTCGGAGGAGAGGAGAACGAAGACGGAGCAGATGCTGCTGACCTCGCCCGTCGGTCTTCCGAGCCTCGTGCTCGCGAAATATTTCGCGGCGATGACGATGATGGCGGGCGTGCTCGCGCTGACGGCCGTCTACTACATCCCGTTCTACGCGCACGCGGAGCCTGAGACGGCGATACTTTTCGGCGACATAATAGCGCTGCTGCTCGTCGGGAGCGCGTTCATTGCCGTGGGGCTCCTCATATCCTCGCTGACGGAGAACCAGATGACGGCGTGCGTTCTGACTATCGTCGTGATCCTCGTGTTTCTCGTCGCCAGCTTCGGCAACGCGTATATAGACGTTTACGCCGTCCGCGCCGTCCTCGGCTGGATATCGGTATTCTCCCGCTTCGGCAACTTTATGAACGGTATATTCGACATAGGCGCGACGCTTTATTATCTTTCGATAACGGCGGTCGCCATATTCCTGACGGTGCGCGTTTATGAAAAGCGCCGCTGGGGCTGATCGGAGGGCTGCACCGTTATGAAGAACAATATAAACAGCATGGCAAAAAGCAAGAAGCTCCGCTACGGCGGAACGTCAGTTGCCCTCACGGTCGCGTTCGTTGCGCTCGTGATAATAGTGAACGTCATTTTCTCCGCGTTTGCGACGAAGTACAGATGGTATATAGACATGACGTCCACATCTCTCTACTCGCTCGACGACGCGACGGTCGAGGTGCTCAAAAATGTTGACAGCGACGTCCTCATCACGTTCTGCCAGGACAAAGACGAGGTCGACGCGGACTCGGCGCTGTTCATGATACACAACACGGCTCAGAACCTCGCCGACAAGTTCCATAATATAAAGATAGAATACCGCGACGTCATGCGCGACAAGAAATATCTCGAGCGCTTCCGCACGGTAGCGACGGACTTTGTCAAGACGACGTCCGTCATCATCTCGTCGGGCACCGAGTACCGCAAGTACGACTCGGAGAGGTTTTTCATCAAGGATACCGAGGACCCGACCTACATCTGGGCTTATAACGGAGAGAACAGATTCGCGTCGGCGATACTTCAGGTGACGGCGTCGGAGACGCCGACCGCGTATTTCACGATGGGGCACGGCGAGGCGCTGACGGGAGACGCGACGACGTTCATCTCACTTATCGAGGACGCGGGCTACAAGGTCGAGCCGATAGATCTTTCGACGCAGGAGCTGTCGGAGGATGCGCGCCTTCTCATAATCAACGATCCGCAGTACGATTTCGGCGGCATCTACGAGGAGCACACGGGCAAGTCGGAGATAGAGAAGATAGACGAATTTCTCGACGGCTTCGGCTCTGTCATGACATTCGTCTCGCCCGAGAGAGTCGGCAATCTCAAAAATCTCTCGGAATTCCTTGAGGAATGGGGCGTCGTCTTCATGCCGGGCGTCACCGTTTCCGACCCCGAAAACGCAGTCTCCGTCGACGGCTTCTCCGTCGTCGGTCAGTACAACACCGCGGAGAGCGAGCTCGCATCCTCCGTATACAGCAAGCTGACGGACCTCTCGAGCCAGCCGAAGGCGATCTTCCACTCCGCAACGCCCATAAAGCACGCGTGGGTCGAGGAAAATAAAAATATGTCCGACCTGAGCTCCCGCGTCATTTCCGACGTCTTTATGACGAGCGCCACGACGAAGCTGACGGAGAACGGAGAGACGCGCGACGCCGACGGAGTTTACGGTCTCATGACGATATCGCAGGAATACAAGATAGTGGACAACGAGGACTACACGAGCTACGTCGTCGCATGCGGCAGCCCCGAGTTCGTGTCGCCGCAGTATCTGAACAGCAACGTGTATTCCAACCGCGACGTAATACACTCGCTTCTGATATCGCTCGGAAAGGAAAACGTCCCCGCCGGCATAGATTTCAAGGTGTTTGCGGACTATGACCTTGACATAACGACGGCTCAGGCGAACACATGGACATATACCCTCGTGCTCGTAATGCCTATATGCATAGCCGTTGCCTGCGTCGTCGTCACTGTCAGGAGAAGGTACAGATAAATGCTCAAAACACAGAGGATAATGATAGCGGTGCTCATCGCGGTTTTCGCGGTGCTCGCCGCGGCGTACTTCATCGTCGTCCGTCCGATGACGGCGCCCGAGGAGACGCAGCCCGAGACGCTCGTCACCGACGCGGGAGAAGGAGAGGCGTACAACGTGCTTCTGATGTTCCCGCAGGTGCGGCGCGAGGACATGGCGTCGATTGAGATCCACAACGACTACGGGACGTATAAGTTCGTGTACGACAAGGACGCGAAGGACTTTATTCTCGAGGGTCACGAGAGGCTCGCGAGAGACGCGGAAAAGATATCGGCGCTCGTTGTCAACACGGGCACGACATACGCGCTCAGAAAGCTCTCCGACCACGCGACCGACGAGGAGCTCGAGGACTTCGGCCTCTCGGACGCCGCGGACCCCGCGTACTATAAAATAACGACGAACGGCGGCGACGTGCACACGGTAAAGATAGGCGAGCGCATCATCTCGGGCGGCGGATATTACGCGATGTACGAGGGCAGGGACGCGATATACGTCCTTTCCGCCTCGTTCGAGGAGACGGTGCTCGCGCCCGTCGAGTCGCTTCTGTCCCCGATGCTGACGGCGGGCGTCAGCTCAAAGGAATACTACAAGATAGACAATTTCTCGATAAAGCATTACGGCGAGGACTTCCTCACCTGCCGCAACCTCACGTCGGCGGAGCTCGCCGAGATGGAGACCTCCGCTATCGCGGACGCAGTTTCCGTTTTCCCCGGAGAGTATCAGCTCTCGACGTATTATGACAAGACGCTCCAGACCCTCGCGGCGTACGAGGGAGAAGAGGTCGTCGCCATCGACCTGACGCCGGAAAACCTTGAAAAATACGGCCTCGCGGACGAGCCCTACGTCATCTCCTACGAATATGACGGGTACAAGTTCCGCCTTGTCGCGAGCGAGCCTGTCGACGGATACTATTACGTTTCGACGTCCGCGTTCGAGGACATAATAAAGGTGCCGGAGGCGGATTTTGACTTCCTTTCATGGGGGCTTCTGCGCTGGGTCGAGTCGTCGGTGTTCTCGCGCGGCATCACGTCCGTTAAGGAGATATCGGT
>CANQYV010000067.1 GCA_947628165.1 uncultured Clostridia bacterium | reverse complement strand
ACAAAATGAAGATCGAGTATGACGGGGGCGCGATAGAGGGCGAGTTCGTCTACGGCGGCGCGTCAAATTCGCGCTCAGTAGGCGGAATGAGGCTGCCGCTGCGCTCGCACGTCTCGCTCGACGACGGAAAATTCGAGGTCATCCTTTTCAAAAATCCGTCTACGGCAAGGAGGCTCCACAAGCTCGCCAAGGCGCTGATGGACCGCGAGGCGGACGGCTTTGAGGCTTACGAATTTTCGACGTCGTGGATGAAGATAACGTCGGAGGAGCCCGTCCCGTGGACGACGGACGGCGAGTTCGGCGGAGAGTACACGGAGGTCGAGCTGCGCTGCATCGACCGCGCCATAGATATAATCGTCCCCGAAAACTGCAAGTATTTCGGCTTGGCAAAGGAAGTCTGATAAAAAATACGGGCGCTCCCCGCGGATTATTCCGCAGGGAGCGCTTTTTTGCCGTTTGGGGATTTTTATGAGACGGCCGCGGGCTTGCGGTCGGCGGCGGATCCGGATTTTTCTGCCGAAGCAACAGCGGCTTTTCTCTCCTCCTCACGCTTCAGCGCGGCGTTTGCCGCGGAGAGCATGAGTTTTATGCGGTTGAGCTGGTTGACCTCGGAGGCGCCGGGGTCGTAGTCTACGGCGGCGATGTTCGCTTCCGGGTGCGCGCGGCGCAGAGCTTTTATGACGCCTTTGCCGACAACGTGGTTCGGCAGGCAGGCGAACGGCTGGATGCAGACGATGTTGGGCACGCCGGAGCTCAAAAGCTCCACCATCTCGCCCGCGAGGAACCAGCCTTCTCCGTACTGGTTTCCGATGGAGAGGAACGGCTTCGTTATCTCCGCTATGTGCTCTATAGGCACGGGCGGGCTGAAGCGGCGGCTCTTTTCGAGTGCCTTTATCGCCGGCGAGCGCACGGCCCGGAGCGCGCTTATCGACAGCTTTGAGATATTCGCGGCTCGCAGCGGCGCGCCGAGGAATTCGTGCCTGTACTGAGAATTGTATAAGCTGTAGTTCAAAAAGTCCATAAGGTCGGGGACGACGGCCTCGGCGCCCTCGGATTCGAGCAGGTCCACAAGATGGTTGTTCGCGAGGGGCATATATTTGACGAGTATCTCGCCGACAACGCCGACGCGAGGCTTTTTCTTCGTCTCGTCTATCGGGAAGCTGTCAAACGCCTCGACGATTCCGCGGCAGACGTCTTTATAGCTCCACTTGCTCTTTTTGTTTGTGAGCTGATCTATGGCGATATCGCGCCATTTGCGGTGCAGCTCGTTTGCGGAGCCGGGCGTCAGCTCATACGGGCGGACACGGTAGAGGCAGCGCATGAAGAGATCGCCGTATACGACGGCGTGCAGGGCGTCGAGCAGAAGAAGCGGAGACACGCGGAAGCCCTCGTTTTTCTCCATTCCGTTGACGTTCAGCGATATGACGGGGATGTGAGAGAGACCGGCGCGGTCGAGCGCGCGGCGGATGAAGCTGACGTAGTTGCTCGCGCGGCAGCAGCCTCCCGTCTGCGTCATGAGGATGGCGAGCCGGTCCGTGTCGTATCTGCCGGAGAGGACTGCCTCCATTATCTGACCTACGGCGGTGATGGAGGGGAAGCACGCGTCGTTGTTGACGTATTTCAGCCCCGTGTCAATAGCCGTGCGGTTGTCGTTGTCGAGGACGACGGCATTATATCCGTATTTGCGGAATACGGGCTCGATCATATCGAAGTGTATCGGGCTCATCTGAGGCGCGATTATGGTATATCCCTCATTTCGCATCTCTTTTGTGAACTCGGTGCGGTGATAGGTGACGGGGCGCGGTTGCGGCTCGATATGCTGCTCCGAGCGCATATCCATTGCTGCCAGGAGGCTGCGTATCCTGATGCGGACGGCGCCGAGGTTGTTGACCTCGTCTATTTTTAAGAGCGTATAGAGTTTGCCGCTGCCCTCGAGTATCTCGTCGACCTGGTCGGTCGTCACGGCGTCGAGCCCGCAGCCGAACGAATTCAGCTGAATGAGCTCGAGGTCCGCCCTTTCGCGGACGAACTCGGCGGCGGAGTAGAGGCGGGAATGGTACACCCACTGGTCGACGACGCGGAGCGGACGCTCCGCCTCGTCGCGAGGTATGCTGTCCTCGGTAAAGACGTAAAGCCCGTATGAGGATATGAGCTCGGGGATGCCGTGGTTTATCTCTGGGTCGATGTGGTAGGGACGTCCGGCAAGGACGATTCCGCGCCCGTGTACGCTCTCCATCTCGGAGAGCAGGCGGCGTCCCTCGGCGGAGATATCGTCCTTTGCGGCACGCTGTTCCGCCCACGCGGCGCGCGACGCTGCCCTGACCTCGGCTGCGGGAATGTTCCACTCGTCGGCGCAGAGGCGCACGAGGCGTTCCTCCGCCGTCTTTTCGTCTGTCATGGCGATGAAGGGGCGGATGTAGCGTATGTGCTCGAGCGCTATCGACTCGACGTTGTTCTTGAGATTTTCAGGGTACGAGACGACGATAGGGCAGTTATAGTGGTTCTGCGCGTCCGCGGTCTCCTGATGCTCGAAGAAGACACAGGGGTGGAATATCGTCCCGACCTTGTTGTCAATGAGCCACTGGACGTGACCGTGCGACAGCTTCGCGGGGTAGCATTCCGACTCGGACGGAATTGACTCCATGCCGCGCTCGTACATCTTGCGGTCCGAGAACGGAGAGAGGAGCACGGAGAAGCCGAGGGCGCGGAAAAACGTCGCCCAGAATGGGAAGTTTTCGTACATATTGAGTACGCGCGGAATGCCGATGACGCCGCGCGGCGCCGTGTCGGCGGGCAGCGGTTCGTAATCGAACAGACGGCGGCGTTTGTATTCAAACATGTTGGGGCAGCTCTTGCGGCGGCTCTCCCCGCGCAGACCGCGTTCGCAGCGGTTGCCGGTGATGTGGCGGCGTCCGCCCGCGAATTTGTTTATGGTCAGCATGCAGTTGTTCTGGCATCCGCCGCAGCGCGTGCTCGTCGAGGTGTATGTGAGCGCCTCGATCTCCTCGAGCGGGAGCATCTCTGTCTCTTGCCCCGTGTAGTGGCGGCGGGCGATGAGCGCCGCGCCGAACGCGCCCATGAGGCCGGAAATATCGGGGCACGTCGCCTCGACGCCGGCTATTTTTTCAAACGCGCGGAGCACGGCCTTGTTGTAGAATGTGCCGCCCTGGACGACGACGTGACGGCCGAGGTCCTCGGCGCTTGCGAGCTTTATGACTTTAAAGAGCGCGTTTTTGATGACGGAGTACGCAAGTCCCGCGGATATGTCGGAGACAGATGCGCCCTCCTTCTGCGCCTGCTTTACGTTCGAGTTCATAAAGACGGTGCAGCGTGTCCCGAGGTCGACGGGATTTTCGGCAAAAAGCGCTTCAGTTGCAAAAGCCTCCGCCGTAAAGCCAAGCGAATTTGCAAAATTCTCGATGAAGGAGCCGCAGCCCGACGAGCACGCCTCGTTTAAGAGGATCGTGTCGACGGCGCCGTTTTTGAGCTTGATGCACTTCATATCCTGCCCGCCGATGTCGAGCACGCAGTCGACTTCGGGGTCGAAAAATTCCGCCGCCGTCGTGTGCGCTATCGTTTCGACCTCGCCCTCGTCAAGCGCAAAGGCGGATTTGAGCAGCTCTTCGCCGTAGCCCGTTGAGCAGGAGCGCACGATCTTCGCCCCCCACGGGAGGATCTTTCGCAGCTCGGATACTGCGTTCATCGCCGTTTTTATCGGGTCGCCGCGGTTGTTCGCGTAGTGGGAGAACAAAAGCTGTCCGTCCTCGCCGATGAGGGCGAGCTTCGTCGTCGTCGAGCCCGCGTCTATGCCGAGAAAGCAGTTCCCGCGGTAGGTGGCGAGGTCTCCCTTAGGCAGAACGGCGCGCTCGTGGCGGCGGCAGAATTCGCCGTATTCCGTCTTGCTGCTGAAGAGCGGGTCGAGACGCGGCATCTCAAACGTGACGGCAACGCCGCGCGAGAGCCTGTCGCGAAGCTCGGAAACGGGAACGGACTCGGTATCTTCATCAGCGGCGAGCGCCGCGCCGACGGCGGCGAACAGGTGCGAATTTTCGGGGTCGACGATGTTGTCGGGCGTCAGCTTCAGCGTGCGGATGAACGCGGCCTTCAGCTCGGTCAGAAAGTGAAGGGGACCGCCGAGAAACGCGACCTTGCCGCGTATCGGCTTGCCGCAGGCGAGGCCCGAGATTGTCTGGTTGACGACGGCCTGGAATATGGAGGCGGAGAGGTCAGCCTTCGTCGCGCCTTCGTTTATGAGCGGCTGTATGTCTGTTTTTGCAAAAACTCCGCAGCGCGCAGCGATTGGATATATTTCCTTATAGTTCTTGGCTTCTTCGTTCAGCGTTACGGCGTCTATCTGAAGTAGCGCCGCCATCTGGTCGATGAAAGAGCCCGTCCCTCCGGCGCAGACGCCGTTCATGCGCTCTTCGAGTCCTCCGGTGAAGTATATGATCTTCGCGTCCTCGCCGCCGAGCTCAATGGCGACGTCTGTGTCGGGAGCGTATGATGAAAGAGCGGACGCGACGGCAACGACCTCCTGTATGAAGCCGATGCCGAGCGCGCGGCCGAGATTTATGGAGCCGGAGCCCGTTATTTTTATTTTGAGCGAGCAGTCGCCGATTTTGTCGACCGCTTCGGCAAGAAGCTCCGCGAGCGTGTCCTGAGTGTGAGCGTGATGGCGGCGATACTCTCCGAATATTATTTTTCCTTCCCCGTCAAGGATGACGAGCTTTACTGTAGTCGAGCCGATATCTATGCCGGCGCGGTACGTCTGCATTATGTAAGACCTCTTGTGAAATAAAGTTTCTGAATATGATTATGAAAAGCGCCGCGCCTGCATGCCATGAGGCAAAAACGCGGCGTCGTCGAAATTTGTGAGCTTTTGGGACTTGCAAAGCACAACTTTGCAAGTCTGCGAAGATATTATACCACGAAGCAAAAATGCTTGCTTGCAAGAGCATTTTTGCGAGGCCGTCAATATCGAGCCGGCGGCGCAGCCGCCGCAAAAGCGGAGCTTTTGGAACTTGCGCAGCAAGTCTGCGAAGATATTATACCACAGAAATCGCTCTTTTTCGCGGCATTTCGCAAATTTTTTTATTCCGGCAGAGTAAAATGGCGGCTGCGCGGCGTTTTTTCCCCAAATCGCTGCTTTTAAAGAAATCATTTTGCTGCTCTTTTTCATTCAAAATCTTTTATAGGAGCAATTAACCGACCAAAACGCATAATTCCCGAAATTTCGGGTTGATTTATTTTGGCGGGTGTGGTAATATATATAGACCTATGACGCTTGTCCGCGCGGCGGCGTCCGACAGGATCTCGCGCGCTGCGCGCCGTATCACAGCCGCCGGGAGGCGAATCCTCACCGGTTTTAGGCGGCGCATCAACGCCCGTGCCGTGTCAATTTCACGGGAATTTCCTTGCCCGAACGATGATACGGCGCCGAAAATTGACGCGAGGAGCGGTGACGTTCGCCTCCCGTCAGCTGTACCGGCGCTTTATTTATAAGGAGAAAATTTTGAAAAAGGCTTACGCTGTATTTAAAAAAATATACCCCGTTTTCATCCTTATGATGGTTGACATCGCGAGCATCGCGATATCGTTTGGATTTGCACTGTGGGTCAGATTTGAGTTTCATATTTCGGAGATACCGGTCGAGTATATCGACACATACGCGTCATGCGTGCTCTATTGGGCGGCAGCCTGCATTCTCGTTTTCACCCTCTTCCGCCTTTACAACAGCATCCTCGGCTTCGTCAGCCTCGACACGCTGCTCCGCATTGCGGGGGCGTATACGGTGCTCTGCTTTGTGGGAGTCCTTGCGGTAAACATATTCGATATAAATCTTCCGCGCTCATGCTACTTTATCGGCTTCGTAATGTCGATGATATTCACATGCCTTGTGCGGTTTTCGTACAGGTTTGTGCTCTCTCTGCGGTTCTTCATTGAGAGGATATCCGACAGGCCGGGGCAGCGCCGCGTCATGATAATCGGCGCCGGTGAGGCGGGGAGAATGCTGCTCCGCGAATATCATTCTCCGAACGCGCCGTCAGGCCGCGTCGTCTGCCTTATCGACGACAACGATACAAAGATAGGACGCGATATCGAGGGCGTGACTGTCGTCGGAAACCGAAACGACATACCGGACGCCGTCAAAAAATTCGACATCGACGAAATAATATACGCGATACCTACAAGCAGCGGGCAGACGCGCCGCGAGATACTCGAAATATGCAGCCGCACGGGCTGCGAGGTCAAGGTGCTCCCTGGAATTTATCAGCTCGTGAGCGGTCAGGTCAGCGTCAGCAACCTGCGCCATGTCGAGCTTTCGGACCTGCTCGGCCGCGACGCGATAGACGTCAATATCGACGAGATATGCCGCTACATTTCGGGAAAAGCCGTGATGGTCACGGGCGGCGGCGGTTCTATCGGCAGCGAGCTCTGCCGTCAGATAGCGAGGTTCTCGCCGAAGCTCTTGCTCATATTTGATATATATGAAAACAACGCCTACGACATTCAGATGGAGCTCAAAAAAACACATCCCGAGCTCAATCTCGTCGTACTTATAGGCTCAGTCAGGAATACCGCAAGGCTCGATTACGTCCTCGGCACATATCACCCCGACATTGTTTTCCATGCCGCGGCGCACAAGCACGTCCCGCTGATGGAGGACTCGCCGACTGAGGCCGTAAAGAACAACGTTTTCGGAACGTACAAGATGGCGCGCATGTCGGCAAAATACGGTGTGTCGAAATTCGTCCTCATCTCGACTGACAAGGCAGTAAATCCGACGAATATCATGGGCGCGTCAAAGCGCATCTGCGAGATGGTAGTTCAGATGATGGACCGCGAGCAGACGAAGACGGATTTCGTCGCCGTGCGCTTCGGCAACGTGCTCGGCAGCAACGGCTCTGTCATACCTCTCTTTGAGAAGCAGATAGCGGAGGGCGGACCCGTCACGGTCACGCATCCGGAAATAACGCGCTTCTTTATGACGATACCTGAAGCGGTTTCCCTCGTGCTGCAGGCCGGCTATTATGCGACGGGCGGCGAGATATTTGTCCTCGATATGGGCAGGCCCGTGAAGATAGCGGACATGGCGCGCAATCTTATAAGGCTTTCGGGATATGAGCCCGACGTCGATATAAAGATCGTTTATACCGGACTTCGCCCGGGAGAAAAGCTCTATGAGGAGCTGCTCATGGCGGAGGAGGGTATGCGCGAGACGGACAACAAGCTCATACACATAGGCCGCCCGATAGAAATGGACGACGAGAAGTTCAAGGAGCAGCTCGTGAAGCTCGAAGCCGCTTACCGGGCCGAGGACCCGAACATCCGCGACATCGTCGCCGAGATCGTTCCGACTTATACTCCGTGCGTCCAGAACACGGAAGAGAAAAAGAGCGTCGATGCGGAGCCCGAGCCCGCCGGCGTCAACGCCTGATACACGCGCTATTTTCGCAAGCGTCGGAAAATTTTTATTCAAACACTTGACATCTCCCCTCCGGGGTGATATACTGTTAGGGCTGTCGCAGGACAGCATCTGACAGAAAACGGGGTGTGGCTCAGTCCGGTAGAGCGCTTGGTTCGGGACCAAGAGGCCGCTGGTTCGAATCCAGTCACTCCGAAATAGAAAAGGGGCGCTTGCGCCCCCTTTTCTATTTCGGAGTGACTATAGAAGAGAGCCAGCCGGAGTTTTTTGCGAAGCAAAAAATCTCTGCGGAAAGAGGCACGCGAAGCGGGCATCTTTCCCTTGGGTCGAATCCACGGGGCGCTTGCGCCCCGCCTTCGCTGGCGTCTGACAATCTAAAACCAGCCGGAGTTTTTTTGCGAAGCAAAAGAATCTCGTGAGATATATCTGCGGAGCAGATATATCTCCTCTGGTTACGAATCCACGGGGCGCTTGCGCCCCGCATTCGCTGGCGTCTGACAATCTCTCAAAATCTCTGCGGAAAGAGGCACGCGAAGCGGGCGTCTTTCCTTTGACCCGTGGAGAATGGGACATTATTTAAAGAAAAAAGACACCCGCGGACGGGTGCCTTTTTTGCAATGTCTCAGGCTGTTCTGCCCTCTTATTTTTCAAGCATTTCTATGAACTCGGGCAGCACGGTCTCAAACTTGACGCCGTACCAATGCGAGGCGTCTCCCTGCGTCGCTTCTATCGTGCGCACGGTGTAGTCTGCGGCGAGCTTTGCAGAGTCGAAGGACGATCTGCCGCGCATGAGAGCGCCGACGAACGCGGAGGCGTAGACGTCGCCCGTGCCGTGGCATCCCTTTTCTATGCGCTTGTGTTCGTAATAGTAGTTGGTCTTCCCGTCGTAAACGGCAACGCCCGTCATACCTTCGCGGTATCCGACTCCCGTCAGGACGACCGTCCCGGCGCCGCTTTTGACGAGCGCGTCAAGGATGCCGGTGATATAATCCTCGTCATAGCTTTCGCGGTACTCGATGCCGGTCAAAAAGCACGCCTCTGTTATGTTTGGCAGGATGATGTCAGCCGAAAAAGCGAGCTTTTTCATCGCCTCGACGTAGCTTTCGTCAAAGGCGGGGTAGAGCTTTCCGTTATCAGCCATCGCAGGGTCGACTATCGAAAGACCGCCCTCTTTTATCAGCGTTTTCATGATGTCGGAAACGTAGTCTATTTGGCGCTCGCTGCCGAGGTATCCGGTGTAGACGGCGTCAAAGGAGATTTTTTCTTTTTTCCAGTGCGCGGCAATGGCGGGGATGTCGTCCGTCAGGTCGCGGAACGTGTATCCGGAAAAGCCCGCCGTATGTGTCGACAGCACCGCAGAGGGAAGGATGCAGGTCTCAAGTCCCGCCGCAGAGAGTATCGGGAGAGCAACAGTCAGCGAGCACTGCCCGACACATGATATATCCTGTATCGTGAGGATTTTTTTATAGCTCATTTTTTCCTCCGTAAATACGGTTTTACGCCGTGAGTTTTGGGTCGTAATATAATATCACACGGAGAGCGGGCTGTCAATCACCGAAATACGAAAAAACAACGAAAAAAAGAAAAAAAGCTGTGACAAACGCGCGCCGCTGTGGTAAAATACTGTTGAAAAACAAATAGCAGAGGCTTAAAAATGAAACGCTCAGAAATAAACCGCATTATAAAAGAAAATTCCGAATTTATAAAGAAGATGGGATTTCACCTCCCGCCGTTCGCATTCTTCACAAAAGAGATGTGGGAGAGGTGCGGGCATGAGTACGACGAGATACGGAACCACATGCTCGGCTGGGATATAACCGACTACGGTCACGGGGATTTTTCCAAAATAGGGCTGTTTCTGTTCACACTGAGAAACGGCTCGCTTTCGGAGTCCGACTGCAAAAAGACATATGCGGAAAAACTGCTCATCTCGGACGAGGATCAGTATTCGCCGATGCACTTCCATTTTCACAAGATGGAGGACATAATAAACCGCGGCGGCGGAAATCTCATAGTCGAGGTCTATAATTCCACCGAGGACGAGAAGCTTGCCGACACGGACGTTACGGTGACGATCGACGGCTGTGTCCGCACCGTCCACGCCGGGACGAAGCTTTGCCTTCTGCCCGGGGAGAGCATAACGCTGCCTCCGCACCAGTACCACGCGTTCTGGGCGGAGCGCGGGCACGGCAAGGTGCTCATAGGCGAGGTCTCGATGGTAAACGACGACAACACCGACAACAGGTTTTACGAGCCGCAGGGCAGGTTCCCGAAGATAGAGGAGGACGAGGAGCCGCTCTATCCGCTCTGCAACGAGTATCCGAAGGCGAAATAAAATAGAAAGGGGCGTCCCGTGAAAAAAAGAGTAAAGCTCGCCGTGTTCGGCGAGGTGCTGTGGGATATCTTCGGCGAGGAGCGCACGATAGGCGGTGCGCCGTTCAACTTTGCCGCGCACTCGGCAAGGCTCGGCGCTGACGTTGACTTCATCTCCGCCGTCGGAGCCGACGAAAACGGCGCCGCCGCGCTAGAGGCGGCGCGCGGTTTCGGCATCAACACTGAAAACGTCGCCGTTATAGACGCGCCGACGGGGTATTGCAAGGTCACGCTTGCGGACGGCAAGCCGACGTACGACCTCGTGCGCGGCGTCGCATTTGACATGATACCGCCGCCGAAGACGGCTTTTGACGCTGACGCGCTTTATTTCGGAACGCTTGCCGCAAGAGGCGAGGCTTCAAGAAAAACGCTCGACGCGCTGCTCGCGCGCTGTTTCGGCGAGGTGTTTTTCGATATAAACATCCGGCAGAACTATTATACGGACGAGCTGATCGACACGGCGCTCTCGCACGCGACGATATTAAAGCTGTCGCGCGAGGAGATGGGGGCGCTTTCGCTCGGAGGAGACGTGCGCGAGGTGTGCAGACGCACGGCGGAAAAATATAAGAACCTGCGCCTCGTAATAATGACGCTCGACCGCGACGGCGCGCTCATATATGACGCGCGCGGAGAATTTGCGGGCAAGTTTTACGAGTCTCCCGTGCCGACGTCAAAAGCGGTATCCACCGTCGGGGCAGGCGATTCCTTCTCGGCATGCTTTCTCGTGAATTATGTGTCAAAAGAGAGCGTAGAGACCTCACTTTCGAGGGCAGTAATGCTTTCGGATTATGTTGTGACGCAGCTCGGCGCCGTGCCGCAGCTGCCGCCCGAGCTCTACACGCAGATCGTCCCGACATGACAAAAATCGACAAACGCAAAAAATATAAATACAAATGTATAAAATGGGGCGAACACGAAAGGCGGGTGTCCGTAAAACAGTAAAATCAAGAAAGCCTTTATCTGAATACAGAGAGGAACGACCGAAAGATTTTATAGCTGATTGGGGTTTTTCATGTAGATGGTAGATTTCTTCACATTTTTCCGATATAATTTGTTTTACGAAGAGCGAGACAAATCAGGAGTTTGAGGAGATAACGTATGATCTATGAAATAAAAGACGCCGCCAAGGTCAAGCACATGTTTGAAGGCTGG
>CANQYV010000066.1 GCA_947628165.1 uncultured Clostridia bacterium | reverse complement strand
TTTGATAGGTCGGAGGTGGAAGTGCCGTAAGGCATGCAGCTGACCGATACTAATTGGCCGAGGGCTTGAACTTTCATTAAAGTTCATTTCTTATCAGTTTCTGTAGCGTATTTCGCTTCTCCCTCTTTATTCGTTTTTAAAGTCTGACCGCCTCGGCAAACGCCGTGAGCGGTTTTTTTCTTTCCTGTACCCATACGGAAATTTGTGAGAACACTATTATAATCTTGACGAAAAATAATTGATAACACAGACCGCAGAGAATATTTTTCCCTGCGGCCCGTGTTTTTTAGTTTATATAACGTAGCAGCAATAGTCGAGGATGACGTTGCCGTTTTCGTCCGGTGATGTGAAGCGCGGGCAGAGGCAGTTTTCAAACGACCATGTGCTGCCGTCCGCGTCCGTCCAGAGCTTGAATCCCTGCGCCTCGAGCTTTTCGCGGCAGCCGGATGTGTTGTGTACCTCGTTTTCTTTTCCGTAAATCCAGCATGTGCCGAATCCCATCGCGGGGAAATCTATGTACGAAAAACCGTCCGGGACCGGTGTCCCCGCCGGCGTGAACATACCGAGCCAGTATTCGGACATATTTCCGTCCGCGCGCCGTTCGAGTCCGACATAACCGCCTCCGTTTTCCCAAACCGCAAGTATCGCGTCGGCGCCGCCCATCGCGCGCTCGATCTCGTCGAACCAGCCGTTTGCGAACCACTCGCCCCACCATCCGCCGAAATCGGGATACTTTTTCCCGATAAAGCGCATTGCGGGCGCGTCTTCTCTGAATGCTTTGATGATCTCCGCCATTTTATCTCTCCTTTTATTTTTCTTTGATTTTTACGGGAACGTATATTGTTTCGGAAAACTGCCTGCTCTCCTCGACATAGCATTCGAGCTCGTAATCAAGCCGGCGCTCGAAGCGGCTTTTCGGGAGCCACACGTTTTTTATATACTCCCACGTCCTGCGGACTGTCTTGATGAAATCGAAATGTGTTGCCGCGGGAGTTTTGAAAACCGCGTAAAGCCCGCTCGAAATTTCAAGTCTGACCGTGCCGCTTTTATCGCCTTTGGCGTCACGCTCGGGGATGCCTATCCAGTAGTCGAGACGCTCTTCTTCCGCGTTCCAGAGGCACACGCCGTAATCGACGGCGCATGCGCCGCCCGAAAGCAGTTTTGACAGGCCGCGCGCGTTATACTTATTCCAGAAATTCGGCGGAAATTCCTCGTCGCTCGGAAAAGCGACGACCTCAAAAGGGTCAAGATCGATGATGTCGCACATAAGCTCGCTGTCGGTAGGGAAAAGCTCGAATTTCCCGTATAAAAGCAGACTGTTTTTCGTGCGCCTGTATTCCGTCGGAAGAATGCGGTGCTCCGCCTTGAACGCGCGTATGAAATTTTCCTTTGAGTTGAAGCCGTATTCAAACGCAATGTCGCATATCGAGCGGCCGTCCGTTTCCATGCGGGCTACGATTTCGGAAATACGCCGCTTTCTGATATAGCTTGCGGGAGTCAACCCAACAAGTTTTTTGAACATACGCAGGAAATGATACTCCGAATAGCCGATCGCAGAGGCGACCTGACCGATGCTTATGTCGTTTTTGAGATTTTCTTCGATATAATCTATCGCTTTCCCGATAGTGCCGAGACTCTCCATGACGTTTCCTTTCCGTGATCACAGTCATATTTTATCATAGAAAAGGAAAAAATGATTGATAAAAATTGCGGTTTATCATTTATAAGTGACCGACTGTTTTATAAAACCGAAAACTTTTTTCAAATAACTATTGACAATCCCATGATTGCGATGTATACTCATAGTAAGAGAACGAGACAGTGCCATGACACAAAAGCTGCGCCGTATTATGCATATAATATCCGAAGCAGAAAGGATGCTATGCTGTACGATTTCTTTTTGAACGTCGGCTTTCTTGGAATAATTGTTTATGCATTTTTGGCATGTGTTTTATTTGGGGTTATTATATATATTTTAGTTCCTGCGTTAAGGCTGTTATTCTCAAAAGACAGAAAGACAGCGCGTTTTGACATTTTAGCTCATTTGCTTGTGCTGATAATTCCGGTCATTGTTTTTGGCTTCATGTGCAGTTCTTTGGCGAAGTTGGTAAGTTACTATTGCGAATATGCTTCCGAAACATATGAAATATGTACCGGAAAACTTTGTAATGTTGATTTCGTGCTGAACCCCTACAGGGGAACAGACTATTACTCCGTATCGTTTGATATAGGCGATTTTAGCTTTCGGGAAAACAATATTTCAATCGACAAAACCGAGGTCGAAAAAATAAAATCCGCGGTGGGGAGAGATGTGACCGTCTGTTATAAAAATGAAGACAGGGCGCAGTTCATATATAGAATGTTTATAGCCGGCGGCGAATGAAAACCGCACGGACAGTTTTAAAAATTAAAGGAGGCATAACATATGGGAGCATGGGGAACGGGCATTTATTCAAACGATACTGCCGAGGACGTGAGGGATTTTTGCGGCATGATTTTCCCGTTTACGAGCGTATCCGAAGGGAACCGCATCGTTTTTGAAGAATTCGCGGAAATTGCAAATGCCGAAGTCATTGACGACGACGCGGCTTCATTTTGGTATGCGCTGTCAGATTGGCAATGGAGGCACGGGATTTTATCTGAGGAAATAAAGAAAAAAACGCTTCAGCTTTTGGACGAGCGCGCAGGCATTTCGGATTGGGAGGAAATGGGGAGTACCTCCGACGTAAAAAGAAGAATCGCCGTGATGGAGCAGCTGAAAGAGCGTCTGAATTCTCCGATGCCGTTTGTCAACCTGCCTAAAAAGCGGCTCGCGAGGGCTAAACACAAAATCGGTCAAATCGTGATATTCAGGGCGCGTAAAGATGACGAGTCCGAATTCTGGAAAATCGAAGATTTGAACGACCCGTTTATTTATCAGGATGAGAGATTGGCTCAAACTGCGACGGAGCTTTCTTCAAAATGGAATGTTCAGGGAAAATATATGGCGGTTTGCTGTGTGGGTAGCGAGAAAACGCCTTATTCCAAATATCTGCCGGAACTGTATGAAGAGAGCTCGGTTTATGCGTTTTACGATTTTATTTCGGATAATCCGCCCGATATCGAGACGCTGCGCCTGTGCGGTTTTCTTCCGATGAGATATTTTGAATGGAAGGATTTCAACCGCAATATTATTGATTATGTCGGCTGGACATATTGGTTTACGTTGGGGGCGGAGAGCTTTCGCGTCTCAAAACATTCGGACATAGATGAAATTTTCACAATAAAAGATGAAGGCGAGGCGCTTCGCTTTCGGCGTGGGCTTGAGCAAAAGAATTATCTCGACGTCGTGGACGGGTATTTTGAGCTTGAGGGTGCGTTTCGTGCCTGCCTCGGCGAGAAAAAACTGCTCGAGGCGGCGGGGATGCTTCCCGATACGCTGCTTGATGATAATATGGAAAATCCCCGGCTGAAGGCGCCGGAGGAGATAAATAAACGGCTACGGGACTTTGAAAAGACGGTCGAATCGCGCTTTTCGACGCGTGAGTGAACACATACGAGTATGACATGAAAATTCCATAAAATGCGGCGTCCGCGCAAATTTGCGCGGACGCCGCATCGTTATATTCTGTCTATCAAATCGCCCCTCGTGGATCGCTTCGCAGTTTTATATAGAAAAGGGGTTTGCAATGTCTCCCGCTAACGGGAAGTTAACGGCGAAACCCATCACAGTTGAATGTCTTTTTTAGTGCGGCTTCTGTAGGAAAAACCGCTCCGATGAGCGGAACAAGCTGAACTGCACAGATGATTCCCCCGACATGCCCAATTGCAATAATTCCTTTGTTGATGACAAATATCAGAGGAATAACGGATAACGGTATCAACACAAGCCCGCATATGAACCATATTCTTCCGAAATACTTGTGAGCAAAAACCCATGTATCCTTGTTTTTAATTGACTTCGCTGTTCTATATCCGAATAAGGCGTTGATGTTCTTGGGAGGCTTTGTCATAAACCGTCTGCCGAAACCGACCATTATCAACGGAATAAGCAAATCCATCGCCAACATATATATCCAAAACCACATACATTCATGCGCCGGCGCGCGACGCCTCCTCTGTTTTTTCTTCCAAAGCGCACCTCAGAAACGCGTGGAGCGAATAAACGTGCATTCCGTTGACGAATCCCGCCGAACCCGGCAGATAAGAAATTTTACCGCACGGGCAGCGAAACTCAAACGGAGCCGGATTTATAAGCAGCACGGGCACTGTTTCTCTGCCGCTCGCAAGGCGGAGGCAATAGTCGGGAACCGGGCGCTTTTCCGTCTCTTTCGAGTACCAGATGACAGACCAGATCCTTGTCACGGGGCGCGTGTGTATGCGGGATCGATACATTCCGTCCTCTGTGAACGTCAGCTCCTCCTTTTTGCCGAGCGTATCCCAGAGCTTTACGGCGTAGGTGACGTCATTGCCATCGACGAGAAAGTCACAGACGGAGCCGTTTTTCGTGCCGAAGCACCACAGAGGGTGAGCGGGGCGCAGCGCGTATCCGTTTCTTGCGCAGTGAATTTTCAGCCTGATATAAAGCGATATGCGCTTACAAATAAACCTCACCCCGCGAAACATGGGCGGCAGCAGATAAAGAACGGCGGCAATTGCAAGTATGTTTGTAATGCCGCGCAGAGCGTATATTATCTCCTGTTTCATTTTCTTCGCCTCGGGAAAAATATTTTTCTGTTGACAGTATATCACGGACTTCACACGCTGTCAAGAGACCATGTTAAAAAATAATTAGCTTTTGATATAGATTTATAAGATATATCATTCAACCGCGGCGCACATTTTGTATTTGATTATTCCTTCATGATGTGTTAATATATAAATATAACAGTTTCCGAATGGTACATTTTAGTTCTGTGGAGCGCGCGATCATGATAAAGCTCGATTCCGGCGGGGAAGAATTTGTATTTGAAAACGACTGGGACACCGCCGTCCCGATAACAGTCCGCAAAAAGGACGACGGCGACGTATATATCGAGGTCTTCCCGACATACGAGGCGGAGGCGCGCGAATTTGAGAAGAGATTTTCCGAGGACCCGTTTTCGCCCGATGCGCTCGCATTCATATGGGAGCGCATCGGCGCGCCGATGGAGGCGCGCGGATACAGGGACGAGAAGAAATTCCGCCACAGATGGTATTATAATTACGTTTTGAAGAGCGCCGAGAGCCTGAATGCGAATGCGATCCTCCCCGGAACGGAGAGGCTGACGAAAAAGCTCATCCGCGGTAAAAAGAACCTGACGACGTTCGACCTCGACCACTATATTGAAGAAGAAATACCGGCGTTCGTCCATGCGGCGGACGGGCAGATAGTATCTATCGCCGCCGAGAACGCGGCGTGCTCAGGCGATTTTGACGACGACGGGGAGTGCGGCGGCGTGACGGAGATAGGCGTTGAGACCGCCGTCCTACACAGGCGGCGCGGATACGCCGCGTCATGCGCGGCGGCGCTGTCGCGCGAGCTTCTCGGAGAGGGGATATACGTCACATACGAGACCGACTGCGACAATACGGCGTCGCAAAGAACTGCCGAGCGCGCCGGTTTTGTTCGGTACGGAAAATGCTATTACTACGTCATGAGGAAAATTTAGTCCTCCGCAGACGGTTTTGAAAAAAGGAGCGACACAGTAAAATGCCATACGATGCGGCAATGCTCGCCGCGGTCTGCCGCGAGGTCAACGAAATGCGCGGCGCACGGTGCGAAAAGGTATACGGAATGTCGGCGGAAGAGATCGCAGTCGTTCTGCGCGGGAGGGGCGAGGGCAGACGCCTCTATATAAACGCGGGTTCGTCGAACCCGAGGATGTGCTTTGAGGACGCGGACGCCGAGAACCCGACGACGCCGCCAAGCTTCTGTATGATGCTCCGCAAGCACATCGGCGGCGCGGTTTTCGCGGGCGCCGAGCAGCTTGGCTCGGAGCGCGCGGCGCGGCTGACGTTCGACACGCGCGACGAGATGGGATTCCCGTGCAAAAGGTATCTCATCGTAGAGATAATGAACAAATACAGCAATATAATCCTGTGCCGGGACGGCGACAAGATAGTCGCCGCCGCGCGCCCCGTCGATTTCACGACGAGCCGCCTGCGGCAGGTCCTGCCGGGCATGACGTATGAAGCGCCGCCGAAGCAGGACAAAACGGATATTCTGTCGGCGGACAAGGACACGCTTTTCCGCGACGCCGTCGAGGCGGGGGACATACCCGCCGACAAATTCCTCATCTGCACATACGCGGGGCTCTCGCCGCTTTTGTGCCGCGAGATAGCGTACCGCGCGGGCGGAGCCGCAGACGCGGCGACGTCCTCCTGCGACGGCGGACGGCTGTGGCGCGCGTTTTCGGAGGTGCAGGAGATAATAAGCGGCGGCGAGCCTCAGCGGCTGACGCTCGTGTACGATACAAACGGACGCCCGCTCGAATTTTCCGTTCTCGATATCCTCGAGTACGGAGAGGGCTACGAGAAAAAGTATTTCGACTCGCCGTCATCTCTCATAATGGAGTTTTACCGCGAGCGCGGCAGGGTGGACAGAGTCTCCCAGCGCGGGCACGACGTCGTGAAGCTCGTCGCGGCGGCGAGACGCCGCATCGAGCGGAAGCTCGAAAAGCTCTCTGAGGAAATGGAGCGCGCCGGCGAGGGAGACGAATATAAGCGCATGGGGGACATAATCAATTCAAATCTCCATCTGCTCTCGCGCGGGATGACGGAGGCTGTGCTTGTCGATTATTACGACCCAGATTGCAAAACGGTCGGCGTCACGCTCGATCCGAGGCTCTCACCGGCGGACAACGCCCAGCATTATTACAAAAAATACGCGAAATGCAAGACCTCGCGCGTCATGACGGCGGAGCAGATAAAGCTCGCGGAGGCGGAGCTTGACTATATCGCGACGGTCGAGGACGCGCTCTCGCGCGCCGACGGCGACGCGGCGATCGACGAACTGAGGGCGGAACTCTCGGCGGCGGGCTACGCGAAGGCCGTCAAGCAGTCGGTAAAGGGGCGGATGAAGTCCCAGCCGCAGAAGCCGGACAAATACGTCACCTCCGGCGGATACACCGTCCTCTGCGGGAAAAACAATCTCCAGAACGACGCCCTGACGATGAAGACGGCGGAAGGGTGCGACTGGTGGTTCCACGTCAAGGGGGCGGCAGGGAGCCACACCGTTATGATAACGCCGCACGGCGAGGAGCCGTCTGAGCTCGACTTTACCGAGGCGGCGATGATAGCGGCTGTCAATTCGAGCGTCTCGTCGGGAGAAAACGTCCCCGTCGACTATACGCAGGTCAAAAATATAAAGAAACCGTCGGGCTCAAAGCCGGGGTTTGTGACATACAAGACGAACTGGACGGCATACGTCACGCCCGACCGCACGCGCGTTGACGCGATGCGCGTGAAAAAGTGAGCGGAGCACGGCTTTCGGGAGGAGAAAATGGGAAAGGCACACGGATTTGAGCCGGAAAAGCTCTTCTGCGGCATCCTTTATACGGACGCGTCCGCATATGAGCGCGCGAAGGTAAAGCTTACGGAGCTTTACGGCGAGGCGGACGGCGAGTCTGAGGAGCTTTCGTTTTCGGGATGGAGCGACTATTACTCATACGAAATGGAGGGCGAGGTATACCGCCGCTTCATTTCATTTAAAAATTTCGTCCCGCCCGACACGATAGCGGACATAAAAATACGGACGAATATGCTCGAGGAGCAAATGTCAGTCGGCGGGAAGCGCACGGTCAACATTGACCCCGGGCTCATCGGGCACGGCAGGCTGCTTCTGCCGACGACAAAGCCCGCGGGGCACAGGATAGCGCTGCGCGACGGGATCTATATCGAAATGACGCTCTTCTACTCGCGCGGTGAGTGGCACACGTTCCCGTGGACGTACCGCGACTTTGCCTCGGCGGACGTGAAGGCGATCATGACGAAATTCAGAAAAAGCTACATAAAGGCGCGGCGGGAGATGCTGCGCTGCGGCGAGAATGAGGCAGGGGAGACGAAATGAAAGAAACGCTTTCGATAACGGAATATTCGGTCAAAACGAACGGGCGCGCCGCGTTTACCGCGGCGGTCGTTTCCGACACGCACGAGGCTGACCCTGAGCCGATTCTCGCGGCGGTGAGGACGATATCGCCCGACATGATACTTGTCCCCGGGGACGTCGTCGAGGCAAAGACCGAGCTTTCGGCGGCGCTGCACGACGGCGCGAAGAGCGCCGCCGCATACGGGCTTCTGCGCGGGCTGAACAGCATGGCGCCCGTCTATTATTGCCTCGGGAATCACGAGGCGCACCTGACGGAGAGGCAGAGATTTGAGATATCGAAAACGGGCGTTCATCTGCTCGAGGACAAATACGCCCGCGTCCGCATAAAAGGGTGCGAGGCGGCGATAGGCGGCGTCTCCCCGGGACTGCCGCATGAAGCGCCGTGCGCGCAGACTTGGCGAATGCTCGAAAACTTCCGCAAGCAGGACTGCTTTCGCATACTGATGTGCCACGAGCCGCAGAGATACGCGCGCGAATTTGTCGACGCGCGTGACGACGTCGTTTTGGCGGGTCACGCGCACGGCGGGCAGTGGCGCCTCTTCGGGCGCGGCGTATACGCGCCGGGGCAGGGGCTCTTCCCGCTTTACACTAAAGGCTGGTACGGAAACATGCTCGTTTCGGCGGGCGCGCACAACAGCGAGATAATACCGAGGATAGCAAACAATTGCGAGGTGCTGTCCCTGAGATTTGAATTGTGAGAAAAACGGGGGAATTTTATATGGAAAGCATAATAAGGGACTCGGCCCTGTCGCCCGAGGGAAAAAAGAAGATAGAGTGGGCGCGGGCGCACATGCCCATCCTTTCGATACTCGAGGAGCGCTTTATAAAGGAAAAGCCGCTCGCGGGCAAAAAACTCGCGATGTCGATACATATGGAGGCGAAAACGGCGAGAACGGCGCTGCTGCTGCGCGCAGCGGGAGCCGACGTCTACGCGACGGGCTGCAATCCGCTCTCGACGCAGGACGATGTTGCCGCGGCGCTCAGTGCGGAGGGGGTGCACGTCTTCGCGGTACACGGAGCGACCCCCGAGGAATATCACGACCACCTCTGCAAGACGCTCTCGTGTCTGCCCGACGTATTTATCGACGACGGCGGCGACCTCACGGCGATCCTCTGCGACGAGCACCCCGAATACGGCGTAAATCTCGTCGGCGGGAGCGAGGAGACGACGACGGGCGTCATGAGGCTGCGCGCGAGGGCGGCGGAGGGGTCGCTGCCGTTCCCGATGATATCGGTCAACGACGCGCAGATGAAGTGCCTTTTCGACAACAGGTACGGCACGGGGCAGTCCGTGCTCGACGGGATAATGAGAACGACGAACGTTTCGATTGCCGGCAGGGTGTTCGTAGTCGCCGGATACGGCTGGTGCGGCAAGGGAGCCGCGATGAGGGCGAAGGGCATGGGAGCCCGCGTCGTCGTCTGCGAGGTCGACCCCGTCTGCGCGGTCGAGGCGCTGATGGACGGCTTTGACGTGATGAGGATGGAGGACGCCGCCGAGGTCGGCGATATCTTCCTCACCGTCACCGGCTGCCGCGACGTCATAACGACCCGCCATATCGCGAAAATGAAGGACGGCGCGATCCTCTGCAACGCCGGTCACTTCGACGTTGAGGTCGCCGTCGCCGAGATGAGGGCGCGCGCGTCGCGCGTTTACGAGGCGCGGCACAATATAGAGGGGTTTGAATTTGATTTCGGCGGGGAAAAGAAAACCGTATACCTGCTCGCGGAGGGCAGGCTCGTCAACCTCGCTTCGGGCGACGGGCACCCGGCAGAGATAATGGACACGAGCTTCGCGCTTCAGGCGCTGTCGGCGGAATATCTCGTAAAGCACGGCGCGCGGCTGTCGCCGGGCGTCAACGACGTGCCCGAGGAGATAGACAGGAGCGTTGCCGAAATGAAGCTGTATTCCGTCGGGAAGAGAATAGACGCGCTGACGGAAGAACAGAGGGCGTACATAAATTCAACGGGCGGTTAAAAAATGTATTATCTTAAAAATATAAGGCTTTATACGGGCGAGGACTCGTTTGAAAACGGCGCCGTTTTGACGGACGGCAGTCTCATCGTTTACGCGGGAGACGAAAAAGGCTGCCCCGCGCACGAAGGCGCGGAAGTCATAGACGGGCGAGGCGGCATATGTATGCCGGGGCTCGTCTCGGCGCATTCGCACGCGCCGATGGTGCTCCTGCGCGGAGAGGGCGCGGACCTGCCGCTCATGGAGTGGCTCGGCTGCGTTCAGAAAATGGAGGAAAACTTCACGCCGGAGACGATATATACTGGCACCGCGCTCGCTGTTGCGGAGATGATAAAAGGCGGCGTCACCGCGTTTGCGGACATGTATTTTGAGTGCCGCGACATGATACGCGCCGTGCTCGACACAGGCATCCGCGCCTCGATTTCGCGCGGCTCGACATCGGAGGAGGGAATAGCCTCGCACGAGGAACTCTTCCGCGAGTTTGACGGGGCGGACGGTCGCGTCCGCGTGCTCGTCGGTCTGCACGGGGAATACACCTCCGACGAGAAAACGGCGCGCGCCGCGGCAGAGCTTGCGGCAAAGCTCGGGACGGGCGTTCACGTCCATATGTCGGAGAGCACCGCGGAGGTCGAGGGCTGCGTCGCGCGCCACGGCGTGACGCCTCCCGAATATTTCGAGCGGATAGGCCTTTTCGACGTCTCGGTCCCCGTCACGGCGGCGCACTGCGTGCATCTCACAAACGAAGATATTGACATCATCGCGCGTCACGGTGTGCTGCCCGTGCACTGTCCTGCGAGCAATATGTATCTTGCTAGCGGGGCCGCACCCGTAAAAGAGCTTTTGTCGCGCGGGATACCCGTCGCGCTCGGGACGGACGGCGCGGCGAGCAACAACACGCTCGATATGTTCCGCGAGATGAGGCTTGCGGCGCTGCTTTCAAAGGT
>CANQYV010000065.1 GCA_947628165.1 uncultured Clostridia bacterium | reverse complement strand
CGGCGGCAAAGCCGCCGCAAAAGCGCAGCTTTTGAGACTTGCGAAGCTTTGCTTCACAAGTCTGCGAAGATATTATACCACGTCGCCGAGCGCGCGAAGCAGTGCGAGACGGCGGCCGTCAATATCGAGCCGGCGGCAAAGCCGCCGCAAAAGCGCAGCTTTTGAGACTTGCGAAGCTTTGCTTCACAAGTCTGCGAAGATATTATAGCACAAAAACATCCGCCGTGGCAGTCGGAAATAAAATTTTTTCGCCGAAAATGTAAAAAATCGCTTCGGCTATGCAAAAAACACCGTTCAAACCGTCCTCAAAGCTCAGGTCGCAACCGTACGGGTCGAAAAAAGGCTCCCCTAGTGGACGATTGCGTGTGCCTCATGAAGCACGGGCGGGCGTCGAAAAAGTTCCTCGCAGAAGACGAGGAACTTCTGCCCGTGCTTACGGGAGATCGAAGGATTTTCCCCGCAGGTTGCGGGGAAAATCTCCCCCGCCCGCGCATTTCGTATTATCATAATCTTCGCGTCATCACGCGGGCTGATTGGTTCTTTGCAACCGTATGGGTCGAAAAAAGGCTCCCCTGTGGACGATCGCGTGTGCCTCATGAAGCACGGGCGGGCGTCGAAAAAGTTCCTCGCAGAAGACGAGGAACTTCTGCCCGTGCTTACGGGATGATCGAGGAAGTTCCACGCATCCTGCGGGGAACTTCTCACGCCCGCGTAGTTCGTTTTATCATTATCGCTTGCATCGTCACGCGGGCTGATGGGTTCTTCGCGACCGTGCGGATCGAAAAAAGGCTCCCCTGGTGGGGAGCCTTTTTTTGACCCGTACGGGAATCGAACCCATGTTTGCGCCGTGAGAGGGCGCCGTCTTAGCCGCTTGACCAACGGGCCGTGCTTTTGCTGTTATTCCGTCAAGCTCCGCTATTATATCATACCTTGCCGCCGATTGCAACCCTTTTTGCGAAAAAAGTTTGATTTTTTACTTCCCTTTCGTCTTCATCCCCCTCTCCCTCTCATAACTCCGCCCCCGCCGTTCATATACATAACCTGTGTACTTTTATCTTTTCCCGGGAGCTTTTTTTGTGAATACGTTATACAGAACCGAAGCCAAGCCGTCGCCGCGCGGGCTCACCTCGGCGGAGGCTGCGGCGAGCCGCGAAAAAAACGGCGGGAACTCCATCAGCAAAGGCAGGCGAAAAAGCCTTCTGCGCCTGTATTTTGAAGGCTTTTCAGATCCCATCATCCGCATTCTGCTCGGCGCGCTCGCCGTGAACATAATAGTTTCCTTCGGCCACATCGACTGGTACGAAACGGCGGGCATAATCGCCGCCGTCATGATATCCACCGTCGTATCCGCCGTCTCCGAATACGGCGGCGACCGCGCGTTTGACAGGATGCGTTCCGTCGGCGACGGCGTGCCCGTCCGCGTGCTGAGAGACGGGGTGACGACGAGCATCCCCCTCTCTGAGGTCGTTGTCGGAGACACCGTCCTGCTCGGAACGGGAGACGGCATCCCCGCCGACGGATTTCTCGCCGAAGGCGAGCTCACGGTCGACCAAAGCGCTATAAACGGAGAATCGCGCGACGAAAGAAAGCTGCCGGGCCAGGGCGTCACGCTCTCCCCGGACGCGAAAAACGCCCTGCTGCGCGGCGCAGTCGTAACGTCAGGAACGGGCACGATGACGGTCGCCAAAGTCGGCATGAACACCATGTACGGACAGGTCGCGGCGTCGCTCTCCGCCGACAGACGCGAGAGCCCCCTGCGCGAACGGCTCACGACGCTTGCAAAGAACGTCAGCTCGCTCGGATACGCCGCGTCCGCGCTCGTCGCCGTCGCATATCTGTTCCGCGCGTTCTTCATAGAAGCCGGAATGGACATGACGCTCGTCCTCGCTCGCCTTTCCGACCCCTCGTATGTGCTCTCCGAGCTTCTCGGCGCGCTGACACTCGCCATATCCGTCATCGTCGTCGCCGTCCCCGAGGGGCTGCCGATGATGATAACGGTCGTTTTGTCCTCCAACATGAAGCGCATGCTGAAGGACAACGTCCTTGTCAAAAAGCTCGTGGGGATCGAGACGGCGGGCAGCCTCAACATCCTTTTCTGCGACAAAACCGGCACGCTCACGCGCGGCGACTTCACCGTGACGCGCATGATCACGCAGGGCGGCGAATTTGCCTCCGCCGCCCGTATGCGCGAGGCGTCCCCGCGCGTGTACGCCTCCTATCTCGACGGAGCCGTATACAATACAGAATCGGTCCTCGGGCGGCAGAACGGCAGACGCTCGGCCCTCGGCGGAAACGCCACCGACCGCGCCATTCTTTCCGCCGTCGAGGCGGACGCCGCGTCCGCCAGGCGCGGCAGGACCGTCTCCGAGGTGCGCTTCGACAGCAGAAACAAATATTCCCTTGCCGCCGTCAGATATGACAGCGAGACCATAACCCACATCAAGGGCGCGCCCGACATCATTCTCCCGCTCTGCTCTGCCTGCCATACCGAGGGCGGTATCGCCCCGTTTTACAGAAAGGCGGACATAATAGCCCGATGCCGCGAGCTTTCCTCCGCCGGCGCTCGCGTCATCGCGCACGCGACGGCTGACGGCTGCCGGAAAACGCTCTCCGGCGACCTTTCGTTCCTTTCGCTGACCGTAATCTCGGACGAACCGCGCCCGGAGGCGCGGGCAGCCGTCGCCGAGATAAGAGGCGCGGGCGTCGGCATCGTGATGATAACGGGCGACGGCGTCGAAACCGCCTCCGCGATTGCCTCCCGCGTCGGCATAACGGACGGCACAAAAAACGAGCTTATCCTCTCGGGACAGACGCTCGCGCGCATGTCGGACGACGAGCTCCGCTCCTCTCTTCCGAATCTTCGCGTCGTCTACCGCGCGCTCCCGTCCGACAAGGAGCGCCTCGTGCGCCTTTCGGGAGAAGCGGGACTTGTAGCGGGCATGACGGGAGACGGCGTCAACGACGCGCCGGCGCTGCGCGCGGCGGACGTCGGCTTCGCCATGGGCAGCGGCACCGAGGTCGCGAAGGAGGCGGGCGACATCGTCATCCTCGACAACAACGTGAAGAGCATCTGCCGCGCGATCCTTTACGGGCGCACCATCTTCGACAGCATAAGAAAATTCATTGTATTCCAGCTTACGATGAACCTCTCCGCCGTCGGCGTCTCCATCATCGGACCGTTCATAGGCATAGAGGCGCCCGTCACCGTCATCCAGATGCTGTGGGTCAATCTCATCATGGACACCCTCGGCGGCCTCGCGTTCGCGGGTGAGGCGCCGCGCCGCGACTATATGAGGGAGCCGCCGAAACGGCGCGACGAAAAGATCCTCTCGGGCAAAGAGCTCTCGCGCGTGCTCATAACGGGCGTTTTTCAGATACTGCTCTCCGTCTCGTTTCTGTTCCTGCCCTTTTTCCGTACTGCGTTCGGGTTTGAGACCGATTACCTCCGCTTCATAACCGTGTTCTTCGCCATGTTCGTGTTCTGCGGGATATTCTGCGCCTTCAACTGCCGAACGACGCGCATCAATCTCCTGTCCCATCTGAGTCTTAACCCCGCCTTCATAGTTATTATGACGGCGACGTGCTGCGTCCAGCTCATTATAGTATATTTCGGAGGCGAGGTATTCCGCACGACGCCGCTCTCCCCCCGCGACCTCGCCTCGGCTCTTCTGCTCGCGTTTTCCGTCATCCCGTTCGACATGACGAGAAAGCTCATATTCCGCCAAAGAAAAAAGTCAAAGTCAGTATTATCCATGACTAAACAATCAGCGCCGGCGAGAGAATAAAAGAAAAAGAAAAAATAAAAGGAGGGCATACACACCATGCCCCAAAAAGGAATAATCACGCTTCCGACGCCTGTCCGCTTCGTCGCCGCCGCCTCCGTCGGAGGGGCGGAGGAAGAGGCGGGCCCGCTCGGCGCGTTTCTCGACGTCAACGACGTCGGCGGAGACGACAAATTCGGGACCTCCTCATGGGAGGCGGCTGAGGGCGAGATGCAGCGCCGCGCGCTCACGACGGCGCTCGGCAAAGCAAAGCTCACAGAACACGACATAGACGGCGTCTTCGCCGGGGACCTCCAGAACCAGTGCGTCGGCTCGAATTACGGACTGCTCGACTTTGACATCCCCTATTTCGGACTTTACGGCGCGTGCTCGACATGCGCCGAGGCGCTCATTCTTTCGTCCGTTTACTGCTCCGGGCTTATGACGGGTCCCGTCGCCGCCGTCGCAAGCTCCCACAACTGCGCCGCCGAGCGCCAGTTCCGTTATCCGATAGAATACGGCGGACAGCGCGCGCCGACGGCGCAGTGGACCGTGACGGGCGCCGGAGCCTTCATTCTTTCAAACGATGCGGAAGCCTCTCTGCCGATGATAACGGACGTTCTGCCCGGGCGCACTGTCGACAGAGGGATAAACGACCTCAACAACATGGGCGCGGCAATGGCGCCCGCCGCCATCGACACTCTGAAGCGCTATTTCGACGAGACGGGCAGAAGTCCCGACAGCTTCGACATGATAGTTACCGGCGACCTCGGCGCGGAGGGAACGCACATCCTGCGCGAGTTCATGGCGTCATTGGGGGTCGACATATCGGCCGTTCACGAAGACTGCGGGCTGCTCATCTACGACGTCGACGGAGGGGACAAGCACGCGGGCGGCTCCGGATGCGGCTGCTCCGCGACGGTGCTTGCCGCATCGATTTTGCCGAGGATGGGCCTGCCGACCGTCATGCCCGCGCCGGAGGGCAAACGCCTGCACGACGTGCTTTTCATGGCGACGGGCGCGCTGATGAGCCCCGCAAGCGTATGGCAGGGCAACAACATTCCCGGCATCTGCCATCTCGTCCACATCGTCGGCGGCGACGCCTGACAAGCAAAAGGAAGAAAAACCGAAATGGAAATACTGAAAACCTTATCCCATTATGTCATAGTATTCGCCGTCGGCGGCGCGCTGTGCGTCGTCGCGCAGATACTGATAGACAAAACGAAGCTGACGCCTGCGCGCATCCTCGTCTCATACGTTACCGCCGGCGTCATTCTCGGCGCCGTCGGCATCTACGGTCCGTTTGCGGACTTTGCCGGCGCCGGAGCGACGGTGCCGCTGCTCGGCTTCGGGAACACGATCGCCAAAGGCATCCGCGAAGAGGTGGACTCGCGCGGCTTGCTCGGCGCGCTCACCGGCGGGCTCACCGCCGCCTCCGCCGGGATTGCGGCGGCGATGGTGTTCGGCTATCTGTCCGCCCTTATCTTCAACGGAAAGCGGAAAAAATGAGGGGGAGCCTCTGCGGGCTCTCCCCCTCCTCTTTTTCTTACCCGTGCGTCACAAAGCTCCCCGAGCTTATACCCGGATTTTTGTAGTACATGAGCTCCGACACTGTCACGAGCTGATATCCCATTTCGAGCAGCTTCGATATCGACTTTTCCATCGCGGCGACGGTCTGCTTGTGTATGTCGTGGCAGAGTATTATCGCACCGTCGTGCGCCTTTTCCGTTATAGCTTTGTATGTCGAGTCCGCGTTCCTCGTCTCCCAGTCCCTCGTGTCTATGTCCCAGTTGACGGCGAACAACCCCATCTCCGCCGCGACCGAGAGCACATCGTCGTTATACGAGCCGTAGGGCGGGCGCATGACGCGCGGCGTGTATCCGATATGCTCGATGAGATACGAGCGGACGGAGCCTATTTTGTCCCTCACCTCGTCAGGCGTGATATTTTTCAGGTTCGTATGGTCCCAGGTGTGGATCCCGATCTCGCAGCCGTCGGACACCATGCGGGAGAGCAGCGAGTCGCGCTTGTGTATCATATTGCCGACGATGAAGAACGTGGTGCGGACGTTGTATTTTTCAAGAATGTCGAGAAGCTCCGCCGTGTAGTTCCCGGGGCCGTCGTCAAACGTCAGCGCCAGCATCGGGCGCGACGGGTCGATCCCGTCATGTATGACGGGGGCGGGCAGCGGTATCGCCTCTCCCTTTTTCGTCACCGTCACCGTTATCGTCGCCGCCGTCTTGCCGTCATACAGTATGTATGCCCTCGAGGTCCCCTCGGCAAGCCCCGTAAACGTGACGCCCGTCTTTCCTATCCAGCCCGAAACGATGCTGGGATATTCCACCGACAGCGACAGCTTGCTCCTGCTGCCTCCCGACGAAAGCGTCAGCTTCACATATTTGTCGTTGCCCACCATCGTCGTCACCGCGTTTTTCGCGGGCGTTACCGTGACTGTCGCCGGCTTCGGCGCCTCGGTCACAGGCGGGTCAGTAACGGGCTCTGTCACGGGTTCTGTCGGAGGCTCGGTCGGAGGTTCCGTGGGCGGCTCCGTCGGAGGTTCTGTCTCAGGTTCCGTCGGCGGTTCTGTCGGCGGCTCCGTGGGGGGCTCCGTCTCCGGCTCGGTCGTCGGCTCCGTCTCCGGTTCCGTCACAACTCCCGCCGACACACCCTCGTCATATGTATATTCTCCCGTATCCGTCTCATTTGCCTTTCCCCCGCTCGCCCTCGTCGAGTAGCACGCGGTAAACGTTGCCAACGCGACGGCAAAGGACAGTGAGACCGCGCTTATAAGCACGCACATCCTGTTATTCGTCATCTTTATATTTTCCTTCCGCGCCCGGCCGAAAAGACCGCGCCGATACATTTTTTCGTTCCTGTTTTTTGTGAGCGCCCATCATTCGGCGTCCCGATACGGCAAAACTGTCATGATGAAATAATACAGTTTCCGTTCACTTTACAATTATACACACTTTTTCGACAAACACAAGAGCAGAATCGGCAAAAAATCCGTCATTTCGCATTATTTTTCGGTAATTTTATTTTTCTATCCGTCGAATATCCCCTTCATATAACCGATGTCGCGCGACGTCACCGTATTCGTTACCGCGAGCATCAAAACATAAAGCGCCGCCGCGCATATCATGAAAAGCGCCGTCGGCAAAAGCCCTTGCGCCCGATAGAACCTCGGCACAAAATTGACCGCAAAGCGAACGGAGGCGCAGGCAAGCACAGACGAGAGCGCGGGGCGCAGCAGCCAGTCCGTGATGTGAGGCGCCATGTCCGCGCGCCTGAAGAGCCTGCATATGGAGAGCGTCGCGTTGAACACCTCCGATATCATTATCGTCGCCGCGTACCCCGAGATGCCGAAGCGCGGCACGAGCAGCCACACGAGCACGACGCTCAGCGCGGAGTCTATAATGTTCACCCTCATGCAGAAGAGCTGCTCGCCGAGCCCCTTCAGCATGCTGTCCGTCGCCGTGTCAAGATACATCACGGGTATGACGGGCGCTATCATCCGTATGTACCGGCCGGCCTCCTCGCTGCCGTAGAGCGCCATTCCGAGCTCGCGGGAAAATGTCATCATGAGCCCCGCGACGCCGACCGCGAACAGGAGCGTCACCCTGAAAACGACGCCCCCTATATGTCGGATGCGCGCGCGCTGTCCCCTCGCTCTCGACTCCGAGAGCTCCGGCACGAGCAGAGACGAAAACGGCCCTATAACGGCATAAGGGAACATTATCACCGGCATCACCATGCCGTGCAGCGTGCCGTAAGACGCAAGCGACTGCGTATAGCTCTCGCCGTATATGCGGAGCGCCTTCGGGATCAGGATGTGCTCGACCGTGACGAGCCCGGAGCGCAGATATGACGAAAACGCGACGGGCAGTGCCGCCCCGCATAGGCTCGACGCGGCGGCGAACGGCGTGTCGGCGCGCAGCTCCGTCCCCTCGGCATTTCCGCCCGCCGCCTCCGCCTTTGAAAAATGACGTCTTTTATCCTGCAAATAAAGCGCGAGCGAGAGGAAGAACGACGCCGCCTCGGCGACCGCCCCTCCGCCGACGACTGAGAGCAGAAGATATTCGACGCCCGTCGGCAGAAGAGTAGACAAAAGCGCCGCCGTAAGCGCTATTTTCAGCGTCTGCCCGAAAAAGTCGGAGAGCGCGTTTTTATATACGCGGCGGCACGCGTTGAAATATCCCGAAATCGCCGAGGTCAGCGCCGTCGGCGGCAGCGTCACGGCGAGCAGCCGCAGGCACGCGACAGTCCTTGCGTCACCGAGCAGCACCCCGCCTATGTAGTCGGCACCGAAGAACAGCGTGCATCCGCCGACGACGCCGAAGAAAAGGCAGTATAAAACCGTGGTCCTCATGACGTATCCGAGCCGCCTTTTCGCCTCGCCCGAAGGCGCCGTCAGAACCGTCTCCGCCGTCATCCTCGTGACTGCGAGCGATATTCCCGACGTCGCGAACGTGACGGCAAAGCCGTATGCGGAGGATACGAGCGTCAGAAGTCCCATCCCGTCCGCCCCGAGACGGCCCGTGACGAATACGTTGAACGCGACCGAGACGGCGCGCATCAGAAGCGCCGCCGCCGTCATCAAAAGCGCGTTGCAGAAATACTTTTTTACCGCTTTCATATAAAACAGATATACTCCCGACGACTATGACAGCTATACCGACATATTTTTACGCGCGAGCGAACAAAAATATGAAAGAAACCGAAATTAAATCTTGCAAACGCGGACATCATATCGTATAATATAGGATAACACAACTTTTTTATCGGACGGTATTCAAGTGGAAATCAAAAACCAGCACCTCTCAGAAGTTTACGGTGAGCTCGCCGCCAAAAACGCGGGCGAGCCCGAATTCCTTCAGGCTGTCGCCGAGGTATTCGAATCTCTCTCTCCCGTCGCGGACGCGCGTCCCGACTACATAAAGGCGGGCATCTTCCGCCGCATAGTCGAGCCCGAACGCTTCATCCAGTTCCGCGTGAGCTGGGTCGACGACAACGGCGAGGTCAGGGTCAACCGCGGCTATCGCGTTCAGTTCAACTCCGCGATCGGTCCCTACAAGGGCGGTCTGCGCCTGCACCCGAGCGTTTGCGCTTCGGTCATCAAGTTCCTCGGATTTGAGCAGGTCTTCAAGAACTCGCTTACAACGCTGCCCATGGGCGGCGGCAAGGGCGGCTCGGACTTCGACCCGAAGGGCAAGAGCGAAGGCGAGATCATGCGCTTCTGCCAGAGCTTTATGACGGAGCTCTTCCGTCACATCGGCCCCGATACAGACGTTCCGGCGGGCGACATCGGCGTCGGCGGACGCGAGATAGGCTATCTCTTCGGCCAGTACAAGCGCCTCACGAACCGTTTCGAGGGCGTTCTCACCGGCAAGGCGATCCCCTCCGGCGGCTCCCTCATCAGAACTCAGGCAACGGGCTACGGCCTCCTTTACTTCACGGACGAAATGCTCCGCGACCGCGGAATGTCCGTTGAGGGAAAGAAGATAGTCATATCCGGCTCCGGCAACGTCGCGATCTACGCCTGCGAAAAGGCTCAGGAAATGGGCGGCAAGGTCATAGCGATGAGCGACTCCGGCGGATACGTCTGCGACCCCGACGGCATAAAGCTCGACGTTATGAAGCAGATAAAGGAAGTCGAAAGGCTCCGCATCTCCGAGTACGCAAAGCGCGTTCCCGGCAGCACATACACCGCAGGCTGCCGCGGCATCTGGTCCATCCCCTGCGACATCGCGCTCCCCTGTGCTACGCAGAATGAGATCAACGGCGACGAGGCGAAAATGCTCGTCAAGAACGGCTGCTTCGCAGTTGCGGAAGGCGCCAACATGCCCTCGACGCCCGAGGCCGTCGAATGCTTCCTCGCGAACAACCTCGCATACGCGCCCGCGAAGGCTTCCAACGCCGGCGGCGTCGCCACGAGCGGACTTGAGATGGTGCAGAACTCCATCCGCCTCTCCTGGACGGCTCCCGAGGTCGACGAAAAGCTCCACGGCATCATGAAAAACATATACGCCGCGGCGAAGGGTGCCGCCGCAGAATACGGCATGGCGGGCAACCTCGTTGCCGGCGCGAACATCGCGGGCTTCCAGAAGGTCGCCGACGCGATGCTTTGGCAGGGCATTGCATATTAAGAAAAAACCGTTGACGTGCGGGGAGGGATGCTTTTTCCCTCCCCGGCGCCGCGTTTCTCGGGGAATTTTCAAGCGCCCCTTTACAATTTCCGATGATTGGGAAATAGTGAGCTTGGGATATTGATTTTTCTTCTAAAATCTGCTATAATAAAAACGGCGGAAGAAAGCCGCCGAATAAAGGATGTTTCTTGATAACCATCCAAGCAAAAAAACAAGGAAAAGTGACATGCTCGAAAAACTGAAAACAGAAGTGAAAGAACTGAAGCTGCTTTTGCGCTCCGTACCGTTCCCCACCGCCGTGATGCTCGTCGTCGCCGTGATAACCATGAACCTGCTCGCCAACAAGAGCATCTCGCTCCCGGTAGACTGGCTCGCACTCGACTGCGGCATAATCGTCTCCTGGCTCGCCTTTCTGGCGATGGACGTGCTGACAAAGCATTTCGGACCGAAGGCCGCGACTGAGCTTTCACTGTTAGCCGCGGGGATAAATCTTTTTGTCTGCGCGATTTTTTTCGCCGCGTCAAAGATCCCGGGGGTTTGGGGAGAATCGTTTCTGCCCGGCAGCGAGGACGTCATAAATCACGCCCTTGACGCCACCATAGGCGGAACATGGTATGTTCTCTTGGGCAGCACCGTCGCGTTCGTCATCTCCGCGTTCGTCAACAACTTTGCCAATTTTGCGATAGGGAGGCTCTTTAAAAAGGATAATTTTCTCGCGTTTGCGTGCAGGACATATTTTTCGACCGCTGTAGGTCAGTTCGTCGACAACATCGTTTTTGCATTTATAGTAAGTCATGTTTTCTTCGGCTGGACGGCGCTTCAATGCGTGACGTGCGCCGTGACCGGCATGGCGGCGGAGCTCCTCTGCGAGGCGGTCTTTTCTCATCTTGGGTACATGATCTGCAAGCGCTGGCGCCGCGACGGCGTCGGGCGGGAATATTTGCTTATGCGGCGTGAACTCGCCGAACGAACATGAACGGAGATTTTTTATGCTTGTCCTTATCACGGGAACGAGCGGCGGGATAGGTCACGCCGTCGCCAAAAAGTTTCTCTCCTGCGGGCACACCGTCGTCGGCATAGACATAATGCCGCAGACGATCAGGCACGAAATGTACACCCACCACGTCTGCGACATCACGGGCGGAGAGCTGCCGGATATTCCCGACGTTGAGATACTCATCAACAACGCGGGCGTTCAGGACTCGGGGCGCGACATTGCCGTCAACCTCGGCGGTACGATAAGCGTCACCGAGAAATACGCGTTTCAGAAATCAATAAAGAGCGTTGTATTTATCGCGTCCTCGAGCGCCTCGACGGGCTCGGAATTTCCCGAATACGCCGCGAGCAAGGGCGGTGTCGTCGCGTATATGAAAAACACGGCGCAGCGCCTGGCGCACTACGGCGCGACGTCGAACAGCATCTCGCCGGGCGGCGTCATAACGGAGCTGAATTCGCACATAATCGGCGACCCGACGCTTTGGGGGGCCGTCCTTTCGGAAACGCTGCTCGGAAAATGGGCTTCCTCCGAGGAGATCGCGGAGTGGGCGTACTTCATCGCCGTCGTAAACAAATCGATGACGGCGCAGGACATACTCGTCGACAACGGCGAGGCGGCGAAATTCAATTTCATCTGGTGAGCGCCGCCGCGAAGGCCCGCACAACAGGCAAAAGATCGGACCCGCCTCCCCGAATTTTTCGGGGAGGCGGAAGCGTCAAAAGACGCAAAAAAGTTGAAAAAATAATGTTGACAAACGCGCGGGCGTGTGATATAATAGCTCTCGCCGCAGTGAGGCGGCACCTTGCTGGTGTGGCTCAATGGCAGAGCAGCTGATTTGTAATCAGCAGGTTGTTGGTTCGACTCCGATCACCAGCTTCGCGGCATGATGCCGCAATTAAATAATATGGGGGAATTCCCGAGCGGCCAAAGGGGGCAGACTGTAAATCTGTTGTGCTTTCACTTCGGTGGTCCGAATCCACCTT
>CANQYV010000064.1 GCA_947628165.1 uncultured Clostridia bacterium | reverse complement strand
AAGGACATGAAGCCCTATCTTTCGCTGTCCGAATCGACTTTATATACCATTTTAAAGCGCCTTGAGACGGCGGGGATGCTGACCGTTCGCAGCGCCGAGCATGACGGACGTCTTAGGAAATATTATCATATTACCGACCTGGGGCTTCGGCGCATTGAGGAATTCAAGGAGGATTGGAAGGAGATTCTTTCCATCTACCGTTTTGTTGTCAAAGAGGAAGAGAATGAATAAGCAGGATTTTTTGGCGCAGCTTCGCAGTGGTTTGCACGGGCTGCCGCAGAAGGACATTGAGGAACGCGTCAATTTTTACGGCGAGATGATCGACGACCGAATGGAGGAAGGGCTGTCGGAGGCAGATGCTGTCGCCGAGATAGGAAACGTCGGGGAGATAATCTCTCAAATTTTGGCGGATACTCCGCTCACAAAACTTGTCAAGGAAAAAATAAGACCTAAACTCCCGGTAAGTCCGTGGATCATTGTTCTTTTGATACTCGGATTCCCGCTCTGGTTCCCGATTTTGATTTCCGTTATCGCGATTATTTCAGCGGCGTATATCGTTGTCTGGTCGGTGATAATTTCGCTCTGGGCGGCAGAGGCCTCGATCACGATCGGCACGCTCGGGGGAGCTGCTTCGGCGGTGTATTTTGCGATACGCGGCAGAGCCCTCGCCGCTTTGGCAATGCTTGCTGCCGTGCTTTTGTGCGCAGGGGTGGCAATACTCATATTTTTCATATGCCTTGCCGTTACTAAGGGAGCAATTTGGCTGACGAAAAAAGCCGCTGTCGGGCTTAAGCACATGCTTGTCGGAAAGGAGACAGCGTGATGAGCAAAACCGTTAAATATTGGCTTTGGGCCGCCGCGGTGCTTATGCTCGCGGGCGCGGCACTGTTCGCCGTAACTCTGGCGCTGTGCGGCTGGGATATCACCAAGCTCGGGACGGTCGACTATGTCACAAACACATTCGAGCCGAGCGGAGATTTCAAAAATATCACGGTAAATGTGTACACGACCGACCTTGAGATTTTGCCCTCGGAGGACGGAAAATGCAGGATCGTCTGCTGTGAGGACGAGGAGGTCAAGCACACCGCAGAGGTCAAAGACGGCACCCTCTTCATCAACACCACGGATACGCGCAGATGGTTCGGCTTTATTTTGATATCTTTCACAAGGCCGACGATGACGGTATATCTGCCGCAAAACGAGTACGGGACTTTGGACATTGAGACCGATACCGGTACCGTTTACCTCCCGAAAGACTTTGCCTTTGAGAGTATAAAGATCGCCGGCCACACGGGCGCGGTAAGCTGCTCGGCGAGTGCCGGGAGCGAAGTCGATATCGATCTTGACACCGGCACGATAGTTTTAAGCGGCGTCTGTACCGGGAAAATGAAACTCAAAACCGACACCGGCGGCATAAAGCTGAGCGGCGGCATTGTCGACGGAAATATCGATGTTGAGACGGGCACCGGGTTGGTGAGCCTCGAAAATGTCACCTGCGGCGACCTTCACGCCAAGGCAGACACCGGGCGGGTGAGCATTTACAGCGTCACCTGCGGCAATCTTCACGCTGAGACAGATACCGGGGACATCGCACTTGAAAACGTCGTCGGAGACGGGAAATTTGAGCTTGTGAGCGATACCGGGGACATAGTCCTCGACGGCTGCGACGCCGCCGAACTTTACATCGAATCGGACACCGGCAGCGTCAGAGGAGAGCTTTTGACGAGTAAGATCTTCTTTGCCGAGTCGGACACCGGTCGCGTAAGCGTGCCGAAGTCCGTGACCGGCGGCAGGTGCGAGATCAAGACGGATACGGGCAGCATTGAGATGGTGGTGAAAGAGTGATCGGCAGCTATAAATACTTAAGACTGCGTGATTTTTGGGTACTGTCAAGCTTTTTTTGCAAAATTGACGTCAAGGCTGCCGTGCAAAAGGCCGCTCTGTTACATGCGAAAAATGAATATCAAACCTATATGGATTGAATGTGAATGAATTCGTTCCGTCCTGTACCGCCTGCCGGTACTGTGTGAGTCACTGCCCGCAGCAGATCAGGATATCTGAGGCTATGGCTGATTTTGCCGAGAAATTAAACATGTAAGACGATGGCGGAACATGCGGGGGAGGATATCTTTTGAAAATCAGAAAAATGCCGCAAATCGAAGCCGCAGAGATCGGAACGGGAGCATATGTCCTCCGATGAGGCGCCGCCGCAGCTTTTTGATATAATTAAGGTGCAGAGAAAAGAGAAGAGATGGGGAAACATAAAAGCTTCTCCATCTCTTTTCCGTTTTATAAGAACACAGTGATCGTTCCGTCAAATCTGATCTTACGCGGGATTCTGATGTGCACAAAATGAGAGAAACGGCATTAGCCGAATCATGCAGTATAGTTTATGCTCCGCACCTTTTTTGTGAAAACCGATGAGGATACGAAAGGGTGAGGTGACACGCTTAAAGACGGCTAAACGTGCCTGATTTGATGATACGGCGAAAAAAAGAGCTGCCTTGCTGAAAAAATTGAGCAAAATGCATATCAGGACTTTAAAAAATGCGTTTTTACTTTATTATCACTGATGCAAGCAAAACGACTTTTCCTTGACTTACTAGGATTATTGCGCAAATATACTTGACGCGCCTGCGGGCGAAGAAAATATTCGAGTGAAAGATTTATCGAAAAGTATTGCATTAAGGAAGACGCGGTGGTAAAATAAACTATCTCTACAGACGGGCTTTTTACAGGGATTTATGGTTTTTCGGGACATATGTTATCTGATAGACGGCCGGGCTGAAGTGAAAGAATAAAAACAGGAGAAAAACAGTATGAGCAAATCAAAGCGCTTTCTCAGCCTGCTTCTGGCACTGTGCCTGCTGTTCGGTCTGACCCCGGGGATAACGGTCGCCGAAGCGGCAGACGACAGGATACAGTGGAGAAAAACAGGCGAAAGCAGCGTGCTTCCCGGCGAGGGGGCGAGGAAGGACATCCCTTCGCTTATGTCGATGGGGTACAGCGACGAGGATGTCGTTCGCGTATCGATAATCCTCAGCGAACCTTCCGCGCTGGAAAAGTACTACGTTTCGGGAACGCAGGCGAAGACTATCGCGGCGGGAGAAGCTGCGATCCTATATCGCGGCAGTCTGGAGAACAAACAGGAACAGGTCGCGAACGCCATCTCGAAAAAGGTCCTGAACGGCAATGCACTTGACGTTGTATGGAACCTGACGCTTATCACGAACGCAATATCCGCAAATGTGCGCTTCGGCGACATTGAGGCGATAAAGCGCGTGGACGGCGTTTCCGACGTCTATGTGGAGCCTGTGTTTATGGCAATATCTACGCCTGACGACGGCACGGCGGACCCGAGCATGGCCACGTCGTCAGAGCAGATCGGCAGCGCGCCGGCATACGAGGAAGGCCTTTACGGCGCGGGTATGCGTATCGCTGTCATTGATACGGGTACGAATCCCCGCCACCAGTCATTCGACGGTTCCGCGCTCGAATACGCTCTCAGAGAGACTTACGGCCCCGATTTCGCAAAGACTCTCGATCTGCTCGACGCATCTGAGATCGCCGAAAAGTTTGACCTGCTTCACATCACATCGGCTCCCGGCGCAAATGTGACGGCACAGTCGCTCTACGGCAGCACGAAAATGCCCTTCAACTATAACTACGTCGACGGCGATACGGACGTTTCCCACGACAACGATAAGCAGGGCGCTCACGGCTCCCACGTCGCGGGCATCGCGGCGGCAAACCGTTACATCGTGAAAGACGGCGGGTTTGTTGACGCCTCAGAGTCTGTGCTCGTTCAGGGCGTCGCCCCGGACGCGCAGATCCTGACGATGAAGGTCTTCGGCAAGAGCGGCGGTGCATACGCCTCTGACCAGTTCGCGGCGATAGAGGACGCCATCGTTTTAGGCGCGGACGTCATCAACATGTCGATCGGAACATATTATGCCGGAATGACATACGGCGAGACCCAGTATCAGGCCGTGCTTGACAGGCTGAAAAGCACAGACACGATCCTGACGACATCCGCCGGCAACTACGGCTCCTTCGTTGACCTCGGCGCGTCGAATGACAAGCTCTATATAGACGACGTCAGCATGAACACGGTTGGCAACCCCGGAGCGTACAGAAACGGCCTGACGGTCGCTTCCGCCGAAAACCGCGGCCTCACGGGCAGCTACTTTACCGCGAACGACGGCAGTGAAAAAATCTTCTACCTTGAGGGCAGCGGCGACGACACCGTTGACCTCGTCGGCGGTGAAACATACGACTACGTCTATATCGACAGCGTAGGCGTTGTACAGACTTATGACGCGTCGTATGAAACGCTCGGCAATCTGCTTGAAAACCAGCTTGATAAGCTGAACGGTGAATACAGCCTTGAGGACAAGGTCGTTGTGATGAACCGCGGAATGTCTCCCTTCTTTGCGAAGGCGAACGAGGCGTTCAAGCTCGGCGCGAAGGCTGTCATAATAGTGAACAACGCGCCCGGCACCGTCGGCGCAGACCTCAAAGGCTATGAAGGCAACGTTCCCGTTTTCACAATAACGATGGACAACGGCAGTTTGCTCAGAGTGGGCGAGGCGAAAACCGTCACAACAAACTACGACAAGGACGGCAATTACAAGTGGGGCTCCGAGATCAGCTATTACACGGGCACTGTCACCGTTAGCAGCGGACCCGACGCGTATATTCCCGACGGCGCGAAGGACATCATGAGCGATTACAGCGCGTGGGGCATCCCCGGCGACCTGTCGCTCAAGCCCGAGATCACAGCCCCCGGCGGAAACATCTACTCCGTCAACGGAAACACGAGCGACGGCTACACGACGATGAGCGGCACTTCAATGTCCGCGCCTCAGCTTGCCGGAATGGCGGCGCTTGTGATACAGCATATAGAGAAGGAAGACCTTGCAGACAGTTCTTCGCTCTCCGCGCGCCAGCTCGCGCAGTCTCTGCTTATGTCAACGGCGGTGCCGATGATGGAGAGTGACGGTCTTTACTATCCCGTTCTGCGTCAGGGCGCGGGCCTTGCAAACGTGGGTTATGCCGTAACCTCACCTTCGTTTATCACTGTTGAAGGTCAGGACGACGGCAAGGTCAAGGCGGAGCTTGGCGATGACGTTGACAGAGACGGAACATATACCGTAAAGTTTAAGATACATAACATGACGGGCAGCCAGATCGTCTATACGGTCAGCGCCGACGTGTTTACGCAGGCTGTCGTCACCGAAAACGGTGAAAGCTTCATGGGCACAAAGACGGCGAAGCTGACGGCGGATGTGGAAGTCAACGGTTCATACGGCAGCGCAAAGGTCACGCTCCCCGGCAGCGGCAGCGTTGACGTGACCGTGACCTTCAGCCTCACCGACGGGCAGAAGGCGGTGCTTGATAAGGACTATCCGAACGGAGCTTACATAGAGGCGTTCATTACCGCCAAGCCGCAGAGCTCTGACGACGGCGCCTTAGGCGTAACGCACAGCATTCCGGTTGTGGGATTCTACGGCGGCTGGACAGAATCGAGCATGTTCGACCACGGCGAGTTCGTAAAGAACTATGTGTTCGGGCAGCCCTCTCATACGCCTTACGCCGGCGTTTACAGCAACTCGCTGATGGTTCGCCACGACGGCGATATCTACGACTATTATATCGGCTATCCTTACGGGGACAGCATAGAGTATCTGGAAGACCGCAACGCCTTTGATCCCGAAAATTCCAAGGTGTCTGTGTTCTCATTCACGCCTCTGCGCAACTTCCTCAACTCGCGCTATACGATAAGCAATGCCGAGACAGGCGAGATCTACGCGCAGGAGGAGCAGGGGCCCGGATACGCGACATTCTACCACGAGGACTATGAGACGTGGGTATATTCCGACCAGAGCGCCGCTATCAACTGGCGCGGTACGGACGCGAATGGCGATCCTCTCCCGGACGGCACGAAGGTCAAGGTCGAGCTTACGCTCGCGCCTGAATTTTACCGCGTCGGCAGCGGCGAGGACGTTGATTGGGATGCTCTCGGAGACGGGGCGAGCATAAGCTCTGTCATCACCGTTGATTATACGGCCCCCGAGGTCATAGATATCGACGATACCACGATCGACGATGGCTATATCACCGTTAAGGTCGCTGACAACGAGTATGTGGGCCTTGTCGCGCTTTACAGCCCTGCCGCAGTTACGGAGCAGGAGGCGCTCGCGTATGTCACGCCGAGCCAGATGGAGCCCGGGCAGCCCATAGAGGTCGAGGTGCGCCTCGATAACGAAAACGCCGCCGTCGGCGAAACGTTCATCCTTCAGGTGGGCGACTACGCCGGCCATATCAGCGAATATACGCTGAAGATGGATTTGACGGCGAAGGTCAGAAGCTACTACAATTTCTTCGCTCAGGCAGACAGATATTGGTATGGCTACAATGAAGATGCGTCAGCGGGCGGCATGATAGGCGGCTACGGAGTTCAGTATGACGGATTTGAATCCGAAGACGCACCGACTGTTGCGGCTGCGGCTTATGCTGACGGATACGTCTTCTTCGCGGACGGCCTCGGTGACTTCTATGTGGCGCAGTACGGAGATTTTACGAACGCGAAGTACATAGGAAGCTATCAGCTTGAGCTTGAAGACGTCCCCGGCGTTGACTGCAACCCGAGGTCGATGACATACAACCCCGAAGACGGGCTTCTCTACATCACATTCCGCGCATTCAATGATTTGTTCTGGGGGGACGGGCCGGACTGCTTCCGCTCAATGGAGCTTGTCACGCTCGACCCCGAAACATGCGAATTCAATTATGTCGGACGTCTCGGCTATGAAGAAGACGAGGATATGGATGAATTTGAAATCATCCACGGCGTAGAGGCGCAGGCTGTGGCCGTTGATGACGAGGGCAACTTCTACGGCGTCAATATGCCTTATCTCGACGCGATCGACACATGGGACACATACGTCGGTCTCTACCGCTGGACGGCGGATACGATCGATAAACCCGAATTCCTCTGCGAGCTTAAGGATGATACGAATCCCGACGGCTCATACGATATCGCATGGGACAGCGAAAAGGACTGCCTCGTCCTCGCAAATACCGTGAACGAGTTCGTTCCGATCCCGGGAAGCGACTGGGAGACGGACGACTACACATACTGCGACATCTACACAATCGATGTCAAGAGCGGCGACTACACGCCGAATCAAATCATCCACGCGCAGCTCGAAAATCCTTATCAGAGCATCGCGGGTCTCTTTGTAACGCCGGATTCCGTTTCGTATGATTTCAACGGCGACGGCGCGGTCAATACCGGCGACGCGCAGGCGCTGCTCGACTATGTGACAGGGAAGCGGACGTCCATCGTTAAGACGGCTTATTCCGACATCAACGGCGACGGCAAGTGCGACACATACGATGTTGAAGAACTGCTCCACATGGAGCTTGGAAGCCAGCGTTTCGCTCCGACAAACGAGATCACGCGCGTCGTTATAGACAGGACGGAGGCGGAGGTCACAATGGGCGGAAGGCTCCAGCTTGACGCTTATGCCGATCCGTGGTTCGCTGCCGACAGAGGCGTTGTCTGGAGCAGCTCAGACACGTCGGTCGCGACAGTTGATGAGGAAGGACTTGTCAATGCACGAGAAGTCGGTACGGTCACAATAACGGCAAGTGCCAAGCTTGACGCGTCTGTAAAGGCCGTCTGCACGGTTATCGTCAATCCCGCGAAATACGACATCAACGGCGCGATGATGGACGGAGACGAAAACGCAAAGTGGTTCAGCCTGAATACAGAGGTCGGAAAAGTAGTGCCCGGCAGCCTTCTTGAAGGCAACATCGATATCGTCTCGGGCACCGAGGACTTTTCAGACGAGGGCAGCGAGAAGATTTATTTCCAGGACAGCGAAGGCTATATGTACGAATATGACGCGGAGAAAAATCTTCTGAACAAGTCGTCAGGTCAGACCGTCTACCGCATGACGGATATGACGGTGCTTGAGGAGGCGACGAGGCGCACGGGCTCGACGAAGATCGTGGGTATCTCGGGCGCGATGATATTCTACGGCGTAAACGGGCCTCTGACGGATGACTTCTCCGGCGGCTGGGCATCGATGGCAGCTGTGCTTCCGACATACGGCGCAAACGCGCTCGTGGGCGTCGGATACGCCGGATACTTCTACGAAGGCACCACGCTTTACGAGGTGCTCTACGCGCTTGACGACGTGGGCAACTTCTGGCTGCTCTACTTCGATTTCACCGACCCGTCGAATCCGCAGTTTGAATCAGTCGCGGCGTTTGAGACGACTATGCCTCACGACGTCCTCCTGCCGGACGAAATAACGGGCGTATACTATGATTCGCTCGTAGTCAGCGATGTAGACACGATCCTCTTCTCACGCTATAACGGCGAGAAGACGGAGATCTATCTGCTTGAACAGGCCGGATTCTTTGACGACGGAACGTTCACCGTCACCTCCTTTACGGCGGCAAAGGTCTCTGAGATGGAGAAGGACCAGTGGCCCGCGATCCTGCTCGAGGCCAATTACACCGGAAGTACCTCCAGCGGTGACGATTGGGAAGACGACGATTGGGGCGACGACTGGGATGACGAATACGGCTATGACGGCGGCATTGATTTGGCTGCAATAGCAGGCAAAGCGCAGCATGTCGGAGAGGGCATGAGCGTATGCGGCATTTCCGCAGTGTATGGTCAGGAGCACAGCGTGTCCTCCGGTTCTGCAAAGTCTGCAAAATCCGCTGCCGCTGAAGCTGCTGAAAATGTCGGGCAGAAGAGCCTTGACATTAAATCTGCCGAGGCCGACACAGTTGAAGTTGAGGTTGAAGACGCGGAGTTCGTCGTCAAGCTCGACCACCTGACGCATAACGGCATGCTTCGCCTCACATACGATACGGACGAAGTGACGCTCGTATCCGCCGGCAGCGCGCTCGGAATCAACAGCATCAACGACAGAAGCGGGGGAACATTAGTCTTCGGCTGGGCTTGCGAGGATGATCCGTTTGAGAGCGAAGAGACAATGCTTGAGCTCGTATTCAGAAGGACGTCGGCGTCTGTTACGGCCTCCGACATCAAGCTCGAAGTCGTTGAGGATTCTGACGTAAGCAAACTGCCGCAGGCATCTGTCAGCCGGCTTGAGTTTGTTTACACCGAGACGAATCCGGGCGGAACGACGAACCCGGGCGAGACGACGAATCCCGCCGACACGACCACGCCTGATACAGACAAAGGCCATGTCGATGTCCCGCCTGAAACGGGTGACGAAAGCCGCGTTGCCGTATGGCTCGTGATTGCTGTCATCGGCGCGTGCGGAATCGTCGCTGTCTGTGTGCCGAGCAAAAAAAGACTGCGTCGGGAGAAATAATAGAATCTCAAACGATATGTTAAAAAGCTGTTTTTCACGCATCGAACAGCTTTGAGCAATAATCCGGGGGAGAGACATTTGCGCCTTTGCGGGCGGCAAAAGTCCCTCCCCTGGAGGTTTTATTTGGTATTACGCCGAAACTGCCAACAGCCTCTTTCGTTCGTCGGAGCTTATGAAGTTAGACGTCCTCGAAGGTGAAGAAAAGGATCGACTTGCAAAATGGCTCGTCGAGCATCTTACAAGCACCGTATTCATTCTACATATACCTCCTCCATCGTGTCGAGGCAGATGCATCCGAGCGGATAGCCGAATGACGCGCCGCAGTCGATGGCGATGTGGTTGTTTTTTTGATATATCCGCCCGGCGTACTCGCGGTCGATAAGCATCGTCATAGTGTGACCCGTCACAAACAGTGCGTCGCTGCCGTATGAGACGGCATAGTCAGGCTCGCCGTATATGAATTCAAGAAAAGATACGTCATGTATCGGCTTATTCGGATCGTAGTCGGGAAGGGTGTGAGAAAGGTGGAACCTGCGTCCGTTCACGGAGATTTCATCGTATATCATAAATGATTCGATATATTCTATGACCCGCTTCTGCGTCTGTTTGTCGAGCGCGCGAAACGCCTGCTCCGTCACATCCCCGCCCGAAAGCATCCAGAGCTTGTACGCCTTTGTATTTTCAATCGCACGCGAGCCGTCGGTGGCGGCGATTTTTTTCATGACACCGAGCGCCAGTGACTCGTGATTCCCTATAACGGGGATCACGTTCGGGCGCTTTTCCATGTCGAGCAGTATGCCGATGCCGCCGTCGCCGCGGTCAACGACGTCCCCGAGCACATAAAGCGTGTCCGCGTCGCAGAAGCGGATAGTTTTGAGCAGGCGTTTATATTTTTCGCTGCATCCGTGCAAGTCCGATATGGCGTAGATCATTTGAATGTTCCTTTCTGCGGACGGTTCCGTGAAAACAGGTTCCTTTTTCCCGGCAGCTATAATTATATCACTTTTTATGTGTCATTTTCGGTGAATCAGCTGTAGCCGCCCCCGAAAATGCTATGCCGTTGCCGATGCCGTTGCCGTTGCCCGATGACACTCCTTTTCGGCACCGTTTTTGATAATACCGACCCGAACATGTTGAAGTTGCGGAGCAAAGGTGGTACAATCAACCATAGGTATTATAAAAAACAAACTCACGGCGGGGAAAATGAAAATCAAGGATTTAGGCGGGAAGTGGTTTTCCGTATACACGGCTTGCTTAAAAAAATATCGGGTAAAGGAGGCCGCGGCCGTTGCGAGAGCATACCGTCCGCGTAAATTATATAAGTACGTCAGCTTTTCCTCCACCTACTGGCGCGACAACACATCCAAATACCAAATACCGTTCAACATGCCTTCGCAATTCAACGATCCATTTGATTCCCGCTGGTTTTTAAACTACGATAAAATCTGGTCGGAGCGGTTCGGGGAAATAGGTCAACGCTGGCAGAGAGAAGATCATTTCGACGATGAGACGTACCGGTGCGTGATCGCAACAAATGAAGAAGACCTCATGTATCTGCACGATCTTTTCTGCATTTCCTGCTTCAGTACAACGCCGTATTCAAATCCGATGTGGGGGTATTACGGCGAAAAGCACACCGGCTTTTGCCTGGAATATGACACCGCACTGCTGCCGAAAGAGATGCAGATAATGCTGCCCGTTGTTTATACGGACGTCCCGTTTGACGCGTCCATGCTGCTTGATATGCGCGGCATAGACGATGAATACGCCTTTATCTGCCCGTCGTTATTTAAATCAGCCGAATGGTCGCACGAAAAGGAGTGGAGGATCTTCATAAAAAATAAGAACTATACCGAGCCGAAGATACTCTGTGCCCCGAACTCAATAACTGGCGTATATTTCGGTTTCCGCGCATATTCCGACGAGAGAGATGAACTTGAGATGTGGGCGATAAACAATAATATTCCCGTCCACCAGATCGAGCGCGCCTACGGAACGTTTGAATTGCTGAGCGAAAATATCGATGATGTGCGCTCGGAAAAACCCCTGAAAGGGCTTTTGATATGACACTTCCCCCCCGGAAAAAGACGGGAGCGAACGCGCTTTTTCAAAAAAACGCATCGCTCCCGTTGTTTATTTACCTCCGCGAGCCGACGGTCATTTCATGATGTAGCCGCCGGTTTTCTCGATCTCCCCCGTGATCAGCATGGAATACGGCCCGCCGCTTGTAAGGAGGCCGGCGGCGTATACCGCGTTGTAATTCTCCTCCTTGTCGAGGTCCTTGTATTCGACGGTGATGATAAAGCGCGAATTCGCCTCATTCATCTCATATCTGACCGTCCTGCACGTCACGTCCGCGTACTTCGTCTGCTGCTCCTTTGCGTAATCCTCGAGCGCCTGCTTCTGCTCGTCGGTGTAGCCCGTCGTGTCTATGTACCCCGTCTCCCTGTAAATTATCACAGTGTCGTCGCGGTATCCGAAATCGTGGCAGGTGATGTTCCCATCCTCGTCCTTTCTCGCGAAGCTCATGATGTCCATGTTGAAGAAAACCGGGTTGTGGAATATCCTCGTCCCCTCGAAAATCGCAGTGTATTCGGGATTTGCCTCGCTGCCGGACTCGTCCGATTCGGCAGCGGCGCCCCCGCCGCCGGCGGAATTGCCCGCGCCCGCGTTTGTCTGATTGCCGCCGCCCGCCTTATCCGAGGACAGTGCCGGCCCGATGACGAACTTGCCGAGGAGGAACG
>CANQYV010000063.1 GCA_947628165.1 uncultured Clostridia bacterium | reverse complement strand
TGAGAAGCACGGCGTCTCCCTGCCCGACGTCGAAGTATCTCGCCTCCGCCGTGGCGCCGTCGTATCTGTCGCCGCCTCCGAAAAACGGGATCGTGGCGACGGCGGACAGCAGCACGGCGGCGCCTATGATAATGCCGTATTTGCCGGGCAGCCTGACGGACGGTTTATTTGATCGAGTTGACATACTGCGCGATGACGTCGGCGGCGCCGTGCGCGTCTATGCGCGTCGTATCTATCATGAGGTCGTAGAGCTCGGCGCGGCCCCACTTCTGCCCTGTGTAGTGGCTGTAATACGAGGCGCGCCTGCGGTCCGTCTTGACGCAGAGGTCCTGCGCCTCGGAGACGGAAATGTTGTGCCTGTCGGCAACGCGCTGCGCCCTCACCTGAAGGTCCGCCTTTAGGAATACCGCGATCCGCTTTTCGTTGTCGTGCAGAACGTGGTCGGCGCATCTGCCGACGATGATGCACGGCGACTTTTCCGCGAGCTCCTTTATGATATTCGACTGCATGATGTAGAGCTTGTCGCTCATCGGCATGTGGAACGACAGCGGCACGGGCGTGCCGTAATCGACGGAGCCGACCGCGAGCGTGTAGAGGAGACTCGACTGCGCCTTTTCATCGTAGCTTTCGATGACGTCCTCGTTGAAGCCGCTTTTGTCGACTGCCATCGTGATGAGCTCCCTGTCGTAGCAGGGCAGCCCCATCTTCTCCGAGAGTATCTCCCCCGTGAACCTTCCCGATGCGCCGTACTCTCTTGCGATAGTAATGACCATGTTTGACATATCTTTCTCCTCCTTGCGGAATTATAAAATAACTTTTTTTATTTCGGCTTTTTCTATATCGAAGTCTTCCATCGAACCGTCGCACGCCGCGACGGAAAGCGCGTATTCCACGCCATGCCCGTCCTTTATGACGGTGCTTTTTATGACCGCGCCCGCGTGATTTTGCGCGTCTTTGTCATAAGCCCCGCGCGAAAATCCGGTGCCTCTGTATTTAAGATACGCTTCCTTCCGCGTCCAGGCGACATAAAACGCCCTTACCGCGTCGTCGGAACCGGCGATCGCGCGCGCCTCGCTTTCGGTGAAAAACCTGTCCGCGAGCTTTTTTGTGCGCTCACCCTTTTTCCTGTTTACATATTCGACGTCAACCCCGATCTCACCCGCGCCGACAAGGAGCGCGCCGACGGCGAGATCTCCGCTGTGGCTTATGTTGTACGCGGCGTCGGTACGAGCCGGGTTGTACGGCTTGCCGTACTCGCCCTCGGCGACGTCGTAAGTCGCGCCGCACGCGTCCATCATGAAAAGCCTCACGATCTCTCCGAGGACAGAGGACGTCCGAAAACGCTTTTTTTCAAGTCTTTCAAGCGACACCCGCGGGAGTGACGGGATCACGTCATTCAGGCGCCGAGCGTCGGCAAGCTCGACGCAGAAGAGCTTCGGCACAATTTTTTCTGTCGGCCCCATCTTTTAAAACATCGGCTCAAACTCGGGTATAAACGCGCCTGCGTAGCCGACGAACACCATCGCCGCGAGCCCGAGAAGAATCAGAAGAAGCGGCGCGCCTCGGAATGACGCCGGTATCCTGTAAACGCACAGATCCTCGCGGATGACGGATATCACAAAGTACGAGAGCGCCGCCGACACGGAGAAAAGGACGCATAAGAGAATCGACATTGTAAACCCGTCCGCAAAAGCGCGGCACAGAAGAAGGATACCGACCGTCGCCGAATTGTACGCGGCGCCGAATACTTCGCCGACCGATAAAAAGGCTTGCAGCGAGCGCACATATCGTCTGAGGGCTCCGAGAAGCGCTGCCGACGCGAGCACAGAAAAGACGATCACGGCGCCGTCGAGAAGCGTTGACGGCGAGACGCCTAGGCGCGGCATCGCGACGCCGAGCAGAGCGTATGCGAAAAGCTCGGACACGACGGCGGAGATTGCCGTCACGGCGGCAAGAACAGGCAGGCGCGAGGGCTTGTCGGTGAAGCGCCTGACGGAGTCAAGACCCGCGGAATTCATAAACAGCGGGCTCGAGGAAAATAACGCGAGCAAAAGCGCGCCCGCAAGAGCCTCTGTGTTCATTTCGCATCATCCCCTTTCCCGTCGTCATTTTCTTCATTGACCGAGAGATAGCCTCCCGGCAGTCTGCCCGAGAAAGCGGCGTCGAATATGTTCTCCTCCGACATCGTGATGTCTTCATCGTCTTTGCATTCGTCGGCGACCTCGTCCATCAGCTCCGAGAGCTCGGCGGAAAATCCGTCGTCCGCGGGCTGCGGCTCGGGCAAAGCATCTTCGGCTTCGTCGTCCGCGGGCTGCGGCCCGGGCAAAGGCTCCGCCGAGGGGTTCGGAATTTCGGGAATTTCATTTATGTCGGGAATTTCGATTATATCGGCGGTGTCGTTTGTATCTTTTGTTTCGGCAATATCCGATGTCTCCGAAAAATCGTCCGTGTCTGAGGGCTCAGACGCCGCGCACGCCTGCGCCGCCGCGTCAGTCTCTTCGTCGGCTGCCGTTTTATTTCGTTCTGATATCGCACATCTCACGCGTCCGAAAAATGCCGATACGGACGCGCTTCCGCGCGCCCACGCGAGCGCCGCCGCGATGATGCCCGCCAATATGAGCGCGCCGAATGGCGTGTCGGCGGCGGGAAGCACGAGCCCTAAGAGAGCTCTTGACACGGCGACGGCGAGCAGCGCCGCGCCGTATCCGCAGACGAGCATTATGCTGCATGCGAGCCTTTTTTTCGCGCCTGCTCCGCGTCCGTGCCACGAGGCGGCGACCGCCTGACTTCCGACCGCAAACAGCGGGAAGCACGCGCCGATATCATTCCACACCGACGGCAAAAGCGCCTTTGTCAGCACCCCGCACAGCGACGTCGCGGAGGCGGCGGACGCAAAGAAAACAAGGTCCGCGCCGATACCTCTGAGAGGGACGAGCTTTTCGGCAAGTGCCAAAACGGCGGAAGCAAATACGACGACAGCGAGTGCCGTCACAGACGCCGCCAGCGCGTGCGGGATGCCGCAGGTGAACACCGCGGCGCCCGACATGCCGAGCGCGGCGGAAAAGAGGATGTTTTCGGACGCGATAAAGCGCGCGTCTCCCTTCAGCTCATTTATAAATTCCGCCATACGGCTCTCCCCCTTTCATAAATCGTTCGCTCCGTATATTTTCCGCTCCGTCAGCCTTCCCCGCCAACGGTGTCGCCGACGGTTTCGCCCACGGTGTCAGTCACGGTGTCCGGCGTCTGCGGCTCGGTCTCCGGCGGAGGCGTTTCCTCCTCCGGCGGCGTTTCTTCCGTCACGGGCTCCGCCGAGGTCTCCGGAGGTATCACGACCACCCATGTCTCATAAGACGTCACCGGCGGCGGATCGTCCCTGCCGAGCCCGCCGAGGGCGGGACCTGCGCCCGCCGTTTCGGGCGGCGCGGTCTCTGTCGGCGGCGCCGTCTCCGCCGGAGGCGTTGTTTCGGGCTCCGTCTCTGGCGGCACAGTCTCGGGCTCCGCGTCCGTGAACGCGTCCGTTTCCGTTTCTTTCGGAGGCGCCGACGTATCGGCGTCTTGCGGTGGCGCGACGGTGTCGGGCTCGGTTTCGGCAGGTGTTGTTGCCGCGTCGAGATACGCGTCGCTTCCGCCCGCGAACGCCGCCGTACAGACTGCGGCGGCTGCCATGAATACAAATACGGCGGCGGCGACCGCTGTGCAAATTATCTTTTCTCTTTTGATTTCGGGTCCGTTCATTCCGCGTCGCCTCCGTTTTCGGGCGCGGCGGCAGCCGATTCCCGCCTCGCGGGTTTCGGGGCCGTTATCCTGTCGATCACGCCCGACAGCAGATTTGCCGTAAGTACGGCGTATGCGACACCCTCGGGCTGTGTCCCGCAGATTCGCAGCAGCATCGTCAGCACGCCCGCGAGCACGCCGAACGCGGCTCTACCCGACACCGTCGCGGGCGTCGTCACCGGGTCGGTCGCCATGAACAGCGCCGCCATAATGAGCGAGCCCGAGAACACCTCATACATCACAAAATTGAAGCTGCTTACGTTATCGGGAATCAGGAAGCAGACGAGAACGACGCTGCCTATCATGAACACCGGCGCGCGCCAGTCAATGACGCCGCGTATGATGAGATAAACTCCGCCCGCGATGAGCAGAAGCGCCGAGACCTCTCCTATATTTCCCGGGATATTGCCGACTATCACGTCGTAATACGACGCCTCGGGCATACCGCCGGATTTAAGCACCGACAAAGGATCCCCCGTCAAGGCCGTCGCCTCCGGGAAGCAGAGCCTGACAAAGACTGCGCCCGAGAGCGCGGGATTTAAAATATTGCAGCCGATGCCGCCGAAAAAGCATTTTACGACGACGACGGCGAAGACCGCGCCGACGACCGGCACATAAAGCGGCACAGTCGACGGCAGGCAGAACGCGAGCAGGATCCCCGTCACGACGGCGGAAAGATCCCCGACCGAAATCGGACGCTTCACCGCAAGGTCAAAGAGCGTCTCAGACGCGACGGCCGTCGCTGCCGACAGCGCAATGACAAGAAGCGCGCGCAGCCCGAATTTGTATACTCCCCACACGGCGGCGGGGACAAGAGCTATAAGGACGTCCGCCATCATGGAGCGGACGGTGTCCTGCTGTTTTATATACGGCGGAAATTTGCGTGCCGCCGATAACGCGGCGCCGCTTGCCGTCATGTTATTCGTCACGGTCAAATCTCCGCCTCCCCATCTTTGATTTTTTCGGCGTTCTCTTTCTCAACGGCAGCGACCGACTCGTCCGACGCATTGCGCTTGTCGGTTTTATCTGCGCCGACACCGGCTTCCCCAGCGCCTCTCATCGAGCGGATAAGCTCCGCCACGGGAGCCTTTCCGGGGCAGACGTAAGAGCAGATGCCGCAGCCCGAGCAGAGGTCCGCTCCGAGGGCGTACGCGGCCTTTCTGTCCCCGTTCATTATGGCGTTATATATTCGGTTCGGCATGAGCTTTTCGGGGCATGCGGAAACGCACCTGCCGCATCTTATGCATACGGGGTCCGCCGCCTCCCTTTCGCTTTCGCGGAAAAAGAGCACCGCGCGCGTCGTCTTCCCGACGGCGCCGTCCTTTGCCGTCACGGTGCCGCGCAGCGGTCCTCCCTCAAGGATGAGCGCGGGCTCCGACACGGTCCCTCCGGCGTATTCCGCAAGGTCCGAAAATCGCGTTCCTATGGGGACCGAAACGTTGACGGGCTTTTTCACCCCGTCGCCCGCGACCGTCACGACGCGGCTTATCTGCGGCATGCCGGAAACGAATGCGTCGTAGACCGCGATGCATGTCTGGACGTTGAAAACGACGTATCCGAGCTCGACCGTGCCGCCGTCCGCCGGTACCTCCCTGCCCGTCAGGGCGTAAACGACGCGCCTTTCATCCCCGCCTGGGTACTTGGCGCTCACCTTGGCAACGGTGAAGAGCGGGCTCTTGTTCACCGCCGCCGATAGCTTTTTAAACAGCTCCGCCGAGCTCTCGGAGACGGCGAGGACGCCCTTTCTTACCCCGAGCGCGCGGAGAAATATCTTAAGTCCGTTTATGACCTTGCCCGTTGAGACAAGCGCTGCCGCCTCGTCGCTGACGACATAGGGCTCGCATTCGGCGCAGTTTATGACGCAGACACCCGCGCGCCCGACTGCACGCGCGAGCTTGTCCGCGGCGGACGCCCCGTCGGGTTCTGCGATGCCTGCCGAGCGTATCTTTTCTATTATCTCGTCGGGGGTGCAGTCGGAGAGCTTTTTTTCCGTCTTTCTGACCTTTGGGCTCACCGTGTCCTCCGCGTCACAGGAGATGATGATGCGCGCGGCGCTGCCGTCACTTTCGATACCTGTCACCCTGCCGGACGCGGGAATGTGAAGCGCAGGTGTGCCGTCCGTCGAGACGGCGGCGGGCTGCCCCATAAGGACGCGCTCGCCGACGGATACGCAGGGGGACGCCCCGGCGTCAGCGTCAAGGCACAGCTCGTGCGCGCGCGCCGCCGTCATAACGCCCACAGGCGAGGTCACGCCTTTGAAGTATACGCCGCCGCGAAAAACGTATGACATACGAAAAAAGCTCCCCCTTTTGTTTTTTCTTTTGCTCTCCCCGCTCCGTCTTACGCGTATTTAATGAGGGCGGGTAAGATATAATATAATTATACTGTATCATGTGCATTTTTTCAAGCGTTTATAGAAAACGAACAGAAAAAAAGGCGCAAAATCCTCCGCGATGCGACGATTTGCTGCCGACCGACGGAAAAAACGCGCCGGTGAGGCCATTGTTTGCGTCTTCGTCATCCGAGCATAATTTTTTTCGCCGAAAAGTGTTGACAAGCGGCGCTCTCTTTGTTATAATGGATAGGCTTGAAGCAAATCGCGGCAGGCATGTGGCGGAATAGCTCAGTTGGCTAGAGCAACCGGTTCATACCCGGTAGGTCATGGGTTCAAGTCCAATTTCCGCTACTTTGGCCCGTTGGTCAAGCGGCTAAGACACCGCCCTTTCACGGCGGTAACGCGAGTTCGATTCTCGCACGGGTCAAGCAAAACGCACCCCCAAATGGGGGTGCGTTTTGCTTTTCCCGTGCGGATGCGAGACCGAAGCCCCGTTTGCGTGCTCCAAGCAAACGATTATGTCCATACAATCGCAGCAAACGGGCGAGTTTAGCCGAGGCGTCAGCTTCGGCTAAACTCCTTCGATATCTCGCACCGTCGCCGAGGGAGCGTCGCTTCAGCGACGCTTACGATACACCGAGGTGACGCCTTCGCTGACGCCGCGGCAGACTAAAATGCGTTAGAGCCCCGCCCTGTTTGTGTATTTTCCTCATTTCGGCATCCGCATAACAATTTTCGACAAAATCCTAACTTTCCGCATTATATTGCAAAATTGCCCGCAGCGTCAAACTCGAGTATATCCGACAAAATATAATTCGACACGAACATCCCCGCCGTCGTGAAGCGGCACGAGCCGCCGGAGTTGTCGACGAATCCTCCCTTTTCGTACCCCTCGAGCTTCGCTCCGAACGTGCGGTCGAAATCCTTCCCAAAGAGGCGGAAGAACTCCCTTTTGTCGACGCCCTCGTTCAGTCTCATGCGGAGCATGACGTATTCGCCGAGCCGCTCCCTCATAGGGATAGTCTCGTATTCGTCCGTCATCTCGTCGTCGGTCCTGCCGCCGACGCACCTTATATAATTTGAAACGCTCGGCTTAAATGAGAAGCGCACGTCGGCGAAATATGAGTGCGCCGACGGGCCGAAGCCGAGGTATTCCTCGCAGTTCCAGTATTTGAGATTGTGCAGGCACTCGCGCCCCGGCTTTGCGAAATTGCTTATCTCGTACTGCCTGTAGCCGTGCTCGGCAAGGAACGCTATCGCGTATTTGTACATCGCGAACTCCATGTCCTCGTCGGGGAACGGCAGCGACGAAGCGTTCGCCGCGAGCGGCGTGCCGTCCTCGAGCTTGAGGCCGTAGAGCGAGATGTGCTCCGGCGAGCGCGCGATCGCAAAGCGGAGCGTGTTCACCCACGAATCGGGAGTCTGAAACGGTATTCCGTACATCAGGTCTATATTTATATTGTCAAATCCGGCGCGGCGGGCGGCGCGGTACGTCGAGTCGAACTGGCGGAGCGAATGCACCCTGCCGAGCGCAGACAGCTCCGCCGTGTTCGCGGACTGGAGCCCTATCGACAGCCTGTTGACGCCCGCGCGGCGGTACCGGCGCAGCGTGTCAAAGTCCGCCGTCGCCGGGTTGCACTCCATCGTGAACTCCGCGTTCTTCATGAGCCGGAACGAGGACTTTATGCCGTGGATGAGCCTCATCATCTCGTCTGACGGCATGACGGTCGGCGTGCCGCCGCCGATGTAGACGGTGTCCGGAGCGTAATCGGCGCCGACCGTGCGGTAGCTCTTCATGTGCGTGAGCAGCGCGTCGACATATGCCGAAAATACCCTCTCGTCGCGCGGCGCATACGAATAGAAATCGCAGTACGCGCATTTCTTTGCGCAGAACGGTACATGGACGTAGATCCCGAGCCTTTTGTTCTGCCGTGACAGTGAAAACACGAATGTATCTCCTTTTTTCAGTCCTTGTCAATCCTCGTCGTCGAGGCGGAGGACCGCCATGAAAGCTTCGGGGGATACCTCTACCGTGCCGAGCTTCCTCATCTTCTTTTTGCCTTCCTTCTGCTTTTCAAGCAGTTTCTTCTTTCGCGTGATGTCGCCGCCGTAGCACTTGGCGAGCACGTCCTTGCGCAGCGCCTTCACCGTCTCGCGCGCTATGATGCGCGAGCCGACCGCCGCCTGTATCGGTATCTCGAAGAGCTGGCGCGGGATATTGTCCTTCAGCCGAAGCGCGATCTTTCGGGCGCGCGCGTATGCCTTTTCCTCGTGGACGATGAACGTCAAGGCGTCGACGATGTCGCCGTTCAGGAGGAAATCGAGCTTGCAGAGCTTGCTCTCGACGTAACCCGCGGGCTCATAGTCGAGCGACGCGTATCCGCGGCTGCGGCTCTTGAGCGCGTCGAAGAAGTCGTATATTATCTCGTTTAACGGCAAGGTGTAGTGGAGCTCGACGCGGGATGTGTCGAGATACTTCATGTCGTGGAACGTGCCGCGCCTGTCGGTGCAGAGCTCCATTATGCCGCCGATGTAGTCGGTAGGCGTGATTATGCTCGCCGAAACGACGGGCTCGTATGCCCTCTCTATCTCTTCGGGCGGCGGATAATTCGACGGATTGTCGACATACACCCTCTCCCCGCCGCGCACGTCGACCTCGTAGATGACGCTCGGCGCGGTCGTTATGAGGTCGAGATTGAATTCTCTCTCGAGCCGTTCCTCTATGACCTCCATGTGCAGCAGTCCGAGGAAGCCGCAGCGGAAGCCGAAGCCGAGCGCCGCCGACGTCTCGGGCGCAAACGAGAGCGCCGCGTCGTTTAAGCGCAGCTTTTCAAGCGCGTCGCGCAAATCGTTGTACCGCGCGCCGTCCGCGGGATAAATTCCCGCAAATACCATCGGCAGCGCCTCCTTGAAGCCCGGGAGAGGTTCTTCTGCTCCGCCCTCCGCGTGCGTCACCGTGTCTCCTATCTTTGTATCGGAGACGTTTTTTATGCTCGCCGTAATGTAGCCGACGTCGCCGGCGGAGATGCAGTCGGCGCGGCGCAGCCCGAGAGGGTGCATATAGCCGACCTCGACGACCTCGAACTCCGCGCCGTTCGACATCATGCGTATGCGCTCGCCGGCGCGCAGCGTCCCGTCCATGACGCGGACGTATACGACGACGCCGAGGTAGCTGTTGTAGTACGAGTCGAATATGAGGCAGCGCAGCGGCGCGTCCTCGTCCCCCGACGGCGCCGGGATGTCCCTGACTATTGCCTCAAGCACGTCGGGGATGTTCTGCCCCGTCTTTGCCGAGACGGCGGGGCAGCCTTCGGCGGGGATGCCGATGACGTCCTCGATCTCGGAGCGCACCCTTTCGACCTCCGCCGACGGCAGGTCTATCTTGTTTATCACCGGCACGAGCTCAAGATTCGCGTCGACGGCGAGATACGCGTTCGCGAGCGTCTGCGCCTCTATCCCCTGCGTTGCGTCGACGACGAGCAGCGCGCCCTCGCACGCGCAGAGCGAGCGCGAGACCTCATAATTGAAGTCGACGTGACCGGGAGTGTCTATGAGATTGAGCGCGTACCTCTCCCCGTCGGGCGCGTCGTACTCGAGCCTGACGGCGCGCGCCTTTATCGTGATGCCGCGCTCACGCTCAAGGTCCATGTCGTCGAGAAGCTGATCCTCCATCTCGCGGCGCTCGACGCTGTTCGTCGCCTCTATGAGCCTGTCCGCAAGCGTCGATTTGCCGTGGTCGATATGTGCTATTATCGAAAAATTCCTTATTTTTCTCTGTCTGTCCGTCATATTCACGGGCGGCGTTCTGCCGCATCCTCCGTATTTATTCTTACGCGTAGCGCGCCTGCGGCACGCTCCTCAGGCTGAATTTGTCCGTTATCTCTTTATTTTCTTCGATTTTTTCGACGGTCTCGCCGAGCATGACGGTGAAAAGATACGCGCGCATGTCGTCCTCGAAATCTTCAAAGAAATCCTTGCTGCCCTCGTCGTCCCAAGGCGTGCCGTCCATCTCGTAGCGCTTGATGAAGTGCGTGCCGTATTCGGTATGCAGCTCCGCCGTCTCGCCTATCTCAAGGTCAAACGCGGCGTCGACGACCTCCTTTATGAACGGCGTGTCGGGGAGCAGATAATACCCGTCGGGATAGAGCCTGTCCTCGGTGTAAAGCTCCCACAGGTCGCGGAAGTCCTTGCCCTCCTTGATACCGTCCCTCACGGCGTCCGCCTTTGCCTTCTCCTCGGCGGCTTCCTCCTCGGTCAGCTCGAGCTTCACGGTCTTTCCGTCCTCACCCGTGACGTAGTCTCCGTTCTCGTCGGTTGCCCACTTATATTCGTCGTTTATGTATATGTGCTCGATTCTGACGTATTTTTCCTTCAGATACGCCATCCTGTCGCTGTCGGGCACATCTATTATCCCGCTGACGCCGTAGAGGTATTCGCGCAGCGTGTTCACCTTGAGGTCCATTATGTACGCGTCGTAAAGGACGTCTTTGTCTATGCCGAGGCTCGAAAGATACATGTCAAACGCGTCCTCGTCTCCGTCAAACGACATCTCGCAGATGTCGTCTATTCCGGTGCGCACCTCCTTCTTCTGCTCGGCGGTGAGCCGCAGACCTGTGTAATCGAACAGCCATGCTCCTGCAACGTAGCGCTTTATGTTCTCGTCTGCGAGCTCGGAGAGCACCTCCTCAGCACGCCTTCCGTCCGAAAGCTCCGAATTCCAGAAATCATCCGTATCCTCTGCGCCCTCGTATGTGTGGAGGAACACATATTTGTAGTGCGAGAGCCAGTACCCGTACATGCGCTCGCTGACGGCGACGCCGTCGTATTCAAACGCCGCAGGCTCCTTTTTCGAGCACGACATGAGCGCCGTCGGGAATATAAGCAGAAGCGCCAAAAGCGCCGCCGCGACAGAAATACGAGCTTTTCTCATTTTGTCTTTCCTTTTCCTTATTTATATAGTGTGCATAAAAGGGCTCAGAGCTCCTTTACGCCTTTCAGCTCCGCGTATTTTCTCACGGTGACCTCCGCCGCCGCAAGAATTTTCTTCTTTGCCGAGAGCTCCGCCTTTATATACGGCTCCTTCGACGGCATGACGCGTAGCCTTATCCCGAGCCCGCGGCAGTATTCCGCAAGGGACGCCCAGATGTCGAACTCCGGCTCCTCGGTCCTTATCTCGAGCGCGCCTTCCCTCTCGTCCAGGGACTTTATCCCCGCGCGCCTTCCGATCCCGCGCAAAAGCGCGATCTTCAGAAGGTTCATCGCCGGGGCGGGCGGGTCGCCGAAGCGGTCTATGAGCTCGTCGCAGATGTCGTTCATGTCCTCTGTGTTCTCAATGCGGGCTATTTTTTTATACATCTCCATCCTGTGGCTGCCGCTGCCGATGTAGGACTGAGGCAGAAACGCGTCTGTCCTTATGTCGACGGCGCATTCGGGCGGAGGCGGAGGCGCGGGCTTTCCCTCCTCCTCGAGGACGGCTGACTCAAGTATCTTTATATACATATCGTAGCCGACGGCGTCGAGATGACCGTGCTGGCGCGCGCCGAGCAAGTCTCCCGTGCCGCGTATCTCCATGTCGCGCAAGGCGACGCGGAAGCCGGCGCCGAACTCGGTATATTCCCTTATAGCCTCGAGCCGCTTCGTGCTGACCTCGGAGAGCGCCTTGCCCTTTCTGTATGTGAAATAGGCGTATGCCCGCCTGCCCGATCTTCCGACCCTGCCGCGTATCTGGTGAAGCTGGGAAAGGCCGAGCCTGTCGGCGTCCTCTATTATGAGCGTATTCGCGTTCGGCACGTCGACCCCGGTCTCAATTATCGTCGTGCAGACGAGAATGTCGGTGTCTCCGTCGAGCAGGGACTGCCATATCGTCTCGAGCTCCTCGCGCTCCATCTGCCCGTGCGCCACAGCGACCGACGCGTCCGGGAACGCCTTCGCTATCCTTGCGGCGACAAGGGAGATCGACTCGACGCGGTTGTAAAGGTAGAATACCTGACCCCCGCGCGAGAGCTCGCGGCGTATCGCCTCGTTTATCATCACGTCGTCGTGCTCGAGCACATATGTCTGTACCGGGAGCCTGTTGCCCGGCGACTCGTCGAGGATGGACATATCCTTGATGCCGTTCATCGCCATGTTGAGCGTGCGCGGTATCGGCGTCGCCGTCAGCGT
>CANQYV010000062.1 GCA_947628165.1 uncultured Clostridia bacterium | reverse complement strand
CTTTATCATACCACACTTTTATTCGTTTGCCTATATCTGCTCTCCCTTTTTTTCTTTTTCGTAAGCGATTGCCGTGTTAGTTTGACGCCTTTTCTTTTTTCGGGAATTTTTCAAAAAAAATTCGGCGATTTTTGCACGTCTTTTGCGTGCTTTTATAGACAATGCCGAAAAAAGATGATATAATAGACAATATGATTGTATGGTGTGTCTCTATGCCCTCACTGCATTCGGCTCCTTTATGAGCAGGCAAAAGCGAACGGCATAGACGACATAAACGAAAAAGGGACTATTTTTCGACAGAGGAAAAGACGTAATGGGAAAGAACAGTACAGGAGAGGCCGCATATCTTGAGCCTATGCCGTTTCCCGTCCTTCTTCTAAAAAAAGGGGACGTCGCGGAGGACGGCACGGGTGATAATGCCTTTTCGGCCGTCTACCGCAACCCCGCGGCGGAGTCTCTTGCCGCCGGAAAAGAGGACGAGCTTATATCAGCGATGATGCCCGCGCTCTGCGGCGGCGTCACGGAATGGACGGGCGAGTTTTCCGGAGTAAGTCTCTTTGCGCACATAGCGCCCTGCGCCGACGGGACGACGCTCGTCGTCCTTCAGGACCGCACCTCTCAGGAGGAAAAGGCCAACGCCGCGAACGCGGCGCTCAGAAGCGCGCTTGACGCCGCGAACGCGGCAAGCCGTGCAAAGACCGAGTTTCTTTCCAACATGTCCCACGACATAAGAACGCCCCTCAACGCCATAATCGGCATGACGACGATAGCGCAGGCGCATATGGATGACAAAGAGCGCGTTGCCGACTGCCTCGAAAAGGTGGAGCTCTCCTCGCGTCACCTGCTCTCCATTATAAACGATATCCTCGATATGTCCCGCATCGAGAGCGGAAAGATGACGGTCACCGCCGAAGAGTTCACGATGGCGGACTTCATCCACTCGCTTATGGCGGTGTTCCGCCCGCAGGCGGACAAAAAGAACCTCCGCGTCTCGCTCGACTACACCGGCATCCGCCACGAGCACGTCAAGGGCGACGACGTGAGGATACAGCAGGTGCTCGTCAACATCCTCTCAAACGCCGTGAAATTCACGCCCGAGGGCGGCACCGTCTCCCTCACCGTGCGCGAGACCGGGCGGTCGGCAAAATCCGTGCACAACAAGAACTACGAATATTATGAATTCGTCGTTGCCGACACCGGCATCGGCATGAGCCCCGAGTTTCTCGAAAAGCTCTTTATGCCCTTCGAGCGCGACGAGACAGTGCATCACATCGAGGGCACCGGCCTCGGCATGACGATAACGCAGAACCTTGTCAAGATGATGAACGGAGAGATATCAGTCGAGAGCGAAAAGGGCCGCGGCACGAAATTCACTGTCCTCATCCCGCTCGAACAGCTCGACAGTGGAGATTCCGAGCTCCGCGCGCTCCGCGGGCTGCGAGTCCTCGGCGCCGACATAGACGGCGCGGCGCGCCAGAACTTAAGGGAAATACTCGAGGACCTCGGCATGGAATGCGACATCGTCGGCAGCGGCTGGGAGGTCAACGAGCTCGCCGCACGCGCGCATACTGACGGAAACGACTATTTCGCCGTCATACTCGGCTGGCGTCTCCCCGTCGTGGACGGCGTCGCCATCTGCCGCGAGCTGCGCGAGATAATCGGCGGCGATATCCCGATAATACTTATTTCTTCATACGAGTGGACAATGTCGGGCGACGAGATGAGAAAGCACGGCGTTTCCGCGTTCGTCCCGAAGCCCCTGTTCCGTTCGAGACTCGGCGAGACTCTCTACACGTTCACCCAGGAGGGCAAAAACGCCGAGCAGGCGGCTGACGGCGGCGATGACTTCAGCGGGCACAACGTGCTCCTTGTCGAGGACAACGAAATAAACCGCGAGATAGGCGTTGAGCTTCTGGAAATGCTCGGCGCATCCGTCGAGTGCGCCGAAAACGGCGCCGAGGCGCTGAGAATTTTCCGCGACTCGCCCGCGGGCACGTTCGACCTAATATTCATGGACATCCAGATGCCCGTCATGAACGGCCTCACGGCTACGGGCGCGATCCGCGCGCTCCCGCGCGAGGACAGCAAAACGATACCGATAATAGCGATGAGCGCAAACGCGTTCGTCGAAGACATACGCGCGTGCCGCCGCGCCGGAATGAACGCGCATGTGCCCAAGCCCATAAACATACAGAATCTCGCGAACACGATGAACCGCTTCATAAACGGACACGTTTCCCAAGACGGTACCGAATGGTACGGGGAGGCTGACGAATGAAGCCCTATCAGGAGGAATATCTTCGCATTCTTCACTCCGTTTCCTCCGCGGCACCCGTACCCGAAGAGGGTCAGGATCCCGACGCGTTCGTCGCCGCGAACCGCGAGGAAAACGCGGCGCGCCGCGAAGCTGTTGCGGCAGGCACAAAAATAATACGCGAAAAGCTCTTCCCCGTCCTCGGAGACATTGTCGCCGTGCCTGAGGAGGACGTCGACTCGCTGTTTGAATTCGCGTCTCACCTTATGAGCGGCGTCTCGCAGTCGGACGTTGGGCTGCATTACAGGATCCATCTTTCCCTGCTCGGACTCGCGCGTCACCTCGGCAGGCGCGATATGCTCATACGCGAGCTCTACCTCGTCGGAATGTCGCTCCACAATCTCGAAACGATGCTCAGCCCTAACAATGTGAGACTTTACACCACGAGGATGCGCCTGTGTTTTTCCGAGGCAGCCTCATATTTCGGGACTGAATACTACGACGAGGCGGACCCCGAAACGCGCGGCTATATCCACAGGAGCATGGGCAACATCGCCCTCGCATACGACACGAGCGACGACGGCTCGGCAAAGGAAAAGCTCGCGGTGACGACCCGCTCCATCGAAATACTCTCCGACCCCGACATCCGCGCAAAGACGCCGTCTTTGCCGTGGGACACATATCTTTACAAGAGCCACCAGGAGCGCACGACTCTTCTTGCATACCTTCGCTCGGGAAATCCGGGCCCCGAGGCATTCGCAAAGGTGCTCGAATCGGCGCAGATCGTACAGGATCGCCAGTTCCGCGCGGCTAAGGAACGCGGAGAGCAGCTTCAGCCCCGCTGGCAGTACGCGTACATGGCGGCGCGTTACCACTGCGGCGCGATGCTGCTGCCTGAATTTCTCGACAGAATGTACCGTCTCTCGTTCTCCCGCGGAGACGACGACTTCGGCTCCCAGAGCATGTTCTCCCATGTCGGCGCCGCCGCCGTCTACATGGATTATTCAAAGCACACCTCCGACGAGCGGCAGACGGACAAGATCGCGATGCGCATACGGACGATGACACGGCGTATGTGCTCGTGGATAGTAAGGGCGCCGAGCAACGAAAACAACGAGCAGCTGATGTTTTTCATCAGGCAGTTCCTTTACGCTTACCGTGAGCTTCCCGGGACGATGCCGTTTTTCGAGCTTCTCGGCAACGTATTTGCCGCCCGAAACCCGACGGGGTACGCGCGGATGCGCGTTACCGGAAGGGTCGCGGAACAGCTTGCCCTCTGGGCCGTCGACGACTGCCCCGGCGCACTCGTCGGTCTGCCGGGATGCCCCGACGAGCAGAGCGTCGTCAGCAAAAGGGAGATGATAGCCGAGCTCGCGTCGCGCGCCGGCATCCTCCACGACGCCGGCATGATACACTTCGTCAATCTCGACGTCGTGGCGTGCCGCGAGCTTTTTGAGGAAGAGGATATGATGATCCGCCTCCACACGCACTGCGGCAGCCAGCTCATGAACAGCCACCCGTCGACGATGATGTTCGCCGACGTCGCGCGCGGCCATCACGTCAGGTTCGACGAGCGCGGCGGATACCCCACGGATTTTTCGCCGAGCGCCTCCCCGGTGAAGCAGCTCATATATTTAGTTTCCGCCGCGAACGCGCTCGTCTCCTCCATCGAGGATTTCGCGAGCAGGTTCGAGCCTTATGTCCCGTTTGATCAGGCGTGCGAGCGGATCGAGCGCGGCAGCGGCAAAACGTTCGCTCCGTTTGCATCGGCGCTCATAAGCTCCGTCTCCCGCAGGGAGCAGCTTCGCGAAGAGCTTGCCGTCTGGCAGAAGGACGCGCTCCTCGATATGTACCGCCGGCGAAAAGAGATGCTCTGACTCAGCCCCCGCCGCGGCAAAAGGCGCCGCGGTCCCTCCGTGCCCACGCACGATGCTCCGTTTCAAAAGGCATAATCCGTTTTCCCGGCTCACTAAAACCGGGACATCGCCCGAAAGGAGTGATCGACATAAAAACCGGAATGAAAAAAATAATGACGCGCGTCTCGGCGCTCATCCTCGCCTCGGCGGCGCTCGTCCTGCCCGTTCTTTCGGTGCACGCGTCCGAGCCTGACACGGCCGCCGCGCCAACGCAGAAGCTTACGTTCACCGAAGCCGAGAACAAATATATTCTTTCTCACAAGGCAGTGAAAATAGGATATGTGACAGACCGCGTCCCCGTCTCGTTCAAGGACAAAAACGGGGAGCTCGGCGGCATCTCGCGCCATATTTTCGACCATGTCAGCAGTCTTTGCGGCATTAAATTTGAATACGTTCCCCTGCCCGACGGAGAGGTCACCTACGATTATCTCATAAGCGAAGGTCTCGACCTCGTTTCGAGCGTCGAGTACAACAGCGAGAACCAGCATGCGCGCGGCATCCTCATAAGCGATCCGTACCTCTCCTCAAAGAAGGTCGTCGTCGCGCGAGAGGAGCTCGAATTCAGCTTCAGCGCCGACCTCTCGATCGCCATCTCCACAGGCTCGCAGACAATAAGGAAGGTCCTCGGCGCGTCGTATCCGAACTTCGAGCTCGTCGATTACCCCTCGATACGCGACTGCTTTGACGCCGTCAACACAAAGAAGGCGGACCTCCTGATGCTGAATCAGTACGTCGCCGAATACTGGATCGCGAAGCCCATATACGAAAAACTCAAGGTCATCCCCGTGCTCGGCCTCGACGATGAGCTCTGCTTCTCCGCCGTCGTCGCGTTCAACGGACAAAACGCCCCCTCTCAGGAGGAAGGCGAGATCCTCATAGGCATACTGAATAAGGCGATAGCCGCCATATCGGAGGATGAGATCGGAAGCTTCACGATACAGGGGATAACGGAAAACAGATACGCATATTCCCTCTCCGATTTTCTCTACCGCTACCGCTTTGCGGTCTGCATATTCATCATATCCGCCGTTCTTATAATAACCCTCACCGCCCTGCTCCTGCGTCAGCGCATAAAAATCGCCGAGAGCCGCGCGGACTCAAAGGTCAAGGGGCAGTTTCTCTCGACGATGAGCCACGAAATACGAACGCCGCTGAACGGGCTCATCGGTCTGAATTATCTCATGTCTCAAAAGCTCGACGACAAAGAGCGCATGAACAACTATCTGCGCCAGTCGACGGTGACGGCGAATTACCTTTTGTCGCTCGTGAACGATATGCTCGATATGTCGGGACTTCAGACTCAGGCGCTCACGCTGTACAAAGCGCCGCTCGACCTTGACCTCATAGTCGGGACCGTGAACTCCATCACGGAAAAGGCCATGTCAGACAAGGGTCTCGCGTATACCTCAGACGTTCGCCTCGGCTGCCCCCACATCGTGGGCGACGCCGTGCGGATACAGCAGGTGCTTCTGAATCTGCTCGACAACGCGAGAAAATTCACGCCCGAGGGCGGCAGCGTCACGCTCACCGTCCGCCAGAACATGACTGACGACGACAGGATAAAGACGGTCGCCGTCGTCACCGACAACGGCCGCGGCATGACGGAGGAATTTCAGAAGCATATCTTCGACGCGTTCGCCCGCGAGCTTGACACCGTTTCAAAGGGCAACCAGGGCACAGGTCTCGGCCTGCCTATAAGCCGCCGCCTCGCGAACCTCATGGACGGCGACATCACGTTCGAGAGCACGAAGGGCAAAGGCAGCTCGTTCACATTTACGTTCATAGCGGAGCCCGCGACACTGCCTGACAAGGGCGAAAGCGAAAGCGCCGCCGAGGACGTCGGCAGTGCGTCTATGCCGAAAAGCCGTCCGCGCATTCTCATCGCCGAGGACAACGAGCTCAACGGCGAGATAATCACCGAGCTGCTCGAGAGCGAAGGCTTCGTCACTGACCTCGCCGAGAACGGCAAAGCCGCCCTGCACATCTTCTCAAATTCAACGCCCGGGACATACGGCGTTGTCCTCATGGACCTCCTCATGCCGGAGATGGACGGCTTCGAGGCGGCAAAAGCAATTCGCGCCCTTGACCGCAGCGACGCAAAAACCGTCCGCATATTCGCCTGCACCGCGAACTGCTCCTCCGAGGACAGGCATAAGGCGCTCGACGCCGGCATGGACGACTTTATCCCGAAGCCCGTCGATATAGACATTCTTCTCAAAAAGCTGAACGGGCGGTAAGCCCCCCGAAAACAAAGCAAAACCCGCGGGAAGAAGCGAAAGTCGCTTCTTCCCGCGGGTTTATATTTAAACCTATCTTACTTTCCCGCGGCGCGGAGCCTGTTTTCGTCGAGCAGCTTCACGCACCCGTCAACGTCGATCTTTTTGCGGAACAGACTGTCGAACGCGGCGCACACGTCGTCGGCGCTGTATCCCATTATCTTCGACGCGGCGGTCGAAACGCGCTCCTTTGCCTCGATAGAAGCCGAGGCGTTTGTGACCATGTGCGACTGAATGTTCGTCGTCTGCCCGACAAAGCAGCTGACCGTCGAGATCCCGTCAAACGCGGCATTGTAATTCTCCGCCGTCGCGCAGAATTCGAGGAACTCGAGCGCCGTTTTGATGTGCCCGCCGTTCTTGTTCACCATCATCATGTTGAGGTTGCCGCCCTCATATGTCCCGCCGTCGACGGTATTCATAAATACCGGCATCAACGCAAAATCGTCGACAGTATACTTGCCCGCGGCAAAATCGGTATAGAACCATGTGTCCCAGATGAACGTCATTACGGCGTCGCCGGAGCCGATCACGTCGCTTATCTCCGACCAGCCGATCTTCAGATAATCGTCCCCGAACCAGCCGAGCTCCGCCGCGTTGCTTATCCACTCCGTCATCGCCTTCACCTCGGGGATGTCGGCATACGATATCTCACCCGAATTGAGCTTCGCAAGAAGTGTCGGATCGTCGGCAAAAACAGGATCGAGAGCGAACTGATACATCCAGCTGCACCCGTTCCCCGCCCAGCAGATCGGCGTCTTTCCGATGTCCGCGAGCGCGCGGCACAGCGTATCAAATTCCGCCTGCGTGCTCGCCGGCTTAAGGCCGAGACTGTCGAGCAGCGTCTTGTTGTAATAACAGCCGGAGACGGAGCTCTCCCAGAACGGCAGCCCGAGCAGATTCCCGTCCCCGTCAAGACAGTACGCACGCGCGCTGTCCGTCAGCTCGCCGACCCAGCTCTCGCCGTTGAGATACATGAAATTTTCGGAAACGTCGAACCTGCCGAGGTCGGCGTTGTTGAAATGCATGAATATGTCGGGCCCGCGCCCGTCCTTAAAGCGCTTCTCAGCCTCCGCCTCATATTCCGCGTCCTCTATTTCGATGACCTCGAGCCTGTTCCCCGTCTTTTCCTCGTAGAGGTCGAAAATGCGCTTCATGTAGCTCTTCTCCATGTCGCTCTTCTTCCCCATAAGGGTCAAAACGTCGCCCTTCTCGCCGCCCGGAACGCACGCGGCAAAAGCCGCGAGAACGAAAACGAGCGCGAATGCGAAAGCGGTAAGTCTTTTTGCGGCAGAAGTCATATTTAGTCTTTTGTCCTTTCGTTTTTCGTGGTTTTATGCGTCCGCGCCCCCGTCGGTCCGCTTCGTGAGCTTTCCGACAAGCTCGCGCACCGCCGCCATGTCGATGGGCTTCGCGAGGTGCCCGTTCATGCCGGCGTCGAAGGCGTGTCTCACGTCCTCCGCGAACGTGTTCGCCGTCATCGCGACGATCGGTATCTCCGCGGCGTCGGGATGCGAGGACGCGCGTATTCGCTTCGTCGCATCGTATCCGTTCATGACCGGCATCTGCACGTCCATGAGGATCATGTCGTAGTGATGCGGCTCTGACGCCTCGAACATCTCGACGGCGATCTGCCCGTTCTGCGCGACGTCGCATTCCGCGCCCTCCATCTTCAGCATCTCCGTCAGTATCTCCGCGTTCAGCTCGTTGTCCTCCGCGACGAGGAACAGAAGCCCGTTCATGATCTCCGGCGGCACGTCCTTCGCGGTGTGGACCTGATCCGCCTGACCGAGGAACAGAGGCTTTATGACCTGCCAGAACGTCGATGTGAAGAACGGCTTCGGCATAAACGCGTTGATGCCCGCCTGCCGCGCCTCATCCTCGATCTCGCTCCAGTCATACGACGTGAGGACGAGTATCGGGACGTGATGCCCCACGCGCTCGCGAATGGCGCGCGCCGTCTCGACGCCGTCCATATCGGGCATTTTCCAGTCGAGCAGGATCACGTTGAAGTCCTCGCCGCGGCGGTCTGCTTCGACCGTCATTTCAACGGCACGTCTCCCGTCCGTCGTATATTCGACGTCGACGCCCGTGTCCTTCATCATCTCGGCGATGGTGCGGCATACGTCGATGTCGTCGTCCGCAACGAGCATACGCGACACGCGGTGCCTGAACCACATGTCCTCCTCTTCCTTTTCGGGCAGCGCGAACGACAGCTCAACCGTGAACGTGCTCCCCTCGCCGAGCTTGCTCTCGACGGTGATGATGCCTCCCATGAGGTCGACAAGGTTTTTCGTTATCGCCATGCCGAGGCCCGTGCCCTGGATCTTGTTCGTGACGGAATTTATCTCACGGCTGAACGGCGCGAACACCTGCTTCTGAAATTCTTCGGACATACCGATGCCGTTGTCGCTGACCTGAAACCTCAGCTTGGAGAACTGCGGCTGCGTGTCGGGCAGCTCGCACACGGTAAAGTCGATTTTTCCGCCGTTCTGCGTGTATTTGACGGCGTTTGAAAGCAGATTTATAAGTATCTGATTTACGCGCAGCTTGTCGCCGATGACCTCTTCCGGCGGGGCGCCCTTGACGCGGAGCGTGAACGTCTGCTCTTTCGCCTTTGCCTGCGGCATTATGATGATGTTCAGCTCCTCAAACAGCTGCGGCAGGGAGAATTTCTCGACGTTGAGCGACGTCTTCCCGCTCTCTATCTTGCTCATGTCGAGCACGTCGTTTATGAGGCTCAGAAGGTGCTGGCTCGAAGCCGTTATCTTGCGCGTGTACTCGCGGACCTTTTCCGCGTTGTCCGCGTCCTTTTCGAGCAGGACGGAAAAGCCCACGATCGCGTTCATCGGCGTGCGGATGTCGTGAGACATATTCGAGAGGAAGTTGCTCTTCGCCTCGTTTGCACTCTTCGCCGCGTTCAGCGCCTCCTGAAGCTTCTGATTCATCTGCTGTTCGAGCGTGCGGTCCGACATGACGACGACGTATTTCCTTACGTCCCCGATGCTCGTGTTGTATATCGTCATCCTGTACCAGCGGCGTTCGCCCGTCGTCTGATGCATATATTCGCATTCCCAGTACTTGTTCCCGTTTATCGGAATGGCGTCGAGCTCTTCCTTCGGGAAAATGACATTGTAATTGACCGCGCACTTCTCGAGGACGCGGATGTTTTTCTTCGCCTCCGCGCACCCGATGCCGAGCAGCCGCTCGATGTTCGGGCTCAGATAGTCGACGGTAAACTTTTCCGAGTCTATCATGATGAAAATGTCGTCGACGCTGTTCGACAGCACGTCGAACATCCGCTCGCGGTGGCGGAGCTCAAGCCTGTTTTTCCGCGAGAGCCTGCGCCCGCGCATGACGAGCAGGACAATGATCGACGCACTCACCATAAGGAAAATTATAACAAGCACGTCCATCGTTATCTGCTGTACGGAGAGGAAGCCCGCGCTGACCGCGCTCATCGGCACGGAGCTCAGGATGAAATAATCCCTGTAGCCTATGGGAAGGTAAAGGATGCAGGAGCTTTCGCCGAGGACGTCGCACCTGATGAGCCCGCGCCTGCCGTTTTCCCAATCGTCGCTGAGGGAGGCGAGCGTCTCCTCCTCGAGACCGCACGCGCGGAGGTACGAAAGGAAATTCCCGAAAACGCTCCCGCCGACCTGCGTCGAGAGCAGGACGGAGCCGTCGCTCCTGATGACGAAGCACTTCGCCTTCCCCGCGAAAGCGTCGACCTTCAGTGACGCCGCCATATCGGCGTTGTTGTAGCCGGCGGCGACTGCGCTGTATCGGAAGCCCCGGAACTCATTTTCGCCGACGGGGACGGAAAAGACCGTCACCTCTTCCCCGTCGGACGTCGTTCCGCTCGCCATGACGGGCTCGCCGCCGGTCGGGACGCAGTCCTCCTCGAGCGCGCCGCGCTTGCCGTCCGGCATGATGTAGGAGCCGTCGGACGCGACGAAATAGAATTCTGAGAAGCCCCACCTGCCCTGCTCATATGCCATGAAGGAGGCGGTGTAATCGTCGTCGCCGACGATGGCGATGCGGTCGCCCCAGTCGGAAAGGAGATTCCAGTTCCGCTCGACGAATGTGCTGAACGTGCTGTTGACCTGACCGTAGATCTCCTCGAGGTGGGCGGTGCTGTCCTCGAAGATTTTTTTTGAAATGAAATTGAAATAAACTACCGCGATAAGGACGGACGCGAGAATGAGAACGCACGCGAGAACGAGCGAAAATATTTTTTCAAAATTTTTCTTCATCTTATGATCCGTTCCTCATCGAAATTTGCGAAAAAAGCAAATAATACGCATTTTCTTTATTTTAACACAGTATGACCGATAAATCAATTGAAAATTTAAAAAATAAAAAAGGTCGGGCAGGCGAAATCGCCTGCCCGTCGGGTTATGCTGTTATGAACCAAATCCGTTCAGCGGAACGACGGTGAATGTTTCGTTCCATTTTTCCTCGCCGTCTCTGCCGGAGACGGCTATCTTGACCGTCACGCTCTTCTCGTCTTTTTTCTCGAACGTGAGCGTCTTTATCTTCAGTCCGCTGTATGCCGAATCCGCAAGGACAGGTTTGCCGCCGATAATCAGCTTGCCGTCTGACAGCGTCATTTCAACGCCTGTGCCGAACTCGGTGCTGTCGAGCGTTACGGTTTCTGCCGCCCCGTCAGCGAGCACTATATTCTGCCCGAAGCGGAGCTCGTCGGCTATGGCTTGAGCGGCGGTCGAGCCGAGTATCTGAGAGTCTGCCGCCTCTATCATGGAGTTGCGCGAGCTGAGCACCGCCGTCGTTACAGCGGCGCCTGCCGCCGCGATGAGGGCGACTATCGCCACGACTATCAAAAGCTCGGTGAGAGAATAACCCCCGCGCCCTTTCAGCTTGTTTTTCACGGCTCAGTCCCCTTTCTTATAAGAGTACAGCCCGTCGCCTTTGTACGCGTTGACGTCGTAAGTTTCGGTCGTGTCGTTTTCGTATGTGATTATGACCTTGCCGTCTGCGACTGTTTCCGCGCCGTCTTTCAGCTCGGCGGCGGAAAGTCCACGGTAAAAATCCCCGTCTTTCTCGCGGACGGAAATGTCTATGCTGCCGGAGGCGGAGACCATAGACGCGAGCAGGAGCGACGCAAACGCTATAACGAGCATTGCCACGAGCGTTTCAACGAGCGTTTCGCCCGAGCGTTCTCTGAGCTTTTTAATGAATGATATCTTTTTCACGTTGTCCTCCTGTCACCCTCACCCGTTCGTGTCGCGCACGACGACCGTGTCTTTCGCGCGCCATTCGACAGACACCTTTGCGGTCGTATTTGTGACGCGCTGACCGCTGCCGCCATCTTCGGACTGCTTTACGGTTTCGATCGGCCCCTCCTGCGTGACAGTCGCGGGAGCCCGCATCGTCGCCACATAGGCTTTTTCTGTTCCGACATAGAAGCTGAACAAAAGGTCAAAGGTGTTCCCGTCGAGCGAGACCTCGACATATACGTCGTTCACCTTGCCGGACAGACCGTCTGCGCCGGAGATAGTAAATGTTGTCTTATGAGTCGAATCGGGAGTGACAGCGGCACGGGTCTCACCTGTCAGCCCTTCCCCCACATCCTTTCTCCCGAAAAAGTCGGACGGGACGTATGTGTTCTCGAATATGCCTTTGAACGTCTCTTCAAACTTCTTTATCCAGCCTGTCAATTCAGTGGGCGTACTTTCGAGCGTACTTTCGAGCGTGCTGGCGTCATCGAGCTTATACGTTGTCGTTTCGACGAGTGTCGAACCTGCGCCGTCATAATTCCATGTATACGTCTCGGTGAGCGTAAGCGAGGCTTCGAGCTTTTGCTCTCCTATCTGTCCGCGAAGAAGATCTATCGCAGACGAGACGGAGAGGTATTTCTGCTGGTCGTCCTCAAGGTGCGAGTATCGACCGACGTTCGCGGCGGCGGCGGTCAAAGCCGACGCGCCGGCGAGCGCGCAGAGCATGAAAATGAGGAT
>CANQYV010000061.1 GCA_947628165.1 uncultured Clostridia bacterium | reverse complement strand
GGAGACAGCGACGAGTTTGACGAATGGGAGGATCTGTTCGATCCCGATATCCCGCTGTCCGACTTCCCGTTCGACGAGTTTGACGACTGGGATATCCCGCTCAGCGACCTTGATATAGTGAGCCCGACCGGCGACTTGAATATGCACACAGGCATATGGGCAGTTGCGATGACGGTATCGCTTACGGGTATCATTCTGATGCTGCTTGAGGACGAAAGAAAGCGCAGAGTTGCGATGACGAATGATCATCATTCAACTGAGAAATGAAACTGAATATGACATCGGGCGAGTTAATGCTCGCTCGATGTTCGTTTGGAGGAAGTTGAAATGGAAACATCAGCAATGACAGGGCGAAGATTCGGCATGCTGACGGTGGCGTCCGATTCCGGTATGCGCGACCGAAACAGATGTATACTGTGGCGATGTGTATGCGACTGCGGCGGGGAGATACTGGCAAGAAGAAAAGAGCTTGAGAGCGGATACGTGACTAACTGCGGATGCATACTTGACAGACCTCAGGCAAAAAATGCAGCGGGAGATCTGACAGGATGCAGATTCGGTGAGCTCACTGTAATAAAGCGTGCGCCTGACGACAAGAGCGGCAAAGCATGCTGGGTGTGCAGATGCAGCTGCGGCAGCGAATGTATAGTACGAGGTTCGTCGCTTCGAAACGGGCATACGAAGAGCTGCGGATGTCTGCGCCACGGTGTCTCATACAATGCGCTCGATCTTAAAGGACAGCGATTCGGGCGACTCATCGCAGTATACAGAACGAATATAAACACAAAGGACAACAGCCACGCTGTGTGGCACTGCGTGTGCGACTGCGGCGGCGAGATCGACGTCTACGCTGCAAGCCTCAACAGCGGACGGACAAGAAGCTGCGGATGCCTCAACGATGAGAAACGTTCGCGTATGCATGAACATATGCAGTACCGCGACGATACGTGCGTCGAGAGACTCAAGCGAGTCGAGACTGACAAAACCGAAAACAGAGCGGGATTCCGCGGACGTTACATAACAAAGGACGGAAGATACAGGGCAAGCATCACGTTCCGCAAGGCGCACTACACGCTCGGGTACTACAAAACATACGACGAAGCTGTGAGAGCGCGGCTCGACGCTGAGGAACAACTCCACAAGGGCTACCTTGACGCGCTCGAAAAATATGAAAGATCGACGAAAAACGATCCCGACAGAGCGAACAACGACCCGTTTTACTACACAGTCACACGCATCAACGGGGAATTTCACATTCAAACAAACGGCGTGTGAATTTAATTTGAAACATTTTTAGCCGAAAGACCGCATGAGGGGGTGATACTGCATGGCGACTGTGCTTATAACGGGCAAAACTTCGCTTTTCTCGGCCGAGAGGCTTGAGTCTATGGCGGAAAACAATAATGTTGTAGTATCCGGTGCGGATGCGGCTTACGAGGGCAAATCAAAGAGTATCCACGCGTATAAAGCTGTGCCGTCGGAGGAAAAGTTTTCGCAGCTTTTCGACGTCTACAATTTTGACGCCGTATGGTACGTAAGCGGCTATGCCGACTGCGGGGAAAGCACGTTCGGCGAGTTGGAAATGCTCGACAGCGCCCTTGCGGAAACGGCAAAGTCAAAGACTGCGAAGTTTATTCTTCTTTCCACCGTCGAAACTCAGAATATTACCGCTCATTACAGCAGCGTCGACGGCGCTGCGTCGTATACATACCCGAACAGCGGCGCCTTTAATGCTGCTCAGATGGAATCGCTCGGACAGTATTATGCAGATGCCAAAGGAGTGAAGGTCATCACCCTTTGGCTCCCGTATGTTATCGACGAGATAAATTCGGGAAATTCGTTTGGTGAGCTGTTCAAAAAAGTATACGAGAAAAAGCCAATCGTGCTGCCTCATGACAGAAAGACCCGCGTCGACCTCCTGTCGTCGGAGGACCTGATCACGCTTCTTCTTGATATAACAGATGAAACCGACGACGAGACGTCGAAATGTTACGCCGTGAGCGGATATTCGCATACATACGAAGAACTTGAGGACGCAATTTGCGCGCTTGATTCAAATGTGACGGTTACGTATGACGATGTCCCGTTTGAATTAAATATGCCGGATTACCCGACGGAGCTGCGGCGAAAATACGGCTTTGTTCCGCTCTACGATATGCTCCCGCAGATAGGGAAGTGTTATCGTCGGTATGTGGAAGAAGTATACGAAAAGAAACCGAATGTTCTGCTGCGCGCCGCGAAAAAGCTGTGGGGCGGACTGTTCGTTTATATCGAGCTTTTTCTTTTGTTTTTTCTGACGGAATGGATCGCAGATTTTACGTCAAGCTCCGTATACTTCCGCTTTGTGGATGTGCGCCTCGCGTTCATTATGATAATGGGCTGTGTCCACGGCATCAAGCTCGGCGTGGCAGCGGCTGTAATGGAAAGCGTCATTTTGATTTTGAATTATTTCGGAATGGGTATAAGCGGGACGCTGCTGTTCTACAATATTGAGAACTGGATACCGTTTGTGGTTTATCTTATGGCGGGGATCATACCCGGCTACGTCAAGGACAAGGCGCAGGAGGAGATAAGAGGACTTCACGCCGAATACGACCTTTTGCACGATAAATATCTGTTCCTAAACAGTGCATACCTCGGAGCGATACAGAATAAGAGCGACTTCAAACGCCAGATACTCGGCTTCAAGGACAGCTTCGGCAAGATATTCAACGCGGTCCAAAAGCTCGACAACGAGCTGCCGCAAAGCGTATTCCTCGAAGGTCTGCGTGTCATGGAGGACATTCTCGAAAACCGCTCCGTCGCGATCTATACGGTCGACTCATGGCAGCGGTTCGGACGCCTTGTCGCATGCTCCGGGAATATGCTGTCGAGCCTGTCTGTCTCGCTGCCGCTTGAAAGTTATTCCGATATGATGCAGACGGTGAGACGGGGCGAGGTTTGGCGAAATGCCGAGCTCGATCCCGACATGCCTGAATACGCCTGCGGCGTATTCAGTGAGGGAAACGTCGTCCTGCTCGTACTTGTCTGGAAGGCAAGCATGGAACAGCACAGCATCAGCTACATAAACATTTTCAAAATACTTTGCGGACTCGTGCAGACATCATTCCTGCGCGCTATGGAGTATGAGCAGTTGCAGCATGACAATAACACTGTGCCCGGAACGCGCGCCGTCACGTCGCAAAGGTTCGCGCAGCTTTTAGCCGTTCAGGAGGAGCTGAAACAGGCAGGGGCGGCGGACTATATGCTTCTGCGATTTGACGACGACAACGCGGCGGAGATAAGCGACAGACTGTCGGGACTTGTGCGCGCAAGCGACACGCTCGGAATAGGCGAGGACGGACATGTATATTTGCTGCTTACGCAGGTGTCGGAGCAGACGTTCGGCATCGTCGGAAAGCGACTTGACGACAGAGGCATTCCGTATCGGATAGTGGAGAAGACTGAGACATGAGTAATTATTTGTGGCTTTTTCTGCTCCTTCATCTGATCGTCTGCGCGGCGATATACGTTATGTCGAAAGCGGGGATCTTCCGCGCGACACAGCTTTCCATCGCCATCGTCGTACTTGTTCCCATATGGGGATTTCTGTGCTTTGTCATACTCGAGTTGAAGCTGCGGTTCCGCAGCGACGCTGTAAAAGAGCTCGGTCTTGAAAAGCTTTTGATCAACGACGAGTTCCACAGGAGCATTCTTATGGACGAGAACGCTGCTGATGCGAGCGTGGTGCCGCTCGAAGAAGCGCTTATCTTAAACGACGCGTTCACAAGACGCGAGCTCATGATGGACATACTTTACGCCGACCCAGGCGACTATGTCGAACAGCTGCAGGCGGCACGCATGAACGACGACGGCGAAGTCGTTCACTATGCGGTCACAGCTCTCGTCGAGCTGCAAAAGGAGTACGACCTCGAGTTTCAGCGCCTTGAACGCATACTCGCACTTGACCCCGACGACGAAAATACGCTCGGAGAAATGATCAGGCTGTCGGAGCGGTATCTGTCGAGCGGGCTTCTTGACGGCAACGCGCGCAACGCAGAGCTGTACCGCTACAGCGGATATTTGAGCAAACGGCTCTTGCAGACGCGGACGGCGTCTCTTTTGAGCAAAAAGATAGACACGGACCTGAAGCTCGGAGAATACGATGAAGCGCATGATAATATAAAAGAATTTTTGACCGAGTGGCCCGACGATGAAAGAGGATATTTGTACCTTATCCGATACAACGCCGCGACGGGAAACAGAAAAGGCATCGACGACGTGCTTCGGACACTCGACGAGAGAAATGTGTATATCTCACCTGCCGGACGCGAAGAAGTCCGATTTTGGTCAATAGACAAATGACGAACATAAATGCCGGAATGAAAATGCGATGAAGAACAAAAAAGTGATCACAAAGGAAGAAAGCCGTCTTTTGCTGTTTAAGCGCATGCAGATCGTAATAGTAGCGTTTCTTCTCTTGTCTTTTGTTTTATATGCGGTGCAGAAGGGACTGTCGTATCAGAAAAACGAGCAGCGGATCACGCTCTTTGACGAGGAACAGTTAAGGCTTGTAAACGAGGGCAAGTTTTCGACATCTGCGACGCCGACATGTCTGCTTCTGTGGCAGGATAATCTGCAAGGTGAAGCGGCGGCAGAGATGATGGAGGACGTCCTGTCTCAGATGAAAATATCATTCGACAGCATGAAAGCGGAGCCGCTCGATGCTGACGAACTTGATAAATATGAAACTATCGTACTGGCGGTCATGGACCTCAGCGTCCTTGAGCATACGGCGCTCGATCTCATCGACTGGACTGAGAACGGCGGAGGACTTATGTTTCTCCTTTTGCCGTGGCAAAACGGCTTTTTGGACGCTGTTTCCCATGAGCTCGGGATACTCGGGATAGGAACGAAATATTCGGTCGTTGAAGGCATACATTTTCCGCGCCCGTTTCTTCTCGGGGATCAGGCACGCGATATAGGCATCACAGACCCTTACGATTCGGCAATACCCGTGCTGCTTGATGATGAATGCGACGTCTATCTTGAATCGACTGGGACGTTGCATATACCGCTGTTTTGGAGAAGGGCCGTCGGGGACGGAACAGTCGTCGTATCGAATCTCGGATTCATTGATAAGATATACCGCGGATTTTACGGGGCTCTGTACAGCCTTTTGGGTGACGGCTTTATCTGGCCCGTTATAAACGGTTCCACATTCTATATCGACGATTTTCCGTCGCCTGTCCCGGAGGGCGACAGCAAATACATCACGAGAGATTTCGGCATGACGGTGCGCGATTTTATGACGCAGAGATGGTGGCCGGATGTGCAGGAGCTTGCAAGGAAACACGGTATCCCATATACCGGCCTTGTAATCGAGCAGTACTCGGACCTTACAAAATCGCCGCTCCCTTCAAATACGGATGTGAACCGCTATAAGTATTTCGGCAACAGCCTTCTCGGCATGGGCGGAGAAATAGGCTTCCACGGATACAACCATATGCCGCTCGTTCTTACGAATTTTGACTATCGCGGCGAGTATGACACATATGTTCAGTGGCCGTCGATGACGGATATGGAAAACAGTGTCGACGAGCTGCATCGCTTCTGTTCTTCGCTGTTTCCAAACAGCAAATTTCAGGTATATGTCCCGCCGTCAAATATCCTTTCCGAGGAGGGAAGAAAAATGCTCGGAGAACAATACCATGAAATAAAGGTCGTCGCAAGCACATATCTTCCCGACGGCGTATGCTACGCTCAGGAATTCGAGGTCGCGGACGACGGCGTGGTTGAAACGCCGCGCATAATTTCGGGCTATATCCTCGAGGACTTTTCTTACCTTGCGGCTATTGCAGAGCTCAATTTCAGATTTGTAAACACCCACTTCCAACACCCGGACGATGTTATGGACGAGGACCGCGGCGCCGCCCTCGGTTGGACGGAGATGTGCAGCCGTCTCGGCAAATATATGGACTGGCTGTATACGGCAGCACCCGATATCCGCAATCTGACAGGCAGTGAGCTCGCCGCCGCCGTACAGAGATATGATGCCGTCAATGTTGAGCAGGTGTGGCACGATGACGGAGTCACCGTCGACCTCGGCTGCTTTGTCGACGAAGCATGGCTCATGCTCCGCCTCAACGAAGGACAGACGCCGGAAAAAATTGTCGGTGGTGAGATCACCGAGCTTCAGGAAGGACTTTACCTTGTGAGGGCGGACGAGAGCACAGTTGAGATATCATTTGAGTGAGTTTACGCCGCATCACTGTTTCAGTTTTACATAGAAGGGCAAAGTATAAAGGAAAACGTCATGCGTATATGCGTAATATTGGAGGGCTGCTACCCATATGTGACCGGAGGTGTGTCGTCGTGGATGCACCAGTACATACAGGCGATGAGTCAGCACGAATTTGTCTTATGGGTCATCGGAGCAGACTCAAAGGACAGAGGAAAATTTAAATATACGCTTCCGGAAAATGTCGTGGAGGTCAAGGAGCTGTTTTTGAACGACGCCTTGACAATGAGCTTTCGGAAAAAGAGGTACAAATTCAACGACTATGAGCTCGAGCAGTTAAAACAGTTCATCGAGTGCGGAACGCCCGACTGGGATACTCTTTTTCACATTTATCACGACAACAGTGTCTCCCCGATAGCGTTTTTGATGAGCGAGGATTTTCTTGACATTCTTACAAAGATATGCCTTGAAGATTACCCGTACACGGCGTTTTCCGACTTTTTCCACACTGTCCGCTCCATGATGCTGCCTGTTCTTTATATCCTGCAGTCCGAAGTGCCGAAGGCGGACATTTACCATGCCGTTGCGACCGGCTATGCGGGCGTTTTGGCTCGTCTCGGCAACTATGTCAATCACGTCCCGTATATGATAACCGAGCACGGTATATATACGAGAGAGCGGGAGGAGGAGATCATACGCTCAAACTGGGTCCTCCCCGCATTCAAGAAGTTTTGGGTCAGATTTTTCTATATGCTCTCAGGCTGCGCATACGAAAAAGCATCGTTGATAACGAGCCTTTTCGGCAGGGCGCGCGAGCTTCAGATCGAGATGGGATGCAAGCCGCGGCTTTGCAGATATATCGTCAACGGCATACACTATGACAGATTTTGCAATATCCCGTATAAACAGCCCGACGGATGGACCGATATCGGAGCCGTACTTCGTATAGCGCCTATCAAGGACGTCAAAACGCTGCTTTATGCGTTCGCAGACCTCAAATCGCGCGTACCGAACGTCAGACTTCACGTATGCGGTCCGGAGGACGATAAGGAATACGCACAGGAGTGCTATAACCTTGTCGAGATGCTGAAACTGAAGGACGTCTTTTTTCCCGGCACCGTCAACGTGCTCGAAAAGATGCGTGAATTCGACTTCACTATTTTGACGAGCATCTCTGAGGGAATGCCGCTGTCGGTGCTCGAGTCGTTCGCGGCGGGACGTCCGTGCGTCACGACGGACGTGGGATGCTGCAAGGAGCTTCTAAACGGAATGTCGCCGGACGACGACCTCGGACGTGCGGGGCTCTGTGCGCCGCCGATACACCGTGAAGCATTGAGCGAAGCGATGGAGTATCTCTGCGTTCACCCGGAGGAGCGGTACAAGATGGGACTCGTCGGAAAAGAACGTGTGCGGCGATATTATCTCCACGCGGATATGATAAAGAATTACCTAAAAGCATACGAGGAGGTCTTTGCACGATGGCAGGCATCGGATTCAGTCTAAAGCGGCTGTTTTCAAAAAAAGGTGTGTTCGCCTTATGCCGCGCATACGGATACGCAGGTGTGATCTGTGCGGGACCGATGGTGCTCGGCGTCATGCTGCTGACGGGTATGTCACTTGTGTCGCGCCTCGCCGGTATCGGGGCTCACGACAGAGAACTGATGAACTCCATGCTCACATACAGCATACTGTGGTCTCTCGTAGTCACGAGCTGGCTCAACATGGTCGTGACGCGCTATATCGCCGATATGATATATCAGGAAAAATCGGAAACGATAATGCCTGCTTTTTACGGGAGCACGGCGATAATGCTCGTTATTGCGGCAGTGTCATACGGAATTTTTCTCCACTTCTCGGGCATCGACCCGATATACAGGCTTGAGAGCTTTTGGTTCTCGCTCATTCTCGTCGTCGTATGGTCGGAGACGATATTCCTGACAGCGTTGAAGGATTTTAAGGGGATAGTTATCGCGTTCGCCATCTCGCTGATGTTCGGCTTTATCATCGCGCTGTTCTCCGTCATATTCGGAAAAGCGACCGTTTCAACGATGATGATATGCGTCATCATTTCATACGGCGTTTTGATGGTCTGGTACTATAAGCTTCTGACGGACTATTTCCCGAACAGCTCGGGCAGCAAGTTTTCATTTCTGCGGTGGCTCGACAAATACGGAACGCTTGCGTTTATAGGCGGCTTTTCAAACCTCGGACTTTACGCGCATATCGTTATAATGTACTTCGGACCGCTGAGAGAACAGGTCGAGGGACTGTTTTACGGTGCACCGCCATACGACGCGCCCGCGCTCATCGCATTTTTCTCGATCCTCATAACGACTGTAAACTACGTCACCTCCGTTGAGGTGCGGTTCTATCCGAAATACAGGGACTACTACAGCCTGTTCAACGAAAACGGCTCCGTCAGGGATATCGAGCAGGCGAATAAATCAATGATAAACGTGCTGCGCCGCGAGCTTACTTATGCTGCGCATAAGCAGCTCGTATGTACGATATTGTTCGTCGTGTTCGGCTCATATGTCATGGGACGTATCGGGATGGGCTTCAGTGAGCTGTCCGTCGCCATATTCCAATTTTTGTGCGCCGGATACGGACTGTACGCGATATGCAATACTATAATGCTGACGCTCCTTTACTTCGAGGACTACTTCGGCGCGCTTTTGGGAACGGCGTCGTTTGCGCTCGTCAGCGTCGGCGCTTCCGTATACAGCATACTGTATCTCCCCACGAACTTTTTCGGATTCGGCTTCGTTTTGGCGGGAGCGGCGTATTACTTTGTCGTGTGGATCAGACTTGAATGGTATCTCCGCCGGCTGCCGTACTTTCTTTTGTGCCGACAGGCGGTCGTGCCGTCGTCGGAAAGCGGATTTTTTGCCTCACTGTGCGACAGACTCGACGACAGACAGAACAGGATATCGGAGAAAAAGCGAATAAAGCTTGAGAAAAAGGCAGACAAAATACGCGGAAAGCAAAAAGATAAAAATCGAAAGGGGACTGCGGCTGACGTATGAAAAGAATAAGAGCAGTATCGCTCTTGCTCGCCCTCACGCTGACGCTCGGCGGATGCGGCGTCGGCGCGGGCGGCGTTGCGGACGATACCACGGCAGACCATGCAAAAACCGAAACGGAGCGTGTCGGCGATGTCGCGGATATAGCGCCCGAGCCGGATGCGGCACCGCTGCGCGAGGACAAAAGCATATATTCCGACACGTCGGAGCTGTCGGAGGTCGTGACGATGTATCTGACCGTCAGAGAGGGGAACGCAGAGGACAGCACGAACCACACATGGACCGAGGTCAATACTTACGACACGTATTATTACTCCGAAAACAAGATAGACCGCTATGCATGCGAGGCGATACTGCAGGTGGGCGACGAGAACGGACCCGTCGAGGGAGAGTTCGGCTACGGCGAGACCGTTCCCAACGCGACCGTGTGCGTGAGAGGGCAGACGTCGTCGAGGAACACCCAAAAGAACTATAAGGTGCGTATCAAAGACGGAAAAGGAACATATAAAGATATGCAGACCATTCCGCTTAACAAGTATGCAACAGACTCTTTGCGCTATCGTAACAAACTTGCGTTTGACCTTATGCAGTCTGTGCCGCAGATGACGTCAATACGCACGCAGTTCGTTCATCTGTACGTGAAGGACGAAACAAGAGGCGGAAGCGGAGTATTCGAGGATTACGGTCTGTATACACGTTTGGAACAAATAAATAAAACGTATTTGGAAAATCACGGACTGGACAAAAAGGGAAGTCTGTATAAGTTTGTTTTCTTTGAATTTGAAACATATGAGCCTGTTATGCTTGCAGAAGACGATCCGAGATATGACGAATGGGCATTTCAGGAGTATTTGAAAATAAAAGGAGATACACATAATGAAAAACTGAGAAATATGATAGCGGCTGTCAACGATTGGACGATCCCTATCGAACAGGTCGTTTCCCAATACTTCGATGTTGAAAATATAAGCTATTTCTTAGCATTTCATATTCTGATCGGCAATGTAGATGTGGGTGCAAGAAACGAATATTTATATAGCCCTTTGAATTCGGACAAATGGTATTTTCTATCGTGGGATTGTGACGGTTGTCTCAGATCGACTGAAAATAAAGCGAATAACCGTGTTGACGGACAGTCGTGGGAGAGAGGGCTTACACATTTTACGAATTTGGTCCTGTTCAATCGGATGTTTCGTGTAAAAGAATACAGAGATGCATTGATAAGTGCGGTAAATGATCTGCGGGATAATTATTTTGATCCGCAGATGATCAACGAGCATATCGACATCTATAAAGATATTGTTATTCAATATCTGCAAAAAGAGCCTGACAGCCTTTATTGGAGCAGTTCGCAGGAGCTCTTTGAATATTATTCGGATTCCATAAATGCAGAGATCGAGGAAAACTATCAATATTTTCTGTATTCATTGAATCTTCCGTGGCCTTTCTTTGCCTGGCTGCCGGAAAAAACACCGGATGGAAGGCTTTATATCGGTTGGGGCAATTCATATGATTTGGATTTGGAAGATATCACATATAAATGCATCATTGCTGACGACACGGCTTTCCAAAATGTCCTTTTTGAGCAGGACGGAATACGCATTCCCGGCGTGTATTGCGATTTACAGTTGAGTCCGGGAAGGTATTATTTGCGTGTCGTTGCGACAAATGAATCAGGCTATTCACAAGACTGCTTCGACTATTACACCGAATCGGGATATGGCAAGAGATACGGGTGCATGGCATTTGAAGTCCTGGATGACGGAACGTTTAAGCAGATAGCCAATGCAGAGTAATACCCGATACAGTCTCTGTTATCCCGATCATCAAATGAGGACAAGCATATGAGCAAATTATATATACGCCTCCTCGCAGCGGTCATTCTTGCCGCGACGGCGGCGAGCCTTTGCAGCTGCGACGAAATGCTTCGTCAGGGCGTCGCGACGCTTCTTTCTTCGGACGAATCATACGAAAAAACATCGAATAATTCTATCTACCGCGTGTCGGACAGCACAACTATCTATGAAGACAGCGGCGACGATGAGATCATAACGATGTATCTGACGGTCGGTAAGGGTACCGCCGCCGACGGTACGGATCACACATGGAGGGAAGTCAACGAGACGCCGCTGTCCGTTTTTGAGGCGGAGGGCGAGGAGCCGTACAAGTGCGAGGCGCTGCTCCAGGTCGGCGACGAGATAGGTCCGCTTTCGGGGAAATTCGGCTACGGCGAACTGTCGGCTAACGCGACCGTCCGCCTGCGCGGAATGGGCGCGTCGGAACAGCCGCAGAAAAGCTATCGCATCGACATAAAAAAGGGCAATGGCGACTGGAAGGAGCAGAAGGTCGTCGTCCTCAATAAGCATGTCGCCGACCCGACGCGCATCCGCAACAAGCTCGCGTTTGACCTCATGGCCGAGATCCCCGAGATGTTCGGCGCGCGCACATGGTTCGTCCGCCTTTACGTCAAGGATAAGACGGAGGGCGACGACGGCATGTTCGAGGACTACGGCATCTATACGGCCGTCGAGCAGGTCAACAAGCGTTATTTCCGCAACAGGTCGCTCGACGACAGCGGTCAGATATATAAAGCCGTCAACTTTGACTGGGGCTTGCACCCGGACGAGCTGAAACTCGCGACAGATCGCGGATATAATGCTGACGCGTTCGAAAAGATACTCGAGATAAAGGGCGACGTCGACCACACGAAGCTGCTGACGCTTCTTGCGGCAGTCAACGACGAAACGATCCCGATATCAGACGTAGTGAGCACGTACTTCGACGAGGACAATCTGTATTATTGGATGGGGTTCCACATCCTGATGGGGAACAGAGACGCTGCGGTCAGCAATTATTACCTTTACAGCCCCACGGGAGTGAATAAGTGGTACTTCATAAGCTGGGATAACGACGGGATACTGTCCGACAGCTACGAACGACTGCGCCACGCCGACTTCGACGCCGGATGGGAGCACGGCATATTCGAGCTTTTCGGCGGTAAGCTGTTCGAGCGCATACTAAAAGACGAAGAATGCCGCGCGGAGCTCGATGCGGCAGTCGTCGATCTCCATGACAGCTTTTTGTATGCGGATGAGCTGAATGAAAGGGCTGAGAAATATGCTGACCTCATAGAGAGCCGTATATACCGTCTGCCCGACGCCGCATATCAGCGGGTGTCGAGTGACAACTACGAAGTTCTGCTGAATGAAATAGGCAGCGAGGTCGAGGAGAACTTCCGCCTTTACCGTGAAAGTCTATACGAGCCGTGGCCGTTCCACATTCTTGCCCCAAAGCCGGGGGACGGCGGTCTGACGCTGCGGTGGGAGAGCGCGTATCTTGCAGACGGCGGCGACGCGGTGTATGACGTTGAACTTTCGACGGACCCAAACTTTACTGATGACATCGTAAGGCTTGACGGTTATGAAAGCACCGAATACGAAATGAACGCCTTGCCAGCCGGCCAGTATTTCCTTAGAGTCACAGCCTCAGACGGCGAGGG
>CANQYV010000060.1 GCA_947628165.1 uncultured Clostridia bacterium | reverse complement strand
CCCAGCGCCACGTAGATTATACCGCGTCTTCTCTGATTTGAAAAGCCCCATTTCTTGAGGGCTTGATTTTGTGCGCCCTTTTTCGGAATGGTGCTCATATTACAATGTTTCAACCTTCTTCCTCCGTGATGAGGCGGTATATTTCCGCCATCTCTTCGGCGCCGATGCCGCACCGCGCGGCGAGCTTTGCCGCCTCTGTGAGGTGTTCCTCTATTCTCCTCAGGCAGTCCTCGCGAAAGAGCTCGCCGTCGAGCCCCGAGACAAAGCTGCCCTTTCCCGCGACGGTGTAGATAAAGCCCTCGCGCTCGAGCTCGTCGTATGCGCGCTTCGTAGTGATGACACTGATGCGAAGGTCATGTGCAAGCCCCCTTATCGACGGGAGCGCGTCGTCCTCGCAGAGCTCGCCCGAGATGATGGCGGCCTTGATCTGAGAGCAGATCTGGTCATATATCGGCGTGCCGCTTTTGTTGTCGATGTAAATCTGCATCTTTTCCCTCGTGACAGTCAACTGTGTATGTACAGTATATACAGTATGCACGCATTTGTCAATACCGAGCGGAAAATTTCTTTAAAATTTTTTTCGGCGGGTTTTCTCTTTGTGCCACAGAAATTATTTTTTTTACTTTAAATCACATTTTATGTTGAAAATTCATGAGAGAAGTATTGACATGTGTCGGAATATTATGGTATATAAATAGTATAAAGTTATCTTAGCTCAAATTATTTTAAAATAGAAAGGAATATACATTTATGAAATTCAAAATAAAGAAAGCGGTATCCGCGGCGGCGCTTTTGCTTCTGCTCGCGCTTCTGTTTACGGCGTGCGGGCCTGCCGCGGGCGGGGGAGACGGGACAGGCGGGGAGACTGGGGGCGCGTCTTTTGCTGCGACGGAGGCGGGCGAGACGGAGGCTGATCCCGAGGACGCCGAATTTGACGAAAACGGTTTTAAGATATTTCCTGTAGACAATTACATAAAAGACCCGAAATTCGATACTGACGAATACCTCCCCGATTATGACGCGCCGCTCACGTTCGCTCAGCTTGGAAATTCATTTAGCCAAACTGTCTGCGAAACGGAGGACGGCTGGTATTCGGATATTTCAGATCACAACGACGACTCACCGTGGAATTCGCTCATAGTATATACGGACAAAAAGACGGGTATCTCGCTGCCGCTTTGCGGAAAGCCGGACTGCATGCATGGAAAGGACCCCGACTGCAACGCTTATGTGGGGGGCTCGGACAGACTTCAGATATATGACGGAAAGCTTTACAGCATAGCGGATACGAAGGTATACAGAATGGAGCTCGACGGGACAAAGCGGGAGCAAGTGGGCAATGTAAGTGGGAGCATTATGTCTACATTGAGCAGCGATCCGTTTATGCAGATCCACCGCGGGTATATCTATTCTTTTTCGGCAAAGAACGAGGTTAAGAACGGAAAGACTGTTCAAAGCGTCGCGCTGATTGCACAGGAGCTTGGCGGAAATGAAACATTTTATGTATTTAAAAAAGAATTCCAAATAAGTTTTGATTTGCGGATAAATGTAAGATGCTTGGGCAACTACCTGTATATCATGGTTTATCATTCAGATATTCAAACGGGGGCATACGACGACGACCTGGCACGATACGCCGACCTTTACAGGTGGAACATAAAGACGCGGCAGGGGGAGGTCTTGTGGAACGAGCCGTACATGGGCAGGGTCGTGCCGACAAGATTTGATTTTCTGCCCGTGCCGGGAGACGGGATATATCTCGGTATGTCTCAGTACGGGATGCTTGAGGTAAACGGGGAGAGCAAACCTTGGGATTCACGGCGCGGCGTATACAAATATTCGTTTGAAACGAAGCGCATGGAGGAGGTATTTTGGTTCGACGAAGACTTGGGGGAATTTCTGACGGAGGAGCCTTCGGGTACGATCGAACTGCCTATAATCCAGTTTACAACAAATGGGGCGCTGTTTGTTGACATGGATAAGACGACCTTATGCGACCTCACGGGAAAGAATATAAAGGAATTTGATATCAGAGTCAATTACGCGGGCTGCACGGACGATTATATGCTCTTTGAGCACCTTGGCAAATCAGGCGATACCGAGCAGGCATACTACTACGCCGTTCCTTTCGGTGACGGGGAAGAGATAAAGATAGGATATTACGAAGGCAGCTAAGCCGAGGACGGATTTGCGGCAATTTTTCCGGCGGGGTGGTGCTGTGGCGCTTGCAAAATGCGGGCGGGAGGTGTAAAATAAAAGGGAAATAGCTTACAGGAGGCGAACTGCTCTTGAAATATATCGACCTGCACACACATTCGACCTGCTCGGACGGGACGCTTTCACCTGACGGGGTAGTCGAGGCAGCCGCGGACGCGGGGCTTTTTGCCGTCGCGCTCTCGGACCACGACACGACCGCGGGCGTCGACGAGGCGGCGGCAGCCGGGGAAGAGCTCGGGATAGAGGTCATACCGGCGATAGAGCTTTCCGCCGTTTCAAAGACGGAAACTCACATTCTCGGATACTTCATTGACCAGTCGTCGGAAACGCTTTTGCGGACGCTCGGGCATGCGCGCGAGGTGCGGATGCGTCGCGAGCGCGAGATTTGCGAAAAGCTATGCTCTCTCGGGCTGCCGGTGACGTTTGAGGAGGTATCGGCACTCGCGGGAGACGATGTCGTTTGCCGCATACACATCGCGCGCGTGATGGTAAAGCACGGCTACGTCGGCAGCGTCGGCGAGGCGTTCGCGAAATACCTTTCATCGGGCAGACCGGCTTATTCGCCGACGCAGGCGCTGACGGACGAGGAGGCCGTGCGCGCGATAAAGGACGCGGGCGGGCTCGCGTTCGTCGCGCACCTGAACCAGACGCGGCTGACGATACCGGAGCTTTCGGAAATGCTCTCTCGGCTGAAGCGCGCGGGACTCGACGGCGTCGAGGGCTACTACACGGAGTACACGCCGGAGATGAGGGAGAAATACATATCGCTCGCCGAAAGTCTCGGCCTTTTGCTCTCGGGCGGCAGCGATTTCCACGGAGAAAACAAGCCGAACAGGATAGGACAGGCGAACGCGCCGTATGAGCTGCTCGAACGCATGAGAGAGCGTATATCGAAATAAAACTGCCCGCTGCCGGCGAAAATGTCGGCGGCGGGTTTTTAAACATATCTCTCACCCTCTTGCGCTCGGGCGCGCGGTGTGCTAAAATATGGGGTAGAATGTCGAAAAGGAACGGTTTTTGCAGAAATGAAAAATATGTCGATGGGATATTTCGCTCCGCTTGAAAAGGTCGCGCTCACGGGGCGCACGCCTTATACCGAAAACCGCCGCCGCACGCTTTCATACCTGCGGCTGCTGTCCGCCGATATGATGCTTTATTCCGTCCGCCGCACCTTCGGCGAAGATACGATGGGCGCGGATGCTCCCGGCGGCTGGGAGGCGGAGGGGTGCCTTCTGCGCGGGCACTCGCTCGGTCATTTCATCTCCGCGCTCTCGCTCGCTTACAGGGCAACGGGGGATCGCGGGCTTTACGACAAGCTCGTGTATACGGTGAAAGAGCTTCGCCGGATGCAGCTTTTCTGCGGCGGGCGTGCGCGGGACTTTGTGACGTCCTGCGACCCCGAAAACGTCAGGGCGGAGGACATGAGCCGGGACCCGTCTTTGTGGGGAGAGGGCTATATCGGCGCGTATCCGCCCGATCAGTTCGCGCTGCTCGAAAACCTTGTGCCGTACCCGAAAATATGGGCGCCGTACTACACGATGCACAAGCTGCTCGCGGGCTTTCTCGACTGCTTTGAGGCGACGGGGCTACCCGAGGCGAAGGACGCCGCCTGCGGCCTCGGCGACTGGATATATGACAGGCTCGGCGCCGTTCCCGAGGAGCGTCGAGAGCAGATGTGGAGCACTCACATCGCGGGCGAATACGGCGGGATGAACGAGGCTTTGGCAAGGCTTTACGAGCTGACGGAGAACGAAAAATACCTCTCGGCGGCAAAGCTGTTCGACAACAAAAAGCTGTTTTCGTCGCTGGCGGACGGGCGTGACGAGCTCGCTGGGCTCCACGCAAATCAGCATATACCGCAGCTCACGGGCGCGGCACTTCTCGGCACGCTCACGGGAGACGAGGAGTACCTCTCGGCGGCGCGCGGGTTCTTTGACACCGTCACGGGCAGGCACATGTACGCGACGGGCGGCGTCGGCAAAGGGGAGGCGTTCGGACGCGCCGAAGACCTCGCCCGTGACATCGACACGGACAAAAACTGTGAGACGTGCGCCGCATACAACATGATGAAGCTCGCCCGCACGCTCTTTTCTCTTGACCCCGAGCGGGCGGAATATATGGCGTACTGTGAGCGGGCGCTCGTCAATCACATCCTGCCGTCGCAGTCGGGAAAGGTGACGCACCGCTCGCACGCGGGCGTGACGTATATGCTCCCGATAGGATACGGCGCGCGCCGCGAGTACAGTGACGACGTGGGCACGTTCACATGCTGCCACGGGACGGGCATGGAGAACCACGTCAAATACGGCGACAGCGCGTATTTTGTCGTCCCCGGCGAGATACCGACCGTGTACGTCTGCCTCTATCTCGACTCCGATTTCCGTGACGAGGCGCTCGGAATAGACATAAAGGTAAAGACCTCGTTCCCGTTCCCGGGAATATCCGTGACCGTCGGCGGGACGGGCGAATATGACGTGAAATTTCGCATTCCGGAATGGGCGTCACGTCCCGAAGGCGACGGCGGAAGATACGCCGCCTCTGACTACATAAAGGCGGAGCACGCGGCGGGCGCCGAGGAGACATACGAGCTCGGATTTGAATATACGCCGCGCCTTGAGCGGCTCGAGGGGTCGGAGCTCGCCGCGCTCATGTACGGGCCGTTCGTCATGACGGCGCGTGACGCGTCTTCGGAGCCGCTGACGCTCGAGCTTGGCGGCAGGGATATCGCCGAATGCCTCACGCTCTCGCAGAACCGCGAGGCGGGCGCATTCTGTCTTGTCGGCTTCGGGCATGAGTTCTTCCCCTCATACGAGGCGCAGGGGATGCCGTATCACACTTATTTCATTATAAAATAATGCCGAAAATAAGAAAAAGCGGCGCCCGCAAAACGCGGGCGCCGCTTTTTGCCGCATGAGACATCATTCCTCATTCATACTCCGCTCCGAGTGAAATATAATAAAAACAGGCAGTGCGGCAAATTTTTAAAGTTTTAAGTTTTGCGAAAGATTATTGACAAATGGCGAAGTCTGCGGTATTATTGTTGATGAAAAAAATCATTCCGCGGCACAGCCCTGTGCCGCGCCGACCGCAGATCAAGCGGGGTCTGAGGCCGCCACGGGCGGCATTTCCTTCATAAAAAAGACAGCCTGACAAAAGAGGAAAAAATGTAGAATGAAAACGCTTGTTTTGAGCTGCAATACCGGCGAGGGACACAACTCCTGCGCCCGCGCGATAAAGGAGTATTACGAGAGCGCGGGCGAGGTCTGCGACGTCGAGGATTCGCTTGCGTTCGTGTCAAAGCGCGTGTCTGATATAATTTCAAGATGGCATGTCAGGATATACCGCCGCGTGCCGAAGCTGTTTACAAAGGGATACAGCTTTCTCGAGGACCATCCGCGCTTTTCAAACGAACGCTCGGCGCTCTACCGCCTTATCGCGATGGGCTCAAAAAAGCTCGAGGCATATATAAAGGAGAACGGCTACGACTGTGTTGTGTGCACGCATGTAATCTCAGCGTCGATGCTGTCATACGCCATCGAGCGCCACGGGCTCAGCCTCAAGGCGAGCGGACTGCTCATCACGGACTACACATGCCATCCGTTCGCATCGGACAGCAGGCTCGACGTCTGCTTCATGCCGGACGAGTCGCTGAAGAGCGAATTTAAGGCACACGGAGTTCCGGAAGACAAGCTCTTCGCGTCCGGAATACCCGTGCGCAGCGCGTTTTTCACGCGCACGCCGAAGAGGGAAGCGAAGAGAAGTCTCGGCATAGACCCGAACTTCCGCCATCTGCTCGTGATGTGCGGGAGCATGGGCTGCGGCCCGATACCGGATCTCGTCAAGAAAACGGCGAAAATACTGCCCGAGGGCTGTGTCATGACCGTTATTTGCGGGACGAACAAAAAGCTATACTCCGAGCTGTCGAGGCGGTATTCGTCAAATCCGGGCATAAACGTGCTCGGCTATACGGATAACGTGAGCCTTCTGATGGACAGCGCGGACCTCTATCTTACGAAGCCGGGCGGGATAAGCGTTACGGAGGCAGCCGTCAAGGAGCTGCCGATGGTATATGTAAACGCGGTCGCCGGCTGCGAGGACGGGAACCTCGGCTTCTTCGTCGGACGCGGGTGCGCGGTCACCGACGACGACACGAAAAAGCTGGCGGCGACATGCGCCGACCTTCTGACGGACGACGAAGCGCTTGAAAAAATGCGTGAGAGCTTCGCCGAGCTGAAGGACAGAAACGGCGCGCGGGAGATATACGGAAAGATGAAGTCGCTCGCCGAAGCGGCCGAGCCCGCGTGCATAAGCTGAAAAAAGCGGCACGGGAATAAACGCTTACATCCCGCGCCGACGACATGATAAAAGAAACGGCGCGGGATTGAAACGCTTGCACCCCGCGCCGCCGACATGATCTTCAATAACCAAAACCCCTGTCATAAAGTTTTTTTAAGGGGGTGCGGGGGGAACTTTTTTTCAAAAAAGTTCCCCCCGCAAAAATTATCACTCTTTCCTCCCGATATTGATCTGTTCTCGCGGGGCGTTTTTGACGCGGGCGCTTGTTTTGCCTTCGGGGATAATTTCGCCCGCGGCGATGAGGGCGCGCTTCGTAAGCGTCGGGCCGATAAGCTCATAGACGAGGACGGAGAAGAGAACGACGCTGCGGACGACGCTGCCGTCCGAGAGCGCCTGAGCCTCAAGCGCCATGCCGAGCGCGACACCCGCCTGCGGAAGGAGCGTTATGCCGAGGTGCCGCCTTATTTCGGTGGAGCATTTCGTCATCGTGCAGCTCAGATATGCGCCGGACATTTTTCCGACCGAGCGGAAGATTATGTAGAGCACGCCGATAAGGAGGACCTTCGGGTCGGAGATGACGGAGAGGTCGAGCTCGGCGCCCGAAAGGACGAAGAAGAGGACAAAGAGCGGCGCGGTCCAGCCGTCGATACGTCCCATCAGCTCCTCCGACGTGTCGCAGATATTGCAGAACACGGTGCCGCACATCATCGCCGTCAGAAGCAGGCTCGAGCCGACCCTGACGCCGCCGACCTCAAACGTCACCATGGAAAGGCCTATCGTAAGAAGGACGAAGGCAATCGAAATCGAGAGGCGCTTGCTGCGGGAGTGGAAGAACTTTTCGACAAGGTGGAGAAGTCCGCCGAGAAGTCCGCCCATGACGAGCGAGACTACGATCTCGATGGCGGGCTCAAGGACGACGGAGACGACGCTTAGGTGCCCCGTCTCTATGACGCGGGCGATGCCGAAGCTGACGGAGAAGAGAACGAGCCCGACGGCGTCGTCTATCGCGACGACGAGGAGCAGGAGCTTTGTCAGAGGTCCTTCCGCCTTATACTGCTTTACGACCATCAGCGTCGCGGCGGGAGCCGTCGCGGCAGCGATAGCGCCGAGCGTTATCGCGGAGGATACCGAGATCGCAGAAGGGAAAATGAAGTGGAGCGCGAGCAGCACGGCGTCGACGACGACGGTCGTTATGACCGCCTGGAGTATGCCGACCGTTATCGCCTGACGCCCCATGAGCTTTATCTGCGAGAGGCGGAATTCGTTTCCTATCGTGAACGCGATGAAGCCGAGCGCCGCCTGTGAGATAAGGTCGAAGGACGCGACGTCGGCGAGAGTGGAGAAGCCGAGGCCTGGCACGCCGAGCGCGCCTATGATGAACGGACCGAGCAAAAGCCCCGCGACAAGATACGCGGTGACTGCCGGGAGATCGAGCTTTTTGGCGATGCGGGACATCAGAAGACCGCCGAGCAGCGCACATGACAGCTTTATTAAGACTATCATAGTCAAAACCCCTTGATGTTTTTATTGCGGACGCGAAAAGAGCGCCTTTTTTGCGTCCTTTCGCGATTATACACCAAGGCGCGCGCGATTTCAAGTGGCGGACAAAAAACGGACGGGATAAATTTTACTGAAAAATGTTGCGCGCGGCGGTGTTTTATTGTATAATGAATAAAATGGCGGAAATGGCGCGCGGGACGCGCGCTCTGCCTTCAAAAAATATATCCGAAAAGGAAGAAGAAATGATTAAATCAAGACGCATCGTATCACTTTTGCTTGCTCTGTTCATGCTCACGCTTCCTCTTATCTCATGCTCCGACGTCAAGGACGGCGGAGACGGAACGGGAGACGCCGCATCGGGCAGCGCCGGCGAGAGCGCCCCTTCGACTGACGACAGCGCGGGAAAAGAGCCCGAGCCGGAGCCCGAATACTACGCCTACCTCTTTGCATACTTCTCCGGAAACGCTCCCGACCAGGAGCGCGTCAGCTACGCTGTCAGCTTTGACGGATACAACTTCACGCCCGTCAACAACGGAAGTCCCGTCCTCGCATCGAGAAGCGGGACGCGCTGCATCCGCGACCCGTATCTTTTCCGCGGACATGACGGTGCGTATTACATAATCGCCACCGATATGAAAAGCTCGGACGGCTGGGACAGCAACCGCAATCTGATCAGCTGGCGCTCCGAGGATCTTATCAAATGGGAAGATGAGACCGTCATCGAGGTAGACGGCAAATTCGATGTCACGCAGGGGACCGTGCGCGCATGGGCGCCGCAGGCGATCTGGGACGAAGAGCGCGGGGAATATATGATATACTTCGCACTCAAATCGAACGCGACGAACGGCAGGACGCTCATGTATTATTCATATTCTCCCGATCTGAAGACGCTTTCGACAGAGCCGAAGCTTTTCTTTGCGCCGACGGACGGACATGACGCCATAGACGCCGACATCATATACGAAGACGGAACGTATTATATGTTCGTGAAGGACGAGACATCAAAGGGAATACTGCTCACAAGTTCGGACAAAATAAACAGCGGATATTCCTACAGCAGGGCAAAGCTCGTCTCGCCGAACGGACTCGGCGTCGAGGGCTCGAGCACATACAAGCTTTTTGACGGCTCAGGCTGGAACTTCATCGCCGACGCATACGGTGACGGCTACTTCATAATGGCACACACCGACGATCTTGAAAACTTCACGCAGCTCCGGCAGAACCAGTTCTCGTTCACGAATTTCACGCCCCGCCACGGCAGCGTCCTTTCGATAACGAAGGATGAGTACAACGTGATAGCGGAGCGATTCAAGCTCGCCAAGGCGGACTGAGCGCACAAAAGACAAACAAGAGCGCCGCTCATGGCGGCGCTCTTTAATAAAATAACGGAAACACATACCGGAGATCATTTTCCTATGGATTTTATAAAGCGTTTCTGCACGCGGTATTTTATTGACGCGATGAGCGCCATGGCAAAGGGACTTTTTGCCTCACTTATAATCGGAACCATCATAGGTCAGCTCGCAAAAATCAGCTTTCTTTCGTTCATGTCCCCGTTGGCGGAGGCGCTCTCGGCGTCCTCTCCCGTCATAGGGGCCGCCATCGGCGTCGCCGTTGCGCACGGGCTCGGCTGCAAGCCTCTCGTCGTGTTTTCGGCAGCCGCGACCGGTGCCATCGGATATATGTACGGCGCGCCCGTCGGCGCATATCTTGCCGCCGTCGTCGGCTGTGAGCTCTCCTCGCTCGTCGTTTCAAAGACGAAGCTCGACATAATCGTGACGCCGTTCGTATCGATATTTACGGGCGGACTGCTCGGCGTCTACGTCGGACCGTATATCAGCGCGTTCATGCAGACGCTCGGAACGTTTATCAACAGCGCGACGGCGTATGCGCCGATACCGATGGGAATCGTCGTTTCCGTCGTCGTCGGCATGGTGCTGACGGCGCCGATATCGTCCGCGGCGCTGTGCATAATGATAGGCATAGACGGGATCGCGGCGGGCGCCGCGGCAGTCGGCTGCTCGTGCCAGATGATAGGCTTTGCCGTCGCCTGCTACCGTGACAACGACTTCGGCGGCTCGCTTTCCGTCGGCGTCGGCACCTCGATGCTGCAGTTCCACAATATCCTCCGCCACCCGCAGATATGGCTCGCGCCTACGCTCGCGTCGGCGATACTCGGCCCCGTGTCGTCAGCGCTTTTAAAGATGACGAACACCTCGACAGGAGCGGGGATGGGCACGTCAGGCCTTGTCGGCCAGTTCGGAGCTTATGAGGCAATGGCGGGAACTGCCGGTCCCGTGCTTACGATAATAGAGATCGCGGCGATGCACTTTATCCTGCCCGCAGTTCTAACGCTGATGTTCGACTACGCGTTCCGCCGCTGGGGCTGGGTAAAGCCCGGATATATGAAGCTCAGCACCGACGACTGAGCGAAAAAGCGCCCGCGAAGCCGACAGGTATTGAAAAAAGCAAAAAAAGGCTGCCGTTTTTTGCGGCAGCCTCTTTTTTTCTCAGACAAGCTTATCAAACAGGTCGTCGGAATGCGCCTTGATTATCGCGGCATAGCGGGCGAGCACGATGACCTCGAGCGCCGACGCCAGGCGCTTTTTTGCGTCGGGGATTGCGGGATTCAAGTCGGATTCGTCGATGGAGTTCTCTATAACGGAGCGGAGCCGCTCGTCGGAATAGCTTTCGTCGCCGAGCATCGAGTCCGTGATGCGGCAGATATAGTCGTAGAGCTTGGACTCGGGTATGATGTCGTCTGCCTTGTTGCCGGCCTCTCCGTTGATGTAGGAGAGGAGGAACGAAATCTTAGAGAGCTGCATCGTGTCGCGCAGCATGTTGATTATGACTATGCGGGCGAACATATCCATAGAATAGAGCTTGTTCGTCGTGTTCGGCACCCAGCCGCGCTTGACCCAGTTCTGGAGCGTCGAGCCGTCAACACCCGCGATCGTGCGGATCTGGGTGAGAAGGATGCCGTCCTTTAAAAAGAAGATTTTGTTCAGAAAATCGAGTCCTGTCGAGCCTTCCATGTCTTTACGATATACTATCGTTCCGGGAACCTTATCGTCATCAATAGCAAGATACATAAAATTACCTCTTTTCAAATCATTATTTTGCCGTCATTATTTCGCCGCGGCCGCTGATATTACGACTTCGGCATCTTCTGCTTTTATTGTACCACACAATCCTTTGAACGTCAAGCGGCAAATCGTGAAAAATCGCTTTTTCGGAGAAAAACTTGCCGCGCCGTTGAATCGATAATAAAAAAACAAAAAAGTCCCGCCGAAGCGGGGCTTTAAATATTATGGGATCGCCGCGGGCTGAGGGAAGCATATATCACATGTCGGAGCGCAGGCGCGCGCGGTATTCGCTCGGCGGCATGCCGGCGTTTTTGCGGAACCATTTTGAAAAATTATAGGGGTCCGTAAAGCCTACAAGCTCTCCCGTTTCGCGGACCGTGCTGCCGCGCGAAAGCTCGTCTCTTGCTATGTCGAGGCGGTATTTGGTGATAAAATCCCCAATCGTCGTGCCCGTTTTCCTGCGGAAAACAGTCGAGAGATACGATGGGTTCAGGTGGACGTAGTTCGCTATGTCCGATATGCGCAGCTTTGACTTGTTGTAATTTTCGCGAATATAGGCGATGGCAGCCTCGACATAAGGACTGCCGACCGTCCCGAGCGACGCCTCAACGCAGAGGTTCAGAAGCAGAGCCGTGAGCAGAACGATGCGGCGGCTGCCGATTTCCTGTTCGTCGGTAGGGGAGAGAACGGAGCGGTCGATCATGGACAGGCACCACATGATGCCGGAGACGCCGGAGAACTGGAACACGGTGCTTATATTGTCCGTGTCACGCGTGTCGCCTCCGTCGATGAGGGCGGAATAGTACCGCGCCACACCGTCGGATTCGTCGCGCCGGCGGTACATACCCTTTTTCATATACAGGGCATACCCGCCGCCGGCTGTCGTCGGCTCACCGTCTATGTAGTATGTGATCTCTCCGTCGAGAACGAATACAAGATTGTCGTGCTCGAGAGGCACATTCGGAAGATCGCGTATGCGGTCCTCGGGGTGATATCGGAAATAAACAAGTTTCGGTTGTGATATATTTTCCATGCTCGCCTCCGTCCTTTTCATTATAATATTATATATTATGCGGGCATAAAATGCAAGGGGGTAATCTAAAGATTTTACATTATTGACGAGTAAATATTAACAAAAGAACATTGTAAAATAAAGAATTTTGATATAAAATAATACACGATAAAAAGATCAGCGGCGTTTTTTCGGCGCCGCGCTTCATCCCGGAACGGAAGCGCTTTGCCGCTCGGGCGGCGGCGAGGCCGTTCCGAAAAGATATGCGCCTAAGGCGCATAAGCACTCGAAAGGAATGGTGACAAACAAATGAAGAAATTTTTATCTATGGCGCTCGTGCTCGTGTTTGTGGCGGCATCTCTGACTGCCGTCGTCTTTGCCGCGGACGAGACAGGCGGCGCCGAGGCAGGCGAGCCTACGGCTTATTTTGAGATTTTCGCAAACATATACGACTCATGCGGCGCAAACGCCACGACTGCGCCTCAGACGGGTTCGATGGGCAACAACGCCATCGGTCTTAAGCCTGCTGACGCAGCGTCCCCCGAAGAGGCTTGGTTTGAATACAACATGGAGATTCCCGCGGACTGCGCGAAGATCGAGCTTGTCATCTCCTATGCCGCTTCCGGCGACCGCCATATGGATCTCACCGCGTTCGACACCGAGACGCGCAACGTGACGTGCCCCGACACGAGCGGATGGAGCTCCTTCCTTACAATCACGGAGACGTTCGAGTCCATCAAGAAGGGCACTTACACGCTTCGCCTCGCGGCACCCGCAGTTTTTGACAACTCCACGATAAAGACGCCGAACATCGACATCGTCACGGTCAACATGTACTACGAGTCGTATGAGTCGGTCGAACCGGAGACCGAGGCTCCCGCGCCCGAGACTGAGGCTGCGACGGAAGAGGCAACGAAGGCTCCCGCAGACAACAGCTCGAAGGATCCCGCGGGCACCACGTCTGAAACGGAGAGCACCTCGTCTGAGGGCGGCTGCGGTTCGTCTCTCGGCGCCGCGTCCGCAGTAATCGCCGCATGCACGGTATTCGGCTG
>CANQYV010000059.1 GCA_947628165.1 uncultured Clostridia bacterium | reverse complement strand
TGAGGAAGATGCCGCCATTGGCGGCATCTTCTGCTTTTTCGCTTTGCGAAAAAGCCCACTTTCTCTCGAAAAGTTTTCCCCCGCAAAAATTACTCCCCCACTCACTTCCCGTTCTCGAACTGGAGGGTGTAGAGGCGGTAGTAGCGGCCTTTACGGTGGAGGAGCTCCTGATGGGTGCCCTCCTCGACGATTTGTCCGTGAGAGAGGAAGATGATATTGTCGGCGTGCTGTATCGTCGAGAGCCTGTGGGCGACGATGAGCATCGTGCCGATATTCTTCATTTTTTCAAGCGAATCCTGGATAAGGAGCTCGGTCTCGGTGTCGATATTCGCGGTCGCCTCGTCGAGTATCATGACGTCGGGACGATGGATTATCGTCCTCGCGAACGAGAGCAGCTGCCGCTGACCGGCGGAGAAATTGTTCCCGCGCTCGCGGACGACCTCGTCGAGCCCGCCCTCGAGGCGGTCGATGAACTTGTCGGCGTTGACGTAGCGGCACGCCTCGCGGATCTCGTCGTCGGAGAATTTGTCCTCGCGCAGAACGATGTTCGAGCGGACGGTGCCCGAGAAGAGGAAGACGTCCTGTAACATCTGCCCGAAGCGGCGGCGCAGGGAGGATATCTTTATCTTCTTTATGTCGATGCCGTCGATAAGTATCTGCCCCTTCTGAATGTCGTAATTCCGGCAGATGAGGGAGAGGATCGTCGTCTTGCCCGAGCCCGTCGAGCCGACGAACGCCACCGTCTGCTTCGGCATGACGTGGAACGAGACGCCGCGCAGCACCCACTCGTCGGGCTTGTAGGAGAACCACACGTCGCGGAACTCGATCTCGCCGCGTATGTTGTCAAGCTCTATGGCGTCCGGCTCGTCGACGAGGTCGGGCTTCATGTCGGCGACGGCGAAAATCTTCTCCGCCGAGGCAAACGCGGACTGCAGCGCGTTGAACTGCTCCGCCAGCGTCTGTATCGGGTTAAAGAATTTAGAGATGTAGAGGTAGAAGGAGACGAGCACATCGGAGGTTATCACCTGCCCCATAAAGACCGTGCCCTTGATGTAGCCGCGCCCGCAGAGGTAGAGAAGGCAGAGGACGGAGGAGATGTAGAGCATGTACACCATCGGCCGGAAGATGCCGAAAACGAAAATCTGGTTCCGCTTGGCGCGCCCGAGAGCCGCGCTTTTTTCAAGGAATTCCGCCATCTTCGCGTCCTCGCGGTTGAATATCTGCGTGATCTTCATGCCCGAGAGGTTTTCCGAAAGGTAGGTGTTGATGTCCGTCGTCCTGTCCTTCACCGTGCGGAAAACGCGCCGCGTGAACTTGCGGAAGATGACGGTGAACAGCACGAGGAACGGGATGAAGCAGAGTATCATCAGCGAAAGCTCGTAGTTCAGCATCAGCATCGCCGCGAGCACGCCGACGATGACGAAAACGTTTCTAATCATGTTCACAAGGATGTTAGTGAACATCATCGAAATCGCGTTCGTGTCGTTCGTCACGCGCGTGACGAGCTTGCCGACGGGGATGCCGTTCAGCTGCTCCTGCGAGAGGCTCTCGATGTGAGTGAAGAGGTCGAGACGCAGCGCGGAGAGTATCTTCTGCCCCGTCTTTTGGAGGATTATGGACTGGAAATATGTGCAGATCATCGAGACGGCGAGCGTCCCCGCGTAAAACGCGACGGCGAAGAAGAGGTGCGGCAGCTCGAATTTGCCCGCTATCAGCTTTTCGATGTAGCCGATGACGAGCGGGGAGACGATGTCGTAGGAGATGGAGCCGACCATGATGACGAGCACGAGGACGAAGCTGCCGATGTGGGGCTTCGCGTAGACGAGCAGGCGGGACATTATCTCGCCGTCGGACATGTTCCTGTCGAACGTGACGGCCTGCCCGCGCCGCTTCAGAACGGCGTACGCGGCGACGAAGAGCACGGCGAACGTGCCGATTATCGCGCCGACGACAAGCAGCGGGAGATATTCACGCAAGGTCCTCGCCTCCTTCCTCCTCGAGGCGCTGGAGGTCAACCATCCGCCGGTAGCCGGGGCAGTTTTCGTAAACCTCCGCGGGGCTGCCGACGGCGGCGAGCTCGCCGTCCTCGATATAAACGATTTTGTCCATCCTCTCGATAGTGGAGACGCGGTGCGCGATGAGGATCGTGGTCCTGCCGTGCCGCACGCGCGCGAGATTGTCGAGTATCGTCCGCTCGGTCTTCGTGTCGACGGCGGAGACGGAGTCGTCGAGAATTAAGATGGGGGCGTTTTTCATCAGCGCGCGCGCTATCGAGATGCGCTGCTTCTGCCCGCCCGAAACGGTCACGCCGCGCTCGCCGAGCACGGTCTTGTACCCGTCCCCGAATTCGCGGATGTTGCCGTCGATGTCGGCGAGCTCCGCCGCCTCGACGATGTCGTCCTCATCCGGGTCGTCGGCGGTAAAGCCGATGTTGCGCGCGATCGTGTCCGAGAAGAGGAAGTTGTCCTGCGGGACGTAAGCCGCCGCCGCGCGGACGTCGTGAATAGGCACGTCGTTGACGTCGTGCCCGTCGATGAAGAGCGTGCCGTCGGGCACGTTGTAGGTGCGGAGAATGAGGTCGACGAGCGTCGTTTTGCCCGACCCCGTTTTGCCGACGAGACCGACGTTCTCGCCCGCGTTGATTTTGAAGGAGATGTCGCGGAGCACGTCGAATTCGCCGTCGGGATAGCGGAACGTGAGGTGGCGGAATTCGATCTCGCCCTTTACATCGGTGAGCGGGGCGACGCCGTCACGGTCGGCAACGTCGCGCTTCGCGTCGAGCAGCTCGCTGATGCGGGAGAGGGAGGCCTTGCCGCGGCTCGTCATGTCGATGAGCTCGGAGACCGCCATTATCGGCCATACGATGGCGTTGAAGTAGCCTATGTATTCGACGAGCTGACCCGCGTTGAATTTCCCGAGGTAGACGAGGTACCCGCCGTACCCGAGGATGACGCAGATGACGGACTCGACGAACAGCGTCACGAGAATGTGCAAAAGCACGGACGCGCGCGTGTAGTCGACGTTCGCGCGCTCGTTTTCGGTGTTGAGCTCGCGGAACGCCAAAAGCTCCTTCGCCTCCTTGACGAACGCCTTTATGACGGCGATGCCGGAGAAGCTTTCCTGCGAGAAGTCGGAGAGGCTGGAGAACGCCTCCTGCCGCGTTTTCCATTTTTTCTCCATGTAGCGGCCAACAACGGTGCTCGCGCCGAGCAGCGCCGCCATCGGGATGAGGGAGAGGATAGTCAGAAACGCGTCCATCCGCCACATACGATATATCGCGAGGATCCCGAGCGTCAGCGCGTCGAACATCATAAGGAGCCCGTTGCCGAAGCATTCCTGAACGGTTTCGAGGTCGTTGGTGAAAAGGCTCATCAGCCCGCCGACCTTGTTCTGCTGGTAGAATTCCTGAGACAGCGTGCGGCAGTGGTCGAACATGCGGTTTCTGATGTCGGTCTCAACGCGGATCGCGGAGCCGAAGAAGCAGACGCGCCAAAGGAAGCGCCCGACGACCATAGAGAGGACGACGCCGAGCATCGGCATCGCCACGCGGTCGAGAAGGAAGTCCATGTCGAACGGCAGCCGCGCGCCGTCGACGGTGACGTACCCGTCGTTTATGCCGTTGACGACCATTTGGTAGAGGTTCGGCACAACGAGCTGCATGTAGTCGACAAGCGCGAGCGAGAAGAGCCCGAGCAGCAGCAAATGCGCGTACCGCAGATAATATTTGTTTATGTATTTCCCGAATATCAAATTCCGATACCCTCCGAGTATATATTAAGAAGAAAAAAGGGCAAAGCCGTCCGCACTCTATTATGGCATAATGCGATATCTTTGTCAATATCAAAAAACCGCCCCGCAGGAGTTTTTATAAAACAACTCTCGCAGGGCAGTAATATTTCTCAAAAATTCATCGTCCCCCCAAGTAAAACCCCCGGTCATAAAAAGTTTTGAAGGGGGGTCCGGGGGGTGCCTTTTTCTCAAAAGGCACCCCCCGGAAGACTTACATCCATAACCCCTTCACAGTCGGGTAGAGCGTCAGGAAGCGGGCGTATTTTTCGGCGTAACGGGAGGCGAGGTCGGGGGAGGGGGTGAAGACGTCCTTCACGGAGGCGAAGGCGTTCGCGCCCTCGTCGACGGTGGCAAACTCGCCCGCGCCGACGGCTGCGAGGATCGCCGCGCCGTAAGCCGGACCCTCCTCCTTTTCGGGTCGGAAAACCTCGATCCCGAGCACGTTTGCCATGATGCGGCACCAAAGCGGGCTCTTCGCGCCGCCGCCGCAGAGCGCCGCGCGCGTTATGTCGCCCTGCCGCCGCGCGATGTCCGTAATTTCACGGAGCGAGAACGCAACGCCCTCGAGCACCGCGAGCACAAGCTCCGCACGCGTCGTCCCCATGCCGAGCCCGAGAAACGCGCCGCGAGCCAAAGGGTCGTTGTGAGGCGCGCGCTCGCCCATAAGGTAGGGAAGGAAAAATACGTCACCGCAGCCGAGCATGCCGTCGCTTATCCCCGCCTGCTCCGAGGCAAAATCGCGAGTCCCCAGAACGGTTTCGCACCACCACTTGTTGCAGGACGCCGCCGAGAGCATGCAGCCGAGCAGGTGCCAGCGCCCGTTCGCGTGCGCGAACGAGTGGAGCACGCCGCCCGCGACACCGCCCGGGGAGGGTTTATCGCGCGCAACGAAGACAGTGCCCGACGTGCCGAGGGAAATGCTGCACGCCCCGTCGCCGACAGTGCCGGTCCCGACGGCGGCAGCCGCGTTGTCGCCCGCACCCGCCACAACGAGCACGCCGCGAGGCAAGCCGAGCGCGTCCGCGACGGACGCGGATACCTCGCCCACAACGTCCGAGCTTTCACAAACGCGCGGCAGCATGCCTTCGTCAATGCCGCAGAGAGACAGCATCTCCGGCGACCAGCGGCGGCGCTCCACATCATACCAGAGCGTGCCCGACGCGTCAGACGCGTCGGTAAAAAATCCGCCCGTGAGGGCATAGACGATATAGTCCTTCGGCAGAAGTATCTTTTTCGCGCGGGCAAAATTCTCGGGCTCGTGCTCACGCACCCAAAGGAGCTTCGGCGCCGTGAACCCCGTAAACGCAATGTTGGCAGTGTGAGAGAGCAGAAAATCCGACCCGACCTCATGGTTCAGATACTCGCATTCGCGGGCGCTCCGCCCGTCGTTCCAAAGGATCGCGGGGCGTATCACATCGCCCGCGCCGTCGAGCATCACAAGCCCGTGCATCTGCCCGCCGACGCCGATAGAGGCGACCTTGCCGCCACGGCGCTTCGCCGCCGCCGCAAGCTCCGCTATTCCGTCAAAAACGGCGGCCTTCCAGTCCTCCGGCCGCTGCTCCGACCAGCCGTTTTCGGGAAAGCTGACGGGATACTCCCGCACAGCCGAGGCGGCAGCCTCGCCGTCCGCCCCCACGAGCAAAAGCTTGCACGCGGAGGTGCCGAGGTCGATGCCGATATAAAATTTGTTTGCCATAATATAGGTTCCTTTCAAATGAGGCGCGGAGCCCCAAAGGGAGCTCCGCGCCGACATTATTGAATAGCTGCCGGGAGGCGAACCCTCACCGGTTTTCGGCGGCGTATCAACGCCCGTGCTGCGTCAATATACTCGGTATTCTCCGATGATACGACGCCGAAAACTGCGAAGCACTCCACGCGGGATGATTTTCGGATGATTTTGCGCGCGGAGGAGGCAGCCTTGCTGGACGCAAGGCAACGACGACAAACGCGAAAGCGCCGAAAAGCGCCCGCGTGGAGCGGTGAAGTTTACCTCCCGTCAGCTATCCTTCAGCCCCAAGGGTTCTCGGTCGGGTACCTGTCGCCCGCCGGGCGGTTGTAGCCGATCTCCTCGACGGGAACGCCGACGTACTTGAACACCTCGTAGAGCGCGCGCGCGTGATGACCGAACGCGACGGCGCCGTGATGCGGGAAGTTCTTCTCGATGAGCACATGGCGGTAGAAGCGTCCCATCTCGGGGATAGCGAAGACGCCGATCGAGCCGAACGAGCGCGTCGCGACGGGGAGCACCTCGCCGTTTGCGATGTAGGCGCGCAGCTTCGCGTCAGCCGTCGACTGGATGCGGAAGAAGGTGATGTCGCCGGGGGCGATGTCGCCCTCGAGCGTGCCGTTCGTCACCTCGACGGGCAGGCTGCGGGCCATTATCTTCTGATACTTCATCGAGCATGCCGCCAGCTTGTTCGAGCAGGTGTTGCCGCAGTGGAAGCCCATGAACGTGTCCTTTATCGTGTAGGGGTACTTGCCCGCGATGTCGGCGTCGAACATCTCGCGCGGTACGGTGTTGTTGATGTCGAGCAGCGTGACGGCGTCCTCGGAAACGCACGCGCCGATGTACTCGGAGAGCGCGCCGTAGATGTCGACCTCGCAGGAGACGGGGATGCCGCGTCCCGTCAGGCGGGAGTTGACGTAGCAGGGCACAAAGCCGAACTGCGTCTGGAACGCGGGCCAGCACTTGCCCGCTATCGCAACGTAGGGCTTCGAGCCCCTGTGCGCCTCGATCCAGTCAAGGAGCGTCAGCTCGTACTGTGCGAGCTTCGGCAGTATCTCGGGCTTCTTGTTGCCCGCGCCGAGCTCGCGCTCCATGTCGGCGACGACCTCGGGGATGCGCTTGTCGCCCGCGTGCGCGTTGTAGGCCTCGAAGAGGTCGAGCTCGGAATTTTCCTCTATCTCAACGCCGAGGCGGTAGAGCTGATATATCGGCGCGTTGCAGGCGAGGAAGTTGAGCGGTCTCGGACCGAACGAGAAGAGCTTGAGACCCGAAAGCCCGATTATGGCTCTTGCGATCGGAAGGAAGCCGTGGATCATGTCGGCGCACTCGCCGGCGTCGCCCACGGGATATTCGGGTATGTAGGCGGTAACGCCGCGCAGCTTCAGATTGTAGCTTGCGTTCAGCATGCCGCAGTAAGCGTCGCCTCTGTCGTCGGAGAGGACGCCGATGTTCTCCTCCGCCGCGGCGGCGAACATCACGGGCCCGTCAAAGTTCTGCGCGAGCATCGTTTCCGAAATCTCGGGACCGAAGTTGCCGAGGTAAACGCAGAGCGCGTTGCAGCCCTCAGCCTTTATGTCGGCAAGCGCCTCCAGCATGTGAATTTCGCTCTCAACGATGCAGACCGGGCATTCGTAAATGTCGTCCGCGCCGTATTTTTCGGTGTAGGCGGCGACGAGCGCACGCCTTCTGTTGACGGAAAGGCTCTCGGGGAAGCAGTCGCGGCTCACGGCGACTATTCCGACTTTTACTTTCGGGATGTTTTTCATGTGTGTCTCCTTTGTGGGGTGTATTTGAATACGGTTTTATTCTCCATATGACATTGTATCACAAAAATCGCGCCGTGTAAACACTGAAATATGGTGGATCACACAAAAACGCGCCGAAATCAAAGCCGCCTGAAAACGGGCGTATATCCGAGCGGGGCGTTCGCCGTCACATATTCGCCCGTGCTCTCGATTACGGCGCCGTCGTCGCCGCTCTCCCACCTGCCGCGCGGCAGGTAGACGCGCCTCTCGCGCGCGCCGTAATCGGAGACGGGCGCGACGAGCAGCTCGCCGCCGAACATGTACTCGTCGTCGAGCAGCCAGCATTCCTCGTCGTCGGGGAATTCCATGTACATCGCGCGCATGAGGGGGAGCCCCGTTTTGACGGTCTCCTCCGCCGCCTTTTTGATATAGGGGCGGAGCTTTTCGCGCCTTTCGAGATTCTCGAGAAGGATATTATAAATTTCCTCGCCGTAGACCCACAGCTCGTTGTCGGCGCCCGACGGGCAGAAGCCGCCGCCCTTTTCGGTGCCGTGGACGAGCGGACCTTTTCCGGGCTGCCTGTCGCCGTGCATGCGGAGGACGGGGGTGTAGACCGCCCACTCGAACCAGCGGACGAGCAGCTCGCGGAAGACGGGGTCGCGGACGTCGCCGCCGTAGAAGCCGCCTACGTCGGAGATCCACCAAGGAATGCCCGCCGCGCCCATGTTGAGCATGTTGTGTATCTGCGCCTTCATCTCGCGGAACGAGGATTCGATGTCGCCGCTCCACACGAGCGCGCCGTATTTTTGGCTCCCGACCCACGCGCAGCGCACGAGGTTCAGAATGTCGGGTACGCCGTCCTTCTTCTGCCCGTCGTACACCATTTTGGAATGCATGAGGGGGTAGATGTTGCCGGTCACGAGCGCGGGACCCGAGTGGAGGCGGTAGTGGTCGAAATCAGTGACGGAGTATTCGGGCTCCGCCTCGTCGAGCCAGAATTTGTCGATGCCGTATCTGCCGTAATTTTCGCGGAGGACGCCGTATGCAAACTCGCGCGCGCCGGGGTCGGTCGCGTCGTAGATGCCGACGTTGCCGTAAAATTCCATGACGGCGGGCAGCCCGCGCTCCGTGCGGATGAGGTAGCCGTTCTCGGCAAAGCCGCGGTGGTTCTTCGAGCGCGGGTCGACGGTCGGCCAGACGGAGACCATCAGCCGCGTGCCCATCGCAGAAAGCTCGTCTACCATCGCCTGCGGGTCGGGCCAGTATTCGGGATCGAAGTCCCAGTCGCCCTGATAGATCCAGTGGAAGAAGTCGACGACGATGACGTCGAGCTTTATGCCGCGGCGGCGGTATTCGCGCGCCGCCTCGAGCAGCTCGTCCTGCGTGCGGTAGCGGAGCTTGCACTGCCACAGCCCGAGCAGATTTTCGGGCAGGGGAGACGCGTGCCCGACGGCGTCGGCGTATTTTTCGAGGATCTCGGCGGGCGTCTCGCCCGCGGCGACCCAAAAGTCGACGGCGCGCGTCGCGTCGGCGTGCCACACCGTCATGTTCGAGGCAAACGTCGCGCGCCCGACGGCGGGATTGTTCCAAAGGAAGCCGTATCCGCGCGAGGAGAGCAGAAACGGCACCGATATCTGCGAATTTCGGTGCGCGAGCTCGAGCGTCGAGCCCTTCAGCTCGTGTCTTGCGCCCCGGTACTGCCCCATGCCGTGCAGATGCTCGCCGTCATACGCGGCGAATTTTATGTCGACGGAGAACGTGTCGCTGCCCGGGAGCGTCTTGTAAGCGCGCGTGCGGTCGCGCAGCGACCACGGGAGCTCCGCCTCCTCAAACAGGAGCCTGTCACCGGAGAGGAAGCTGAGCCTGTCGCCGCGTACTTCGCACCGCAGCCCCGACACCTCGACGAACGGCGCGCCGCCGTCAGCCCCGTCGTATATGCGCGCGTCGGGAGAGGGCAGGCGGGACGAAAGCGCCCACGGAATGTCCGGCAGCTCACCGCACGGGACCGCGCGGACGCGGATGCCTCTCCCCCACGCGTCGATGCGGACGGTCTCATGACCGAACCGGCATATAATTGAGTTTTCTTCTTTTTTTATCATGATGTATTCCCCCTGAAAATGAACTGTCGTTGAAAAGGCGCGCGGCGGAGCTTTTATCTATTCCGCCGCGCGCGAATTGTTGATTTTATTTATGAGCGGCGCTTCTTGCAGACGACTGCCGCGAAGACGACCGCCGCCGCGATCACGGTGCCGGAGCCGAGAACGGAGCCGCAGCCGGAGGAGCTGTCGTCCTTGTCTGTGGCGGAGGTGCCTGCGGGCTCTTTGTCAGCGGGAGCGTTCGTGCCGGCGGGCGCCTTGTCCGTTTCGGGCTCGTCTGTCCCGTCTCCGAGGTCGGGGACGTATTCGGTCTCGCCGTCGTCGATACCCTCGGTTTCCTCGTTCGTCAGGACGTTGGAGATTATGATGTACGCCATGTTGATAGTGGGCGTCGTACCCTTCGCCTCAACGGTGATGTAGCCGTCGACGGGGGAGACCGTCGCGTATGCGTATGCGGAGGAGTTCTGATCTATGAACACCATGAGGTCGCTCGCGAGCTCGCCGTTGAGATAGAAGTCGACGGGCGAGGCGTTGCCCCACGGATTCGCAAAGCCGACCTCGACGACGTAGTCGCCTGCCTCCGGCATCTCGAATTTGTAGGTGATGACGCGGTCGAGCCCGCTTTCCATCATGTTGCGGCAGTATCTGTTCGACTGCTCCTTCGGCACGTCGACGCCCTCGGTGTTGTACTCGTATGCCCAAGTCCAGGTGGTGAGGACGCGGCTGTCGCTGTACGCCGCCTTGCCGGCCTCGTCGAGTCCCTCGTCAACGACGCCCCACTGCTTGCCAGTCGAGGGGTCCGCGCCGAAGAACTGGTCGGTCACGGAGTTATACTGACCGAAGGCGTCGCCCTCGGAAACCGTGTCGACGAGGTAGTCGCCGCAGTCAACGAAGTAGTAGATAATGGGCGCGTCCCCGGAGGCTTCTCCCTCGGCGGAGGCGACGACCGCGCACGAGGCCGCCGTAATGAGCGCCATCACAATGGCAAATATGATCCTTACCGATTTTTTCATGTCCCTTTTCTCCTTTATAGATAATATATTTTTACGCGGCCGCCCGCGCACGCTACCCGCATTCCGTTTTTATTGTACATTTTCCGGCGGCGGCGCGCTATCACAATATTGCCGCGCGTTTGCACTATATTGCGATTTTATATTATCTGCTCGCCTTTATATTATCAGGTCGCCGCCGGAGCGTCCGCGCCTGTACTCTGTCGGCGTGCATTTCGCAAGCTCGGAGAACCTGCGGTTGAAGTAGCTCAGCTGGTTGTAGCCGCAGGCAAACGCGATCTCCGTCACGCTCATGTCGGTCGTTTCGAGCAGCTCCATGCCGCGGCGAATGCGGTAATCGTTCAGGTACGAAAAAGGAGATTTTCCCGTGCATTCCCTGAACACATGGGAAAAGTATTCACGGCTCATAAAAACGCTCGACGCTATCTCCGAAAGCGAGAGGCTGCGGTCGTAGTGGGCGTTCATGTACTCGATCGCGGACTGAACGCGCTCATGGTTCGTCCTGCTCCTGCGACGGCTCCGCTCGCCTCGCTCCGCGTGCTGCGCGCACCTGTACCATATCGCGAGCATGGAGGATTTTATGAAAAGCTCGGGGCAGACGGCGTCCTCCCGCAGAAAAAGCTCGGGGTGCCTGCCGGAATACGGGTCATTGTCATACGGCGTGTAGTCGTAATTCGCCATTATGTCAACGAGGATGTCGAGCACCTCCGACTGCCACGGCGTCTCCCTTTTGTAAAGCGTCGGCATTATAAGCTCGCCCGAGACGACGGGGGCGACGTATTTTTCATTTATTATATCGGAGCTCCCGTCGGACAGAAGGGAGGGGGAGAAGACGACGGCGTAAAAGACCGTCTCCGCCGCCGAGGAAAGCCTGTAAGCCCAGTGCGTCGCGTTCGGCGGCACGAGCACGGCGTCACCCGCCGAGAGCTCGTATTCCGCGCCGTCCGCAACGAAGACGCATTTGCCGCGCGAAAGGCAGAAAAACTCAAGCTCCGAGTGCCAGTGCGTATAAAGGATCTGATACCGCACGTTTTCGCCGACGGCGGGATTCGGCGGCACGAGCGTCTTGTGTATCCCTATCGGAAAGCGCGCGCTGCCATGCGTGTAATGCTCGTATCCGTCGTCAGGCCGTTTTTTCGTTTCCATCGGCGTCCGCCTCCTTTCGCGTTCCTGTTTTGATTGTAAAACCAAACCGCGCAAATGTCAATACGGTAAGCCCTGCGCCGCGAAATTTGACATAGTTGACATAATAAATGATACAGTGTATAATTAAATTTAAAATATTCCGAAGCTTTTTTATCGAAAAGAACCGGAGGCGCGCGTTTATGAGATCGAAAACAGTCATAACAAAATACTGCTCGGCGGCCGTTCTGACATTGACCGTTTTTTTGTCATGCCTCGGATGCGGGGGCGGCGCGCCTGTCGAAACAGACGCCGGATATTTGCCGGAGAGCAGCCCTTTTTCCGGGGAGCAGAACGACGAAAGTGCGGAATATGAGAAAATGAATTAAGCCCCGAAGCGTCGGCATGCCGGTGAATCAAAAATGCGCAATGTTGCCGCAAACGGTTGACTTTTTCGCTTTTTTCGGGTATCATAAATACAGAAGGATCACGACTGCCTATAGTGGAGATGATGCATCTATGACCGAAACCGAGCTTGAGCGAAAAGAACGGGAGCGCCGGGAGGATCTGGCAAGGCTGCGTGGGCTGCGTCCCATCGACGACGACTTCATGCGCTGCATATTCAAAGACAACATCCCGCTCGCGCAGTTTGTGCTTCGCATTATAACGGGTATGTCCGATCTTGTTATCACGGGACTTGAAACGCAGAAGGATATGAAGCGGCTCGTCGGCGCGCGGTCGATATGTCTTGACGCTTACGGTCACGATTCCGAGGGGAAAAAGTACGACCTCGAGATACAGCGCTCCGACTACGGCGCGGGGACGCACAGGGCGAGATATCATTCGAGCGCGATGGACATCGAGAATCTCGACGCGGGTCAGGAATTCGACGAGCTGCCGGACACATACACGATATTTATCACCGAGCACGATGTGTTCGGACGAGGCGCGGCGTTTTATCCGATAGAGCGCGTGAATTTAGTGACGAACGAGCCTTTCGGCGACGGGGAGCATATTCTCTATGTGAACGGCGCGTACAGGGACAACACCGATATAGGGAAGCTGATGCACGATTTTTCATGCAGCGACCCGGACGACATGAATTTCGACGTCATAAAGGACGCGAGCAAATACTACAAGGAAAACGAGGAAGGAGTAGCATTCATGTGCCGTGCGTTTGAAGAAACAAGAAAAGAAGGAATAGCGATAGGACTTGCACAGGGCGAGGAAAAAGCAATGCTTAGTATGATCAGGCATTTGATGAAATCGCAAAATTTGTCGGCGCATCAGGCGATGGAAATGCTCGGACTGCCGCCCGCTGAACAGGCTAAATACATGGAGAAGCTGAACTGAGCGGCACGAAGGAGTAGCATTCATGTGCCGTGCGTTTGAGGAAACAAGAAAAGAAGGAATAGCACAGGGCGAAGAAAACGAGCGGATCAAGAATATTAAGCAGCTCATGAAAACATTAAGCCTGACGGCAAAACAGGCAATGGATGCGCTGATGATCCCGCCTGCAGAGCAGGCTAAATACATGGAGAAGTTGAACTGACGGTTCGCAGTCGGGGCACAAGTCAATATCAAAAGACAAAAGCGTCTGCTTTACGGCAGGCGCTTTTCTCATATTTCAAAAGAAAAGAGGGAATGTCCCGAAGGAATTCGTCTGCGACGTATGCGGCGGTATTTATTTATTTTTTCTTCTC
>CANQYV010000058.1 GCA_947628165.1 uncultured Clostridia bacterium | reverse complement strand
ACAACCGCCGGTTCCGTCTGGATTGTGCTTTTCCTTTCTTCTCTTGATTACATCTACTTAGCCATAAGCTGCCTGATGGTTGAGAGCAGCGCTGTAGTTTCGGTTTTGTCGCGGTCCGCATAGTCCATAGACAGGAGCTTTTCGGAAAAGATGTTGTTGAACTTATACCACAGCCCCGCCTCATGCGTGTTTGTCCATTTGTTAAGGATGGCAGAAACAAGAGATATCACGGCCGAGGTGATAAGCGTCAGCGCGACAAGGAAGAAGAGGCGGTGCGGGTCGCGCGCCCCGGCAAGCTCATCTATTACGAGCGCGGAGAGGTATATACCGACGTAGGGCGTCAGCGCCTCCCACACGACACGGACGAGATGTGATGTCATCAGCTGAGGCAGGCGCCGCTGCCAAAGCTTCAGCGCGCGGAGGTTTATTTTTGCCGCGTCGCGCCATGACATAACGCCGCTGTCGTTATCTGTTTTCTTATTTTTCTTCATCTTCTCCGCCGTCCTCTCTGTAATATCTGCTCTGGACCTCGAAAAGCTCCGCGTATTTGCCGGAAAGCTTTAAAAGCTCGTCGTGTGTGCCTTCCTCTGCGATCCTTCCGCCCTCGATAAGTATGATGCGGTCGCAGAACCGCGTCGACGCTAAGCGGTGGGAGATATAGACGGACGATCTTCCCGCCGTCATCTCGTTATATTTGTGATACATGTCGGACTCCGCGAGCGGGTCGAGTGCCGCCGTAGGCTCGTCGAGCACGACGAACGGCGCGTTTTTGTAGAGCGCGCGCGCCAGCATCAGCCGCTGCGTCTCCCCTCCCGACAGCATCTCCGCGTCCTCGTATACCTCGCGGTTAAGATATGTTTCATAGCCGTTCGGCAGAGATTCGATTTTCTTTTTCAGCCCCGCACGTTCGGCGCAGTCGCGGACGCGGTCTATATCGATGTCGTCTTCGCTGCCCGCAATGTTCGCCGCGACGGTCGAGGCGAGTACCATAAAGTTCTGGAAAACGGCGGAGAACATAGTGTAATATTCGGCGCGGTCAAATTCGCGGATGTCGCGCCCGTCAAGGGTAACGCGCCCCTCCGTCGGGTCTAAAAGTCCGCAGATGAGCTTGACGAGCGTCGTTTTGCCCGCGCCGTTAAGCCCGACGACGGCAAGCTTTTCACCCGGGTGAAGCGTAAGATCTATATTTCTGAGCGTGTCCGCCTCGGCTCCCGGGTAGCGGTAGGAGACGTTTTCAAGCCTTATCTCGTACTGTCGCCCGACTTCGGGTGCGATATGCTCGCCCCCGTCGAACCTGAACGGCTCCGGATATTCGAGGCATTCACGCACCGTGCAGATGTCGAGCGACTGCTTGTGCAGCGTCCCGATATCGCCGAGGATGCCGGACACCCAGCCCGTAAATCCGCTGACGGCGGTGAAATAGAGCAGAAATTCCGAGACGCCGAGCCCGCCCGAGAGCACAAGCGCGATAAGGTACGCATACGCGGCGCCGCTGCGCAGGAACGTGAGCAAAAGGTCCGCAATTCTCGCCCAGATATAGACGCCCTCGGCGCGCCTGTGAAACGATGTATACGCGTCCTCCGCCTTTCGGTAAAGCTCTGAAAACCACAGGCGAAGCCCGAATATGCGGATCTCCTTCGCCGCGGCGAGGTCAAGGCCGCGGTCGGAGACGTAACCCATATGACGCTCGTACTCCGCCTCTTCATCGCGGTGGCGGTAGCCGTAGCCGTTCAAATATTTGGAGATGAAAAAGCCGCTCACAGTCGTAAAAAGAATGACGACAATAAGAATCGGCTCGACTGTCGAGAGCAGGCTGACGTAGATGATAAATCCGACGAAGTTTGTCAGAAGCGAGGTCAGCGTTTCCCATATCGCTTCGGTCGCCTCTCTGTTGCTGCTTACACATTCGTGCGACTTTTCGAGCAGCTTTTTGAAGCCCTCGTCGTCGATGTTCGGGTACGAGGTCGTCGCCGCCTTTCTGTTCAGGCGCGTCACTATCTCCGTTCTGATTGTGATCCGTCCGTAGAGGACGTTTTCGCCCACATACGCCGACAGCGCCGAGAGAGCCATAACGGCGAGCGTGAAGCCGAGTATAGTCAAAATCAGCTCCGATATTGAAACGTGCCTTTCGACTGCGGACAGTATTGCCGGGGAAATATAAAGGTTCACAAGGTTAGACGCGACAGACAAGAGTGCTGTCAAAACGCACAGAAAGATGACGCCGCGCTCCCCCGACGTCCACGCCGCCTTCATCATGTAGAGCGAATTCTGCCACATGTTGTACTTAGGCTTCGGTTTCTTTTCTTTTACGGTTTTTTCGTTTGTCACAAAAATTCACCGTCCTTTCTGTCCCGCATCATATCACAAAAGCCCGCCCCGCGGCAAATTTAGGTGACGAACTGTCGTTTCCCGGTGACGAAATGTAAAAAAGTATAAAGAGTTTTGAAGGGGGAGCGCGAGGGGGTGCCCTTTTTCAAAAGGCACCCCCTCGCACATATCCTACACCTGCGGCAGCAAAATTTCCGTTGTGAACGCGCCGTCTTCGCTGTTGCGGCTCAAATAGCCGTCGAGGCGGGAGACGATGTCGTCTATTCTGACGAGGCCGAAGCCGTGGCCCTCGCCCTTTGTGGATTTGAAGCGGCCGTTTTCCTTTTTGAGCTTCCCCTCCGCCGTCAGGTTGGTGAAGGAGATATAGAGCTGCGTCCCCTTCATGTCCATGTAGACGCGGATGACGCGCTTCTCCTCCGGCAGCTTCATGCTCGCCTCGATTGCGTTGTCGAAAAGATTGCCTATTATGCAGCAAAGGTCAATTTCGGAGGATTTCAGCATGACGGGGATGTGCGCGTCGGCGATGACGTTTATGTGCTTCGACTTGGCGAGAGATATTTTTGAATTGAGTATCGCGTCCGTCATCGGATTGCCCGTTTTTATGACGGTGTCGACCGTCGTAAGGTCATGGTCGAGAAGGTCCAGATAGCGCTTGATGGCGTCGAGGTCGCCGGAGGCGGCGTAAGCCTTCAGAACGCCGATATGGTTTCGGTAGTCATGACGCCAGCCGCGAATTTGACGGTACATGTTGTCTACCTCGCGGTAGTGAGTTTCTATAAGCTCTCGCTGATATGCGGCGAGTTTTTTGTCTATCCTCTTTGAGAAAAAGCCCATATTATACCTCTCACTTCATGTTGATGATTGCTCTGTTCACGCCCTCGTAAGCGCCGCGCGGGAGAGGGACGGAGGAGCCGTCGGAGAGCCTTATCTCGCTCTTTGTGACGCGGCCGATTTCGGTGATGTTCACGACGGCGGAGCGGCTGACGCGGTAGAAGCGGTCGTCAAGCTCCCGCATAAGCTCGCCGAGCGTCATTTTGACGGTGACGGGGGCGTCGGCGTGTATTGTGACGTAGTTGCCGAACACCTCAGCGTAGCGAATTTTGTATATCGGGAGGCGCACGGTCTCCCCTCCCGTCTCAAGCGTGAGGACGCGTTCGTTTTTCCTTATCTTTTCGGCGGCGCGGCAGAGGACCGAGCGCAGCTTATCCTCGTGCACGGGCTTTAAAAGATAGTGGAGCGCCGAGACCTCGTAGCCCTCGGCGATGTAGTCGGAATATCCCGTGATGAAGATTATCTCGACGGTGTCACACTGTATGCGCAGCCGTTTCGCCATCTCAACGCCGTCCATCCCGCCCATTTCAATGTCCAAAAGCAGGATGTCAAACTCTTGCTGCCCGTCATAGCGCATGAAAAAGCTCTCCGCCGAGGAAAACTCCGATATCAGTGCCGTGTGCCCCGCGTCCTCCGCCCAGCGTGAGGTCAGGGCGGCGATATGAGCCCTGTCCGCGTCTGAGTCGTCACATACGGCAATTTTATATGTCACAGCTGTCACCTCCCGCTTTTTGTATATAAGTATATATAAGTATATCACGAAAAACAGAGCGCGGACAAGAAAGTAACAAAAAAGCCGTGAGAAAATTCTCACGCCTTAAATAAGCCAAAGTAGTGTTCTAAAAGTTTTTGAAGAGGGGGCGCGGGGGGAGGTAGGAAGATGCCGCAAAAGCGGCATCTTCAGCTTTTTCGCAACGCGAAAAAGCCACTTTTCTCAAAAGTCCCTTCCCCCTCGAAGAATTCAACTATTCATAATGAGCGGAGCACGAAGAGGAAGCCGGTGAGGATCACGAGGAAGGAGAAGTTGAACGCCGAGAACTCGGCGACGTACTTTCCCGTGCGGCCCGGATTATGGCTGACGTACTCGCGGAACGTGATGAGGCTTGCGAGCGAGGCGATCAGCGTGCCGACGCCGCCGATGTTGACGCCCCAGAGAAGCTCGCGGTAATTGTCCGTGAACTGAGAAAGGAGAATGGCGGAGGGGACGTTGCTTATCATCTGGCAGGAGAGCGCGCTGAACAAGAGCGTGCTCTTGTCGAGCAGGAAGGAGAAGAACTCACGCACGACGCCTATGCGCGCCATGTTGCCGGAAAAGATGAAGAAGAAAACGAACGTCAGAAGAAGCGGATAATCGACGGCACGGAGCGCGCGCCTGTCGGCGAAAAAGAGCACGGGAGGGATGACGAAAAGCCCGATATAATAAGGAATGCCGCGGAAAACGATGGCGATCGCGAGCGCGAAGAGCGCGAGGTAAAGCGCGGTGCGCCCCGGGGCGAGCGTTATTTTTTCGTCCTCGACGGAAAGCGGCTCAGGCTTCACGAAGATGAGGCAGCAGGCGGTGATGAGGGCGACGGAAAGCAGGAACGGAGGCGCCATTATCGTCATGAATTCGCCCGTCGGAATCGAGAATTTCGTGTAGAGGTAGAGGTTCTGAGGGTTGCCGAACGGGGTCAGCATGCCGCCGAGGTTCGCGGCGATGTTCTGCATTATAAATGTGAACGCCATATAGCGCTCCTTGTGCGTCGTCGTAAGGACGATGCAGCCGAGCGGCAGGAAGGTCAAAAGCGCCATGTCGTTTGCGATGAGCATCGAGCCGATGAAGGTGATGTAGACGAGGGCGAGCACGGCGGAGCGCGCCGTTGTGAAAACGCGGACGATTTTGCGGGCGAGCATGTAGAAGAAATTTATGTTCTTCAGTGCGCAGACGACGGCGAGCACGCAGAACAGGCACGTCAGCGTCTTGAAGTCAAAATAGCCGAGGTACTCGCGGTCGGGCCTTATGACGATGCTCGTCGCCGCGGCGGCGCAGAACGCAATGACCATGACGGTGTTCTTTTTAAGAAACGAGGCAACAGCGCCGAGGATGCGGTCGCGGTCGACGCGCGGCAGACGTGGGATCCTGCCGCCCGCGCCGCCGATGCCGGCGCGCCCGACGGCGCCTGCGGACGCCGCTGCCGGACGAAGAAAGAATATGCGCCGCCCGCGGGGACCTGCGCCCACGCGAGCCTGCGTCTGTGAATCGGTTTCCGTCTCTTTTGTCATGATGTGTGTCTCTCCTGCTCCCAAATCAAAGCCCCCGAAAAAACGGAGGCGGGGTCGTTTTCATTATATGATTGAGGGCCTTTTTTCGAGCCCTACATATTATACAGCGGACGAAAAACAAATTCAACGGCAAAATCTCATCATAATATACAAAAGCAAAGCATCATAAAAGCGGATTTGCCGTCATAATGACGTTTCTGCCCCGAACGCCGTCCGAAAAAGAAGCCGCGGAGCCCTCGCATTTGAGGGCTCCGCGGTGCGTCACATTCTCGGGATTATGAAGAGGAACAAAAGGATGACGCATACGCCGACGGCGGTGACGATAAGGGAATAGGAAAAATTGTCGGTCGCGCGCTCGCGGTAGATGTAGTCGACGATCGGGTGCCGCCGCTTCCTCTCGCCGCCCGGCGCGGAGGACGAGGGGGTAAAGACGGTGCGCCGCATGATGTAGACCGGCAGATCTATTATGTCGGAGGCGGCGTGACAGACGAGCTCGCCCGCGCGCCTTACGGCGGAGCAGAGCCGCCGCGTGACGACGTTTTCGCCGAACAGCCTCATGACGGCGCCGCCGACAAACGTGACGGCTTTTATGAGAGGGACATAAACGGAGGCTTCGAGGTCCGCCCACGCGGGCAGGACGTTGACGTATTCGCCGCCGCGCCTTGTAACGGTGCGGACAAAGAGGAAGTAGAGGGCGATGCCGACGGTGACCGTCACAAGCGCGCCCGAGAGCGACTCAAGCCCGAAAAAGTCGACGTCTTTCCACTCGCCCGCGCCCGCAAACGCCATGCCGCGCCCGGCGATAAGACGGGAGACGGCGGGGATGCCGGTAACGGCGGAGGGAAGTGTGGCGAGCGCGAGCGCTAAAGACGTGAGGGCGCTCGTGCGGCGCTTTTTCCGCGAGTCCGATTTGGGCTTTTCAATGAAGAGGACGACGAAGAGCTTTATCATATACGCGAGCGTGCAGCCGCCGCCGAAGAGGAAGAGATACTCGGCTGCGTGCGCGAGCGGGACCGAGGCGGACGCCTCGACGATCGCCTCATGGATGAGGGTCTTGGCAAGATAGCCGCCCGTCAGCGGGAAGCCGGCGAGTCCGAGCCCGCCCCACGCGAAGAGGACGGCGAGGACGGGTCTGCCCCTGCCCCAGCCGCGTATCCCGTTTAGGTCGAGGCGGTGAAGCTCCATATGGACGACGCCGGAGAGCGAGAAGAGGATGAGCTTCATCACCGTGTGGTTGAACATATAGAGCACGACGCCGGCGGAGGCGAGTGCCCCCTCATCCCCGAGGATGACGGAGGCGGCAATGCCCGTCGTGATAAATCCTATCTGCGACATCGACGAGCACGCGAGCGTCCGCTTCAGGTCGACGGACAGAAGCGCGAGGACCGCTCCGAGCAAGAGCGTCACGACGCCGAGGCAGAGGAGCATCGTTCCAAAAGCCAAATTTCCCGAAAAGAGGCGGACTGAGGTGATGACGATGCCGTAGACGCCGACCTTCGTGAGAACGCCCGAAAGCAGGGCGGAGGCGGGCGCGGGCGCGACCGGATGCGCCTTCGGGAGCCAGATATGGAGCGGGAAAAGCCCCGCCTTCGCGGAGAAGCCGAGAAGGAGCAGCGCGCCTATAACGAACGGGACGCCGAGCGAGGGCGAAAGCTCGCTTATGACGAGCGTCCCCGCGATATTATTTAGGAAGAGCAGGCCCAAAAGGAGCACCATTCCGCCGAAAACGGCGACGGCGAGATATGTCTTTGCCGCCGAGACCGCGGCGGGCTTTTCGTCGTGAAGCACCCAGAAAAACGAGCAGAACGACACGAGCTCAAAGAAAATGAACGTCGTCATGAGGTCGGCGGACAGAAAGACGCCCTCGGTCGCCGACAGGGTGAGAAGATAGAAAAAGATGAAGCGCGCGTGGTTTTTGTAGTGCGCGAAATACTCGACGGAGAAAAGCGCCGAGACGAAGAACGCGAAGGCGGACAGCAGTGCGTAGAGCGAGTGAAAGCCCGCAGAGGCGAGGCTGAGACCGAGGACGTGAGCTGAGGCGTCAGCGTCTGCAAATGCAATGACGGCGAGCGAAAGCTCAAAAAACGTCACAAGGGAAAGGAGGGGGAAGCCGGCGCGCGTCTTTTTCGCGGCGAAAAACAGCACGGGGGCTGCGAGCACGGGCAGTATAACGAGCGCCTGAAGAACAAATGCGTCCAAGAGTTCCTGTCTCCTTTCTTTCAGAATGTGCCCGCCGCGATCGAGCCGCAGAGCGAGACGACGGGGGAGGCGAATATGCCGAGCAGGATGACGGCGGCGGCAAAGATCACCATAACAACGGTCATTCCGAGCGGCGCTTCATGTATGTCCGCCGTGTCGGCTGACGTCTCGCCGCGCACGCCGCGCGCGGGAAAATACGCGCGGACGGAGGGCGTTATCATGTAGACGGCGGCGAGCAGCGAGCTTATGACGAGCGCCGCCGCGCCGACAATGCCGAAGGCGCTGCCTGCACCGGCAGATGCCGAGAGCAGCATCCATTTTGAAATGAATCCCGAGAGCGGCGGGATGCCCGCGAGGGCGAGCGCCGAGACGGTATAGCATGCGAAAGTGACGGGCATTTTGTACCCGACGCCGTCGAGCTCCTCGAGGCGCGAGCGCCCCGTTTTCATGAATGCGCCACAGGAGAGGAACGCGTTCATCTTTATGACGGCGTGAAAGAGCATATGGCAGAGCCCCGCCGCGAGCCCCGCCTCAGTGAACATCAGCACGCCGACGAGGATGTAGGAAAGGTTGCTGACGGTAGAATATGCGAGACGCCGCTTGAAGTGGCGTTCGCGGACGGCGCGCACCGCGGCGTATACGGCGGTGAAGCACGCGAGCAAAAGCGCCGCTTTGCCGACGGTCGAGGCGCGGAGAAATTCGGGCTCAAAGGTGTAATACGAGAGCCGCATTATGGCGAATATGCCCGCCTTGACGACGGCGGCGGCGTGGAGCAGCGCCGTGACGGGCGTCGGCGCGACGGAGGCCGTCGGCAGCCAGCGGTGGAGCGGGAAGACGCACGCCTTGACGCCGAAGCCGAGGAACATCAAAAGATATATGATCTCGAGCATGAAGCGGTCGCCGTCGCCGCCCACAAATCCGCCGAGAGAAAAGTCTCCGCCGCCGAAATTCGAGACGAGGTACACGATGCCGACGAAGGCGAACGCGGCGCCGCCGAGCTGATACGCGGCGTACACGCGCCCCGCGTGCATATCGATCTTGCGGCAGCCGTGCATCACGAGCGGTATCGTGAAAATAGTGAGCATCTCGTAGAAAAAGTAGAGGGAGATGAGGTTGCCGGCAAGGGCGATCCCGTCCGTCGCCGCGAGCGAGAGGACGAAGAACGTGAAGAACATATGCGTGTGCTCCTCATCCTTCATATAAGAAAACGCGTATATAGCGACAAATACCCATAAGGTCGACGCCATCCCGAGGAAAAAGCAGCCGAGCCCGTCAAGATGAAGCCTTATCGGCATTGTGTCGCCGAAGGAAAAGAGCGGCAGCGCGCCGTCGGGACGGCGGAGTATGAGCAGCCACGACGCGGCGGCGTTCAGGATTACGAAGAGCTCGACCGTAATATTTCGCGCCGCGGGCTTCATGCGGACGAACCAAATCACCGCGCCGCCGAGCAGCGGCAGCAATATCGGAAGGAGAAGAAAAAACTCGTTCATGGTCATAACGTTATGACGGAGGCAAAGAGCACGGCGAGCCTGTCTCCGAACAGTCCGAGAATGAGAGAGAGGGCGGCGAGGATGACGGTCGGCACCGTCATCGACGCGGGCGCTTCCTCATATTTGTAAGACGGGGCGCCCTCCGCGGGGAAGTAGCCGTTTATCATTATCGGGAGCAGATATCCCGCGGTCAAAAGAGCCGAAATTATAAGGACAGCGGGGACAAGGACGGCTGACACGCCGCCGGCCTCGATCCCTGCCGTGCAGAGATACCACTTCGACGTGAAGCCGAGCAGCGGCGGGATCCCGATGAGGGAGAGGGACGCGACCGTGAACGCGCCGAGCGTCACGGGCATTTTTTTGCCGATGCCGTGCAGCTCGTCGACGGAGGTCTTGCCCGTCATGAATATGATCGAGCCTGCGGCGAGGAAGAGGGCGTTTTTAGCGAGAGCGTGCGCGAAAACGTGAAGCAGCGCGCCGACGGAGCCCGTCGCCGTCAGAGTCGAAAGGCCGAGCATGATATAGGAAATGTTGCTGACCGTGGAGTATGCGAGCCGTTTTTTCAGTATTTTCTCGCGGTACGCCATCATGGAGCCCATGACGACTGTCAGCGCCGCGAGCGCCTCCCAGACGGGGGTCACCCATGTGGAGCGTATCGCGTCAGCGCCGACCGTGTAGAAGACGACGCGGATGACGGCGAGCACGCCCGCCTTTGCTATTATGCCCGAGAGGAGCGCCGAGGCGGGAGCCGGCGCGACGGGATGAGCCGTCGGGAGCCAGCCGTGCATCGGGTACATACCCGCCTTTGTGCCGAAGCCCACGATCGTGAGGAAAACGGCGAGCGGCAGATACGGGCCCGCCTCCGTCAGTGTGCCCCCGGGGGCAAACGCGCCCGCCGCGGTGTAGGAATGGATGAATATTATGCCGAAAAGTCCGAGCAGCGCGCCCGCGACCGAGTAGAAAAGATATTTGAGCGCCGCCGCGACGGCCTCCGGCTCGCCGGACTGGAGCACGAGCGGCATCGAGGCGAGCGTCGTTATCTCAAAAGAAAGATAAAGGGTGACGAGGTTCGCGGAGAATGAGAGCGAGAGCAGCGCCCCGAGCGTTATGAGGAAGAAGGCAAAGAAGCGGTCGCCGTGCGCGCCCCCGTGTTCGTGCGCGATATAAGTCGGCGCGTATATCGAAACGATGAGGAACGCAAAGGAGAAGAGCACGGAAAAGACGGACGCCGCCGTGTCTGCCGAATACGATATCGAAAGTCCCGGCGCGAGGCTGAGAGCGGACGTCGACGCGTCCCCGCCCGCAAACGCAATGACAAGGGAGGCGGCGAACGCAAATGCGGACGTCAGCGTGACCCATACGCGCCTGACCGCAGGCTTCGGCTTGAAAAGCGGGAGCAGCGCGCCCGATACGACGGGAAAGGCAAACGAAAAAAGAAGGAGAAACTGCATTTTTATAAACGCTCCTTACTGAAAGAAAAGACTTTTGTTCATCCGAACATGGAAAGACCGCGAGAGATCAGGGAGGTGACGGGGCCCGGGAAGAAGCCGAGAAACACTATCCCCGCGATAAATCCCGCCGCCGAGACGAAGAGCCCGACGTCGCGCCGCACGGGCACAACGCCCCATTTCGCCTCGGACGGGGTATATATGCGGATGACGGTGCGGATAAAGTAGAGGGCGTTCAGAAGCGTGCTGACCGCGAGCGTCCCGAGCGTTATTATATCGGCGGCAACGCCGTGCTGGACGGCGGCGGCAGCGAAATTCAGCTTGACGCAGAAGCCCGCGAGCGACGGGATGCCCACCATCGAGAGCGCGCCGACCGTAAAGGCGGCTCCCGCGCCGCGCCGTCTGTGGGCGGCGCCCTGAAGGTCGGAAAACGCCGGACTGTCGCCCGAAGCCTCCGTAAGTCTTGCGCCCGAGAGGAAGAGCAGAGGCTTTGTGAGCGCGTGCGCCATGAGCTGGAACATCGCAGCGACGAAGCCCGCCTCACCGCCGAGGCCTATGCCGACGAAGATGTAGCCTATCTGCGCCGCCGACGAATACGCTATCATGCGGTTGAGGTATGAGGACTGCATCGCCCAGACGGAGCCCATTATGATGCCGAGTATGCCGAAAATATAGAGGATGTGGCGCGCGGCAGTCATCGCGGCGGTGTCGACGCCCGCGACGCGGTACATTATCTTTATGAGAAGGAATATATATCCCTTCGAGATTATGCCGGAGAGGACGGCGGACGAGGTCGGCGTCGCCGTTCCGTATGTGTCCGGCATCCATGTATGGAACGGGAAAAGCCCCGCCTTTATCGCAAGTCCCGCCGAGACGAGACCTATCGTGACCGTGAGGGGGACGGCGTATTCGCCGGTCGCGTCGAGCGTTGCGACGCCCTCCTTTATATACTCCATCAGAAGGTGACCCGTCGTCCCGTAAAAGAGGCAGACGCCGAGCAGAAAGAGACCGGAGCCGAGCAGGTTCAAAACCATGTAGCGGGCGGCGGCGAGCGTCGTGCGTCCGGCGCGGCGTATCACGAGTATGCCGCAGGACGAGAGCGTCAGGATCTCGAGAAAGACGTATCCCGTGAAGAGGTCGTTGGTATACGAGAGCGCCGTCAGCGCGGCGCCGACGAGATTTAGGAGCGTGCAGTATAAGTTCTGCTTTTTAGGCTCGATGTCTACGCGGACGTATCTCATGCCGCCGACATGAGAGAGCAGCAGCACGAGGGAGAACACGGTCGCCGCGAGCGCCTCGAGCACTCCGGCGCGGAGCTGGTTGCTCCACGGCGCGTCGAAGTGGCCCATGTTGTAGCGAAAGAACGTGCCCGTGCCGGCGGTGTATATGAGCACCGCGACGGAAAAGGCGAGCACGAGAGACTCGACAACCGTTGTGAACGCGCGCGAGGCGCGCGGCGGAAGTACCGCCGAGACGACCGCGGCGAAAAGAAATACGACGACGGAGAGGAACGGCAGGTTGCAGACAAAATCCATCATCTGTGTTCGGTCCTCCGCCTTGAAAGCTCGTATATCTCGTCGAGATTCAGCGTGTGGTAGCGCTCGTAGAGACGCACCGCGAGCGCGAGCATGACCGCCGTCACCGAGACGGAGACGACGATGCCGGTAAGAACGAGAGACGCCGGCACGGGGTTGACGTATTTTGACGGATCCGTTATGCCGTCCTCAACTATCGGCGCGCGCCTGTCGTATATATAGCCGAGCGACGCGAGGAAGAGATATATGCCGGAGTCCATGATGTTCATGCCTATGAGCTTTCTTATCATGTTCCTGTGGAAGAGCAGCGTTACGAACCCTATCGAGAAAAGGAGCAGCGCCACGGCTTCTTCGTAATTGTGTATGAGATTGCCAAGCATTAAAAGCGCCCCTTTCCGAACATTCTGTACATTCCGTATACGGTGCAGGCAACGACCATGCCGACGGCAATGTTGAGAGGCAGTATGAGCCCGGCGGAGAGGATGTCTCCGGGGGTGCCGTTGCCGATGCCGGTGGGAAGACCGTTCGCACCCGTAAAAAAGGTGTAGGATTTGCCGACGCAGTAGAAGAGGAGCGCCGCCGTCGTGACGGTTTTGAAGACGCGCTCCGTTATGATGCGGCCCGAGACGTCCTCGCCGAACGCGGAGGATACTATAATGAGGCCCGCGCCGAGCACGGCGCCGCCCGAAAAGCCTCCGCCGGGGGAGAGATGGCCGTTCAGAAGAACGTATATGCCGAAAACGAATATGAGCGGAACGAGTATGCGGGCGGATGAGGAAAGTATCGGGTCGCCCGTAATGTCTCTCATCGCGGGCGGCTCCTTGCCCGGGGCGCCGTCGCGGCGCAGGAGCAGAAGCACGCAGGAGACGGCGCAGAAAAGGACGAACGACTCGCCGAGCGTGTCGAATGCGCGGTACTCGAGGATGATGCCGGAGACTATGTTGACGACGCCGGTGTACTCCATGCCGTGCGCGAGATATTCGTATGTTACCGTGTCCATGAACTCGGCGTCCTCGCCGTACCGCGGCATGCCGGACACGGTCAGAAGCAGGCAGGCGGCGAGCGTTATGCTGCAAAATACCGCGAGCAGGGCGTAAACCGCGCGCTGCGCCCGCTCGTTCTGTATGCGGCGCAGGATAAAGAGCTTTGATCTGTGCGGCTCCTTCTGTTTCGGCGGCGTGCGCTCCGGCACCTCGTCAAGGTCGAGGAAGTTTAAGGAGACAACATGAGAATAGACACCATCTCTCCCGCAGAGGGAGCAAG
>CANQYV010000057.1 GCA_947628165.1 uncultured Clostridia bacterium | reverse complement strand
GGGGAGAGGCGGACGCGCCCGACGTCGACGGGAAGGTGTATTTCACCTGCCCCGGGAACAAAAGACCGCGCGAGGGCGAGCATGTCAAGGTAAAAATTACCGACACCCTCGATTACGACCTCTGCGGCCGCCTCGTCAAATGAAAATAAGGAGAATGTCTTATGAATCTTCCGAATAAGCTGACTTTACTGAGGATACTTCTCGTGCCCGTTTTCATCATCGTGATGTCGCTCGGTGGCGTCATTCCGTTCCCGTGGGGCAACGTCATCGCCGCCGCCGTCTTCCTCGGCACGGCGCTTACCGATATGCTCGACGGAAAGATAGCGAGAAAATACAACCTGATAACCGATTTCGGGAAGATCATGGATCCGGTCGCCGACAAGTTCATGGTATTTTCGGCGCTCATTGTCCTTATTTCTCATGAGGAGTTCGCCTATATGCAGGCGCCGCTCCTTTGGGTGACGCTCATCGTTATCTTCCGCGAGCTCGTCGTGACCTCGATACGAATGGTGGTGTCCGAAAAGGCGAAGGGCGTGTCTCTTGCGGCAAACTGGCTCGGAAAGGTCAAGACAGTGTCGCAGATAACGTTCATAATGACGGCGCTGCTCGAGCCCGTCCTCTTCGGCTGGTTTCTGACGTTTATTTCGGAATATCATATCCTGACGTTCGCCACCGGCGCGTTCATGACCGTCATGACAGTCTGGAGCGGCATCAACTACATCATAGGCTACGGAAAGTATTTGACGCTGAAGTGATATGAAGGATAATATTCGGGGGGAGGGACTTTTTGAAAAAAGTCCCTCCCCCCGAACCCCCCTCTTCAAAAACTTTTCGGGACTTGGATTTGGGATTAGAGATTGCGAAATAAACGGCAGACAGAAAAGTTTTACGAAAATCGATAAATAACACTTGACAAACGAATATTGCTGTGATATACTGGTGGCATCAAGGCGAAAGGAAGAAATATAATATGTCACAGTCAACGCTTTCAAAGTGCATGAAAACGATCATAGCGGGGATGTGGGTCTTCGGCGCGGCGCTCTATTTTGTCGTCATACCGATGCTGGGGCACGATATTGTCGACGATTACCCTGAGTTTTCGGGCAGATTTGTCCCATGGCTCGTTTTTATCTGGTGCACGGCAATTCCGTGCGCGGCGGTTCTCGTCCTCGGCTGGCGCATCTCGTCCAATATCGGGGCTGACAGGTCGTTTTCAAGGGAGAACGCGAAGCTGCTCAAATGGATATCGTATCTCGCCGCGGGCGACGCCGCGTTTTTCTTCGTCGGCAACATCGTGCTCCTGCTCCTCTCGATGAGCCATCCGGGCGTGGCGCTCGGCTCGCTCTTCGTCGTGTTTGCGGGAGTTGCAATAGCGATGGCGGCGGCAGCGCTCTCGCACCTCGTGCTGAAGGCGGCGGCGATTGAGGAAGAAAACGACCTCACGATATGAAATGAGAAAATCAAAAACCGAACGGGCAAACGCGGAAAGGAATGAAAAATGGAAGGCGAAATAATTTTCAATATTGACGTGATGCTCGCGAAGCGCAAGATGAGCGTGACGGAGCTCTCCGAGCGCGTCGGGATAACGCTGACGAATATGTCTATCTTAAAAACAGGCAAGGCGAAGGCGATAAGGGTCTCGACGCTGCGAAAGCTGTGCGAGGTCCTCGACTGTCAGCCCGGCGACCTGCTCGAATACAGGCCCGGAGACGAAAAAGCTTGAAAAATAAACTTTTCAAACTTCACACAGCCCAAGAATTGAAGTGTTATAAAGATGAAACATAAGACGCTCGGCGTTGTTATGAGGGCGGCCTCATGGGTCTATTTTGCGCTGTGGTGCTTTTTGCTCGTGAGCAGCGCTGCGGGGGCGCTCTTTTACAAGGCCCCGGAGGGAGCGGGCGGCTTGGAGGCCGCCGATGGGAAGATTTACGGCGCGTTCTTTTTGCTGTCCGTATTCGGTATCATAAGCGCGGCGCTGCTGCCGCTCAGCGTGGGGAAGCTCTGCAAAAGCGGCGGGAGGCGCGCGGTGAAAAGGCTATCCGTCGCCGCCGCCGTAGCTGACAACGTAATTTACCTCGTATTTTTCTGCCTTCTGATTTTAGTGGACCGCGATTGGGTAGGCTTTATCATACCGGTATGGATAATAGATTTGCTTTTATGCATCGTTCTGCTCGCATGCTCCAACGCTCGGGATATATAAAAAATCGGCGCGCTTGCTGCCGCGCCTTGCTCTTCCGACAGATAAAACCGACAAGTGCGGAGGTTTGTTCCTCCGCACTTGTCAGTTTTTTATGATCTGCGAGTATCTCCGCGGGTATGACGCGGGGGTGGGGGCGGTTTTTTTCATTATAACGATTGAACGCGTGAGGGACTCACCCGCGCCGGCGTCGGTCAGGGTGAGGAGCTTTGTTTCCTCGTGCGAAAGGGAGAGGGTGCGGCAGATCTTTTCGGCGGCGCGGAGCTCTTCTTCCGTCGCAGACGGGTCGCCCTTCATCGCGAGCAGTCGGCAGCCGGGCTTTATAAAGCCGGCGGCGAGCTCGGAGAGGACGGAGAGGCGGGAGACGGCGCGCGCCGTGACGATATCGAAGGCTTCACGGTACGCGGGGTCGTGCGCGAGCTCTTCGGCGCGCCCGGAGACGGCGGCGAGGTTTGAAAGCGCGAGCTTTGAGGCGGCGGCGTTGATGAAGGATGCTTTTTTCGCCGTCGCGTCGAGCGCTGTTACGGTCACATCAGGTCGAAGGAGCGCGAGCGGGAGCGCGGGGAATCCCGCGCCGCTGCCGATGTCGAGCACGCGCGCCCCCTCGGGGATGAGGGGGATAACGGTCATCGAGTCGCAGAGGTGGCGCAGCATGAGCGCGCGCTCCTCGCGAATCGCGGTAAGATTGTATTTTTCGTTCTCCGCGAGCAGAAAATCCGCGAAATCCGAGAGCTTTCGAGCCTCGGGCTCCCCGCACGGCAGCGAATTTTCGCGGCAAATATCAAGAAAGAGGGCAGTATCCAAAATATCCTCCAAAGTTGCATTTAATAAGGTAAGCCAAAGGCAACTCTCGTAAATAAAGTTTAGAATTGGGGTGCCTGAAAAGACGTTTTTAAAGGTATCCAACGACAAAGTCATTTAGAAAATCAGTAAGGCACCCCAAAGCTCCGTGCCTTCCCAAGCCATTTCCCTGTAATTAAAGTTTAGAAAGGGGGGTCGGGGGGAGGGAAGATGCCGCAAAGCGGCATCTTCAGCTTTTTCGCAAAGCGAAAAAGCCCACCTTCTACAAAGGTTTTCCCCCGGCAACCTACCTCCCCAAATAAATCAACAGCACAGAGACGTCGGCGGGGGTGACGCCGTCGAGGCGGGAGGCCTCGCCGACGGAGAGGGGACGGTGGGCGGAGAGCTTTTCGACGGCTTCTCGCGAGAGACCGCCGATCGATGAGTAGTCGGTATCGGGAGGAATGAGGGTGTTTTCGCGCGCGCGGGCGCGGCGCACCTCCGCCTCCTGTTTTTTGATGTATCCCGCGTACTTTACGGTCGTCTCGACAGTCCGTATTTCGGCGGCGGTGAGATGAGGGCGCTCCGGGTCAAGGGGTAAGAGCGAGGCGTAATCAAGCTCGGGGCGGCGCAAAAGCTCGGAGAGCGGGAGTCCCGCCGAGATCGGGGTCGAGCCGAGGGAGAGTAGACGCGCGTTCACCTCGTCAGTCGGGGCGACGCCGGTGTGGTCGAGGCGCGAGAGCTCGCGGGCGATGTTGTCCATCTTCTTTTTGTGCGCCTCCCACCTGTCCTCGGGGATGAGGCCCGCACCGTGCGCGAGCTCCGTCAGCCTCTCGTCCGCATTGTCCTGCCTCATGTAGAGGCGGTATTCGGAGCGCGAGGTCATAATGCGGTACGGCTCGCGGACGGTTTTTGTGATGAGGTCGTCTATCATGATGCCGATGTAGGAGGTCGAGCGCCCGATGATGAGAGGCGGACGGCGGCTTGCGTAAAGCGCCGCATTCGCCCCGGCGACAAGCCCCTGCGCGGCTGCCTCCTCATAACCCGAGGTGCCGTTTGACTGACCGGCGGAGTAAAGCCCGTTTATATTCCTTACGCCGAGCGCCGCCGTCAGCGCGGACGGGTCGACACAGTCGTATTCGATAGCATACGCGTTCCGCGTGATGTGGGCGTTTTCAAATCCGGGCAGGGTGGAGAGCATCCGAGCCTGAACGTCCGCGGGCAGGGATGTCGAAAACCCGCCTATGTAGAGCTCGTCGCTGTCCTTCCCCATCGGCTCGACGAAGAGCTGATGGCGCTCCTTGTCCGCAAAGCGGACGAGCTTGTCCTCAATGCTCGGGCAGTAGCGCGGGCCGCGGCCCGTGATGTTGCCGGAATACATGGCGGAGCGGGAGAGATTTTCGCGGATGACGCGGTGAGTGTTTTCGTTCGTGTATACAATGTGGCACGGAAGCTGCCGCACGCCGTCAAGGTAGCCCTCGCTTGTGTAATACGAAAACGGCACCGGCGAGCGCTCGCCCTCCTGCCGCTCGAGGACGGAAAAGTCGACGGATCTTGCGGAGACGCGGACGGGGGTGCCCGTCTTGAAGCGCAAAAGCGGGATGCCGAGGGCGCGGAGCGAATCCGAAAGGCGGGCGGCGGGAAGCGAGCCATCAGGTCCCGCGGGATAGTGAATGCCGCCGACGTGAACGACGCCGGAGAGGTAAGTCCCCGTGGCGATGACGGCGGCGCGGCACTCCCAGCGGACGCCGAGAGAGGTTATGACGGAGGTGACGGCGGGCTTCCCGTCGGCGCCCGGGGCGACCTCTATCGAGGCGATCTCCGCCTGGCATAGGCGGAGCCCGTCCTGTTTTGTCAAAAGCTCCGTCATAACGGCCTTGTATTTTGCCCTGTCCGCCTGAACGCGCTTTGAACGGACGGCGGAGCCGCGGCTTTCGTTGAGGGTGCGGCTCGCGAGCGTCGAAAGGTCGGCGGCGCGGCCCATCATGCCTCCGAGCGCGTCGAGCTCGTAGACGAGATGCCCCTTGCCTGTCCCGCCGATCGAAGGATTGCAGGGCATATTGGCGATATTGTCAAGGGAGAGGGTGAAAAGCACGGTGTCGCACCCGAGGCGGGCGGCGGCAAACGCCGCCTCAACTCCGGCGTGACCTGCCCCTATGACGGCAATTTCAGTCTTTGGCATGATTTTTCGGTACCGAGGGCTTCGGGAAACGCCCCCGGTGAAAGTGCCGGGGGCGTGCTTTTGCCCATATTCCTTTTTTGTTTATATAGACATTTTGTAAAGGATGTGCCAGCTGCCGTCGTATGCGGCGATGACGCCGGAGGACACATTCGAGATGTAGGAATACCTCCCGAACGGGATAACGTAATTCCCCGCCGTGTCGACGAGCGCCGTCTGTCCGTTCTTTTTGACTACGGCAAGTCCCTCGTAATAGGGCTCCGCGTCCGATAGATCGGGGTCGACGACCCAAACACCGGTGTAATCCATGAAACCGACGCCGCTGCTGCCGCGCAGGAGCATCATTCCGTTTGAATACGCCTCGACGCGGTAGCCGAGAGGAGTGTCAAAGCGGCTGCCGTTTTTATTTATCATAACCGTCTCGTCCGAGAGGATCTGCATTTTTCCCTCTTTGTCGAACGGAGACGCCTCTATCGTCATGATGCGCGCGCGGGAGAGCCCGTGCTCGAAAAAGTAGAAGCCGATCGACTCAGGCCCGTTTGTGAGCGGCGGCATGAAAAATTCGATGACGTTGCGCTTTATGTTGGAGTCGCGGTAGCGCCTCGTGGACGGTATGTCCGTCGTGTCGGAGCGCGTGACGTATGAAAGGAGGCCGGAATGGTCGACGACGGCGGCAAGCGACTCCGAAAAGCCGAACGCCTGAGAATAGTAATAGTCGCCGAGCAGATTCCCGCTCCTGTCGCTGAGCGCGAAGCGGTAGTATCCTGTCGGAACGACGTAGTAGGCGTCGTCCATGCCCTCTATCGGGAGCTCTTCATCGACAACGATGTAATCGGATGCAAACGTGCGGTCATTTTCGCGCGACAGACCGTAGTCGGGAGTGTAGTCAAACAGCGCGCCGCGGTTGTCCCTCTCGGGAATATAGTCAGCGAGCGCGAACCTGCGGGAGGAGGTGTCAAGATAGTAGTAAGCGCCGTTTGAAATGAAGAGCGGATGCCCCGACGCGTCGCGGCAGTAAGCGGGGGCGACCTCGCTTTCTTTATAGCTGCCGACGGCGGTCCCCTGAGAGGTGTAGACGTTCACGACGCCCGAGGACTTTGACTCGACCATGATGTAGCCCATGTAGAGCGACACGGCGGGCGCGTTTACGGTGTAGGGGGTGTATACGATCTGATACGCGGTATTGTCTCCGGGTGAGACGTAGGAGACGCGGTTCTTTTCTACCGTGTGCGACGAGAAAAATCCGGGCGCGCCGACGTTGACGGACGCCTCAGCAAGCACAAACGAGCCGCCGGGGACGTAGTCTGCATACGAGAGCGAATATCCGCCGAGCGAATCGACGGACGGCGGTGTGAAGATCGCGGGTGCGTCGGTCTCGGGCGTCACCGGCGGTTCCGTCGCGACATCAGTCGCGGGCGGGGTCGTCGCGGGTGCGTTCGTCGCCGGCGCGTCTGTGCCGGGGGCCGTAACATCGCCCGGGGCAGCCGTTTCGGAGACATGCGCGCTGTCATCGGTGTCGCCGCGGACGATGAAGGAGATGTCAAACCAGCCGTCGACGTAGAGATATATTATAAAGCAGAAAAGGAGGAGCGACAAAAGCGCCGGTATCCTCGACACAAGGCTTTTCAGCATAAGGTCGCCTTTCATTTATGATACTTTCCGCCCGCAATGATTGAGAACGAGCGGTATATTATCTCGTAGAGGATGGGCTGCATGAGCCCGTGAGGGAACGTAAAATCGGATACGGAGAGCAAGAGGTCGGCGGCATTTTTGACTTTGCCGTCGAGCCCGTATGAGCTGCCGATGATAAAGGTGACCTCGGATGCCCCGCCGTCAGCGGCTCGGCGTAGACATTCGGCAAAGGAGGGCGAGTCGAACCTTTTTCCCTCGACACAGAGAGCTATTTTGTATGCCCCGCGCGGTATCGCGCGCAGGACAGCCTCGCCCTCGGCGGCGGGCGCGGATGCGATCTCGGCAGGCGACGGCGCCGCCGACAGCTTCTTTGCCGGGAGCTCCGTCGTCTTGAGCCTGCATACGCCGGAGAGGCGTTTTTTGTATTCGGCAACTATCTCGCGGTGCGCGGCCTCTTTCAGCGGGCCTATGGTTATTATGTGTATCGTATACAATTATATGATCCTCCGCGGCGCGTCGGGCGGCGCCGTCGTGAGCGCGGCGTCGATGCCGGCAGACGCGAGCGCCTCCCCGACCGTGAAATATGCGATATCGGGGGAGTTGTTCTCGCGCGAGAGATGGAAAAGCACAAACGACCGCACCCCGCTTTTCCCGAGGCGGACGGCGAACGACGCCGCGTCGTCGTTTGAAAGGTGCCCCGTCGGGGAAAGGATGCGCTCCTTCAGGAAGAAGGGGTAGCTGCCGTGCATGAGCATGTCGACGTCGTGATTTGATTCGAGAACGACGTGACTGCATCCGGAGAGGGCGTCCGCCATCGCGTCCGTAACGCAGCCGGTGTCCGTCAGCACGCCGAGCTTCAGAGGGGAGCCGTCAAAGCTGACGGTGTAGCCTACCGCCATTGCGCTGTCGTGGCTCGAGAGAAAGCTTTTGACCGTCATCTTACCGACGCGCTCGGTGAAGAGCGGCGGATGACAGACCGCGGAAACGGCGAGCCCCGGGAACGGGGACGCGTAGAGCGAGTCCTCCGTTATGTGGACGGGGATCCGGTATTTCCGCGCCGTGACGTCGAGGGCGGAGATGTGGTCCCGGTGCTCGTGCGTCACAAAGACGGCGCGGACCGAGGAAAGCTCGCCTCCGACCGAGTCGACGGCGCGGGACAGCGCCGCCTGAGTCTTTCCGCCGTCGATGAGGATTGCGTCGCCGTCGGCGCGTATGTATATGCTGTTGCCGGTGCTGCCGGAGTAAAGGGTGTATGCCTCGATGTCCACGGTATCAGAAATTTGAAAGCCAGTTTTTTATGGCGGGGAAATAGTAGACCTCTATTATCTCGAAAATGAATACGAACAGGAGCGCGAGAAGCGGAATGAGAAGATATTTTGCCGTCTTCTTGCGCTTTTTGTCCGCCTCCATAAACGCGGTCTTTTCCGCTATCGACATGGTATCGGGGAGCTCGTCCGCGGTCACGGGCTTGTTGGAAAAGCCGCGCTGGAGAACGACGACGGCGATGAATATCGCGCAGCCCGCCGCCATGTATGTCCACATGAGGACTGAAAACCAAACGAAAGCTATCCTTCCGCTCCCGACGAGAGACACTACGATGCGGTATATTCCGAAGATGACGGCGACGGCGAGCGCCGAGAGCCAGAAAAGCGCGACGTTAGGATTTTTCTTCTCTCCGCTCATAAAACGCGGACCGCGCCGAGCGCGCGTATGCGGAGCACCATGCAGGCGCCCTCGCCGAAGACGGAATCGAGCAGCCTGCGGTAGCCTTCGACATGTTCGTTCGGGACGAACGCCTGTATCGTTCCGGCAAAGCCGCCGCCGTGAACGCGCCATGCGGCGCGCTTATCGGAGAGATATGATTCCGAAACGGCGAGCGCGAGAGAGAGCCCCTGCTCGGAGACGTTTTTCGTCGTGTATACGTTCTGGAGGTACTTGTAGCTCGAGTCTCCCGAGGCGAGTATGTTGCGAAGGAAGGCGTCAAGGTCGTCCTTCTTCAGGAGCGCGACTGTCTTTTCGACGCGCTCGTCTTCTCTTTTTTCGTGGAATGCGCGCAGGATCGCGCGATCCCCTACCTTCCCGCGCAGAGATTTCGCGGAGCCTATTATGTCGTCGAGGGAGACGGCGCGAAGCACGGGCTGAGAAAATTCCGCGGCGACCGCCTTCATCTCGGCGGGGACGGAGGCGTAATCCTCATTGAGGTCGGCATGGTTGCCGCCCGTCGCGGTGATGCAGAGCGAGTAGCCGTGATTTGTGAGCGAGAAATCAAGACCTTCGGTGACGGGATGCGAAGGATCCATGAAATCTATCGTTATAAGTCCGCCCCATGCGCACGCCATCTGATCCATGAGCCCGCACGGCTTGCCGAAGAAGACGTTCTCCGCGTACTGAGAGATCGTTGCGATATCGGTTGCGGAAACTTTTCCGTCGTTGTAGAAATGCGAGAGGATGTTGCCTACCATGTCCTCGAACGCGGCGGATGAGGACAGACCCGAGCCGCCAAGCACGTCGGAGGTCGTGTACGCGTCATAGCCGCCGACGTTGAAGCCGTTGGCGCGGAACCCGTCGGCGACGCCGGCAATTATGGCGTCAGACTTGAAGAAGCGGGTCTCGTCAGGCGTGCGGAATTTTGAAAAGTCGACGACGTCCTCGGGGAAGCCGGCGCTCTTTATGCGGATGACGGAGTCGTCGCGCTTCGACGCGACGGCGATGCAGTCGAGAGTGATCGACGCGGCGATGACGCGGCCGTGCTGGTGGTCGGTGTGGTTGCCCATGATCTCGCTTCTGCCGGGAACGGAGAAAAGCGAAACGTCGCGGTCGGTGCCGTAGTTCTCCTCGAACGCCGAAACGGCGTCATGCCATCTCTGCCTCTGAGCAGAAACGGCGGGGTCGGATACGGGGAGCTCGCGAAGGGCGGCGAATTTTTCATCGAGTCCGCCGCGCGCGATAAGAGCTTTGAGTTCTGTCGTTTTCATTTTGTCACCATGCCTTTTATGTAATGTTGTATTAGTTTTCGGTATTTTGTGCGCCCGAGGGCTCTAGAGACGTATCCTCTTTGCCGCTGAGGCGATTGCGGTCTCCCCGTCTATGTCGAAGATTACGCCGTCGAGGACTGTTTTACCGTCGGCGACCTCGAATTTTTGCGGGAGGCGGTCTTTGGTAAACGTGATTATTATGTCCGAGCGGATGCCGAGGATGCCGTTCTCGGGGCCTGTCATTCCGAGGTCGGTGACGTAGCCCGTGCCGCCCGGAAGTATTCTTGCATCCGCCGTCGGGATGTGGGTGTGCGTGCCCCATACAGCGGCAACACGAAGCTCGCGCAGCCCGTCGAGGTACCTCGCGAACGCGAGCTTTTCTCCGGTCGCCTCGGCGTGGATGTCGACGACGGCAAAGTCATATGCGCCGGAGTTTGTTCTGAGAATGTGCTCCGCCGACAAAAACGGCGAAGCGGCCTCTTCTTTCATGTACGCCGTGCCCGACACGTTGATGACGAGCACGCGAAAGCCCGAAACGGGGACAATGCAGCTGCCGACGCCGGGTGTGTCGGGAGGAAAATTGGCGGGACGGAGCACGCGGTCGGTCGAGTCGAGATAGTCGAGGACGGTGCTGTTGTCGAGGATGTGGTTGCCTGTCGTGATTACGTCGGCGCCCGCGGAGAAAATGTCCTTTGCGAGCGGAGGCGTCAGCCCGCGTCCGCCGGCGGCGTTCTCGCCGTTGACGATGACAAGGTCGGGGGCGTATTTGCGGGATATCTCCGATAACATATGGCGAAGCTCGCGCACGGCGCGCTCGCCGACGACGTCTCCGACTGCGAGTATTCTCATCTTTCCCCCAAATGATTTTAGGGGGAGCTTTGCAGCTCCCCCCTTTTTGTCTTTGCGAAAGAAGCCTTATTTCGCGTAATCGATCGCTCTGCTCTCGCGTATGATATGGACCTTGATCTGCCCGGGATATTCAAGCTCGGACTCGATGCGCTTCGCTATGTCGTGGGCGATTATCTTCATCTTGTCGTCGCTGATGACCTCCGGCTTGACCATAATGCGGATCTCGCGGCCCGCCTGGATGGCGAATGACTTCTCGACGCCGTCGAACTCGTTTGTGATCTCCTCGAGCTTCGTCAGGCGCTTGATGTAGTTTTCAAGGTTTTCGCGTCTCGCGCCGGGTCTTGCTGCCGATATCGCGTCCGCGGCCTGAACGATAAGGGCGATCGTCGTCTTCGGCTCGACGTCGCCGTGATGCGCTTCGATGGCGTGGATGATGTCCTTGTTCTCGCGGTACTTCTTCGCCACCTCGACGCCGAGCTGGATGTGGGAGCCTTCGGCTTCCTGCGTCAGCGCCTTGCCTATGTCGTGGAGAAGTCCCGCGCGGCGGGCAAGCACGGGGTCGGCGCCAAGCTCGTCCGCAAGAATGCCGGAGAGCAGCGAGACCTCTATCGAGTGGACGAGCACGTTCTGGCCGTAGCTCGTGCGGTATTTGAGTCTGCCGAGCAGCTTGATGAGCTCGGGGTTCAGCCCGTGGACGCCTGTGTCGAACGTGGCGCGCTCGCCTGCCTGACGTATCGCGGTGTCGACCTCGCGGCGGGCCTTTTCGACCGTCTCTTCGATGCGCGTCGGGTGGATGCGCCCATCGGAGATGAGCTTTTCGATCGCTATCCTTGCGACCTCGCGGCGCACGGGATCGAAGCTCGAAAGCGTTATTGCCTCGGGCGTGTCGTCGATTATAAGGTCGACGCCCGTGAGCGTTTCTATCGTGCGGATGTTGCGGCCCTCGCGCCCTATAATGCGCCCCTTCATCTCGTCATTCGGCAGCGTGACGGAGGAGACGGTAACTTCGGAGACGTGGTCGGCGGCACACCGCTGGATAGCAAGGGAGAGAATATCTTTTGCCTTTTCTTCTGATTCCTCCTTGAAGCGGCGCTCGTATTCGTCGAGCTTCATCGCCGTTTCGTGCTGGATCTCGGATTCGAGGCTGTCGAGAAGCTCGGCCTTTGCCTGCTCCACTGTCAGACCCGATATCCTTTCGAGCGCGCCCCTCTGCTCTGCTATCGCCTGCGACAACTCCTCGTTTTTGAGGTCGAGGTCGTGCATCTTTTTGTTGAGCGACTCGGTCGTTTTTTCGTTCGCCTCGATCTTGCGGTCGAGAGACTCTTCTTTCTTAGCAATCCTGTTTTCGGCGTTCGTTATCTCGCGGCGGCGATCCTTTATCTCGCGGTCGGCGTCGTTCTTCTGCCTGAGGATCTCTTCCTTGGCTTCGACGAGCATTTCCTTGCGCTTCGTTTCGGAATCCTTTATAGCGTCGGAAACAATGCGCTTTGCCTCATCTTCCGCTTCGCTTATCTTGCGGTCCGCTATGCGGCGCACACGGCTTCTGATGAGCCATTCGCCCAGAACACCTATGATTATACCGATGACAGCACCTACGGCTGCATAAATGTATTCCATAACTATGATTGCACCTCCATTTCTTTTGACGTTTGCTTTAATGCAGTTTTTGTTTGTTGTTACATATGTATGACAAGGGTGCCGAAGTAAATACCCTATCGCATCGCATATCTATCATATTGTATACCAAAAAAGCGTCCGCTGTCAAGTGGCACATGCCAAAGACAGGCGATATATTTGATGTTACAATGTAAATTTATTGTGAACGGGGCAAAAAATCCTTGCCGTCGGCGGAAAATTCGGGCAAAATAAGGTGACAAAACGGCGTCGGCGGTATATAATATACAATGTAAAAGGAAGAGACGCGGCAGCGCGCGTCCGAAAATGAGCGAGGAGAGCGCAGAATGACAGGATTTGTTAAGACGGAACCGAGGAAGATAGAGGGGAACGTTTTTGAGATGATAGGCGACGAGTGGATGCTCGTCACCGCGTCCGACAAGGACGGGAAATTCAATACGATGACGGCAAGCTGGGGCGGCGTTGGCGTTTTGTGGGGTGAGCCCGTCGCGTTCGTTTTCGTCCGCCCGCAGAGGTATACGCACGAGTTTGTGGAGTCGGGAGAGAAGGCGACGCTGTCGTTTTTCCGCGGCGGGTACAAGAAGGAGCTCGGCTACTGCGGCAAGGTGAGCGGGCGCGATACGGACAAGATCGCGGACACGGGGCTTACGCCGGTCAGGACGGACGAGGGCGCGGTCGGCTTTTCTGAGGCGGAGCTTGTGCTATCGTGCAGAAAGCTCTATACCGACAAGCTTCGCGAGGCGGGCTTTCACGACGAGGCGGTCCGCGCTGCAAGCTACCCGAACAGGGATTATCATACGGTGTGCGTCTATAAGATTGAGGGCGTATACGAGAAAAAAGAGGAAAAATAAACATAAATATATGGGTGAAAGAGCGAAAAATCCTCAAAAAAGCTATTGCAAAAGGATTTTTGTTGTGATATAATGCAGTACGGCTCCCAAAAGGGGGCTGAATAGGGGTATAGCTCAGCTGGTAGAGTACCGGTCTCCAAAACCGTGGGTCGCGGGTTCGAATCCTCCTGCCCCTGAAACAAAAATGCACCGCCAAAGCGGTGCATTTTTGTTTCAAGTGGTGCGCGGACTCATAGAATCCGCTCAAATCCCCACGCAAGTGGGGATTTTGCGGGTGGGAAGAATGAAAAAGCCGCCAACGGCGGATTTTTCATTCTTTTACTCCCATGCCCCTGTAAAAAACGCACTGAAATCAGTCGATTTCAGTGCGTTTTTCTTTTTTATTTTGTGCGACCTGTCATGGTGGCAGGTCGGGCGGAATTGGTGCAAAAGCGCCGATTGCAGCGGGGGAACAGCGAAGAGTTGACAATAAAAATACTTTTCGTTTCGATTTCCCGCCAACGATATACACGCTCCCTCATTCATTATCCGTCCACATTTCGCACTGGCTTATGACCGTATCTATCGCGTCCTCGTATTTGTCGGGCGGGTACTTGTATTTTTTCAAGAGCCGCTTTACCATTTTTCTCATGCCGGCGCGAGCGGTCTCCTTTCTTTGCCAATCTATTGTGCGGTTCTTACGGAGCATTTCCGTCAGTTCGCGCGTCATGGCGACAAGCTCATCATTGCTGTAAAAATCCTTTAT
>CANQYV010000056.1 GCA_947628165.1 uncultured Clostridia bacterium | reverse complement strand
CGGCGCTGGGGAACGCCGGACGGGAACGGCAAAATTTTTTACACTTCTATTGCTTCTTTATCTCACACAAGCTAAATTCCCCGGCGCAAATCATATTTCACTTCTTGCCGCAACCCAGAGCTGGAGAACCGATGAAAATTTGAAGACAGCAAAAAATGCGGCAAGGCATGCATATGAGCTCATGTGCAACGTCGATGAATTTATTACCTTTAAAAAGCCTGCAGAATATGGCGGAGGTTTTGTCGGTCCGTTTAATTATAATTGGCAGGCGCTTACGCCGATCACAGAGGAAAAGCTATATTCCATTATAAATGACCCGTATCCCTTTAGTTTTGCTTTTTGGCTTGGTTCTGTGTCGGGCGTGCCGGATTTTATGCTTCAATCAACAGGTACCTATGAAGTTCTTGCAGACCTGCTTGCAAACAAGAAGATAGAAAACCTTTTGCCTGAAAAGACTTTTCACGCATTCCGGCAGGTGATGGGAAAAGAGCCGAGCATGCGAAAAAAAAGCGCCGAAAAATGCGATCTGACCTATGCGATCCTTCGGGCGTGCTTTGATGTCTTGGCGTAATTGAAAAAATATATTACAGCTGACGGGAGGCGGGCACGGCATATGTATGAGATAAATCTCAAGATAAACGACGAGAGCGAGCTTTACAACCCGCTCGACGAGAGCTGCAGGACATTGAGCGGCGATGTGTCCGACTATCTTGTCGGTCAGTACGGCAAGAAAGAGTACGACGACGAGATCATATTAAAAATCAAATGCGGCGGCCCCGTCGATTATGAGCGTGTGCGCGGAGCATTTCAGGAGCTTATACGCGAGCAGGAGGTCCACAACAAAAATCAGAAGCGCATCAACAGGCTGAAGCAGCTGTGGCTGTTCTGCATAGGAGTTGTGTTTGTCGCCGCGGCGATCCTTTTGGACGGCATCCTCGGCTCCGTGCCGGTCGAACTTATATCTATTGTCGGCTCGTTCGCAGTTTGGGAAGCGGCGAACATATGGATCGTGGAAAATCCCCGCACCCGATTAGCAAAACGGACACTGAAAAAACTGAACTCGACAAAGATCGTGATAGAAGAGACGCGCGACGGCGAGTGAGCGCGCCACACACATGTTTCCGATGAAAAAACTGTCCCCGAAGGAACAAAATTTTTTTGTTTCTTCGGGGAAGATTTTATTTTTTTTCGGCTCTTTTTTTCGCTCTTGCCTCCGCTCTGCATCCGAAATAGAAGCGGGGGAGGGCGGTCATACGTCCGAGCCTCGAGGGCTCGCGGAGCAGACGGTAGAGCCATTCAAGACCGAGGGAGATAAACAGCTTGGGCGCGCGCGCCGTCAGTCCGGCGTATATGTCGAGCGAGCCTCCGAGCGCCAGTGCCGCGCGAACTCCGGCACGGGAGAGCTTCTCACTGTTTTCGTATATCCACACCTCCTGCGCCGGCGCGCCAAGGCAGACGTAGAGTATGGCGGGGTGCGCCGATGCGATCTTTTCTATGACCTCGTCTGAGGCTGCCCAGTGCTTTTCAAAAAAACCGTCGCCACAGCCGACGACAAAAAGACCCGGGTATTTTGCCTCGGTCTTTTCTTTTGCCGTCTCGGCTACCCCCGGCTTGCCGCCGAGAAAATATACCGGTATCCCGCGCTTTGCGGAGAGGGCGAGCACGACATCTCCGAGCTCTACGCCCGCGATCTTTTCCGAAAGCGGCGTCCCGAAGATCTTTGCGGCCTTTATTATGCCCGTGCTGTCAGGAATAACGAGACCCGCGGAGTTGATGATGCGGCGGAGGTTCCCCGTCCCGTCCTCGACAGAGAGCTGCACTATCTCCGAGTTCGGCGTGAATACGGTGAGGAGCTTCCCTTCGTCCGCTTCGGCGTGTGAAACTATCGCTAAGGCTGCCTCGTCGAGCGTCACGTTGTCAAATCCGACGCCGCGTATGTCGACGCGGGGGCGGGAGCTTAGGTTCATATCCCGCAGAATTCGGTGACTGAGGCTTTGTATTTTTCTATCTTGGCGTCGGCAGCCTCGGCAGAGGCGCCGCCGACGAGATAGTAAAACTTCATCTTGGGCTCCGTGCCCGACGGACGAACGACGATGACGTCGCCGCCCTCGAGCGAGAAATACATGACGTCGGAGGAGGGAAGACCCGTGCTCTCGGTGTGCCCCGTCGCGGTCTCCGTTATCGTGCCGCTCAGGTAGTCGCGGACGTGGGTCACGCGGGCTCCCGCAAACGACGCGGGCGCGTCATTTCTAAGGCGGGACATGAGAGATGCTATTTTCTCCGCGCCGTCAAGGCCCGACATAGTGATGCTGACGGTGTGTTCGCGGAAGAAGCCGTAACGTGCGTAGAGCGAGTCGAGCGCGTCTGCGAGCGTCATGCCGCGCGCGGCGTAGAACGACGCCATCTCGCATATGAGCATCGAGGCGACGACAGCGTCCTTGTCGCGGGCGTATGTGCCCTTGAGATATCCGTAGCTCTCCTCAAATCCGAGCAGGAACGTGCCGTGGCCGGACTCCTCGCTCTTCTTTATGACCTCGCCGATGAACTTGAAGCCCGTGAGCACGTTGTGGAGCGTGACGCCGTTTTCGGCGCAGATGCGGGAGACCATCTCGGTCGTGACGATAGTCTTGACGGCAAACGGCTCGGGGGGCATTTTGTTCTGCTCGCGGTACGCGGTGATGATATAGTCAAGGAGCATCGCGCCCATTTGGTTTCCGCTTATCGTGACGAACTCGCCAGATTTCGTGCGTACCATGACGCCGACGCGGTCGCAGTCGGGGTCGGTGGCTATGACGAGGTCGGAGCCGACCTCGCGCGCTATCTCGAGCCCGCGGACGAACGCCTCCTTGAATTCGGGGTTCGGATTCTTTATGCCGGTAAAATCCCCGTTCGGTATCATCTGCTCGGGCACGGGATAAAGGTGCCTGAGCCCAATGCGTGAAAGGATCTCCGGCACCATGCGGTATCCGGCGCCGTAGAGCGGCGTGTAGACGATCTTAAGCTTATCGGCAACTGCGGCGACGGCGTCGGGATTGACTGCCTCCGCCCTGACGGCTGAGAGATATGCCTCGTCGGTCTCCTTGCCTATTATCTCGACCGTGCCGCTCTTTACGGCCTCGTCGAACGCGACGCGCTTGACGTCGTCGAAAATATCGACGGACGCCATCGAGCGCGCAACGACGTCGGCATGATCGGGCGGAAGCTGCGCGCCGTCCTCCCAGTACGCCTTGTAGCCGTTATATTCCTTCGGATTGTGAGACGCGGTGATGTTTATGCCCGCGATGCAGCCGTGATGACGCACGGCGAAGGAGAGCACGGGCGTCGGCCGCAGGCTCTCGAAGAAATAGACGTGTATGCCGTTTGCGGCGAGTACGGAAGCCGCCGTCTCGGCGAAGAGGCGCGAATTTATGCGGCTGTCATACGCTATCGCAACGCCGCGGTCCGCCGCGCCGCAGCCGAGGATCAGATCCGCGAGCCCCTGCGTCGCGTGCGCGACGGTGTATACGTTCATGCGGTTCGTGCCCGCCGCCATCGTGCCGCGAAGTCCGGCTGTGCCGAACGAAAGAAACGAGGCGAAGCGGGATTTCAGCTCGTCTTCGTTATCCGCGATAAGGCGGAGCTCCGCTTTCGTCGCCTCGTCGACGACGGGAGAGGAGAGCCAGCGTTCATAGCTTTCTCTGATGCGGTTTTCCATACAAAATTCCTCCGTTATTTTTTATATCATGTTGTTGTCAAGCGTTTCTTACGGATACCTCGCCCGAGAAAAGGCGGAGCACCTCCCCGCCGCGTTCGACGAGGAGCGAGCAGTCACGGTCTATGCCGACCGCGCGGGCGGTATAGTCGGGCGAGCCGTCAAACGAGTGGACGGTGAGAGTTTTCCCGACGGTCGAGCAGAGAGCGGTATATTCGTCTATAATTGCGTCGGAGCCTATTTCCGGCAGCCGCTCTCTGAAGCGGGATACGACGCCGCCGATGATAAGGGAGGCGTCGACGGTCATGTCCGTATGCGCGGCGAGAGACGTCGCCGTGTCGGGAAAGCGGGTGTTCACGCCGTTTATGCCTATGCCGACGACGGCGCGCAGCACGTCGCCGTCGAAAAACGATTCGGCGAGGATGCCGGCGAGCTTTTTGCCCGCGAGAATGAGGTCGTTCACCCATTTTACCCTCACGTCGAGACCGAAGATATCGCGCAGCGTCAGCGCGGCGCAGATGCCCGACAGCGGTGTTATGCGCGCCGCCGCGTCGGGCGACGCGGGCACTGATACGGTGAAGCTGAAGTATATTCCTCCGTATTCGGATTCAAATCCGCGCCCGAGCCTGCCCTTGCCCGATACCTGCCTTTCGGCGGCGAGGACTGTCGGCGAGGTGTCGCCGGAGCGGAGCATATGAAGCAGGTCGTCGTTCGTGGAGCCCGTTTCGGCTGTGACGCGGACCGAATACCCGCGCGGCAGAAGCGGCGCTATCCTGTCAGCGTCCGCAGGAAGAAAATCATGTCCTGTCTTCATTTATGTTCCTGTATATGCCGAGCACAGTGTGCTCTTTGTGGCAGAGATTGAGATAGAGGAGCGTGGGCAGAAGATCCCCGCCGGCGCGGACGGTAAAGTGATGCACAAAGCCTCCGTTCTCGGACGGATATGAGCAGACGGATGTGACGGTGTGCATGTGGTATATGACGGCGGCGGTGATGTCGGAGACGCTGCCGCCCGTGACCGTAAACTCGAAAAGCTCGGGCTCCGAAAAGATCGGACCCGTGTATGCGCCGCAGAGAGCGAAGCGCGTCTCTTCCTCCGAGGAGGCGGCGACGCGCACCGTCGCGAGCAGCTTCAGGTCGTGGGCGTCTATCATGCGGTAGAAGGAGCGCAGCTCGCCGTCGCGGCTGCTGCCGACGGGGATTATCGCGCAGTCGGCGTCTCCGTCGAGCACGCAGTCACATGCGCCGGAAACGCGCTCGGAATGGTGCGGTCTGAGCTCGACGTGCAGCGAGCGCAAAAGCTCGTCGCGGAAGGCGGCGAACGCCGCGTCCGCAAATCCCCCCGTAATGTAAGCCGCCGTCGCGGACTGAGGCGGGTACGTCTCAGTCTCGTCGACATCGACATGGGGGAAAATATCGTATAGGCGCGGCAGCGCGTGTGCCTCCCCGCATACGGAGGCAAACATCTTTGCAAATCGCGCGCCCGGGATCCCGGGAGAGCAGTACGACCCGGCGAGCAGACGGAGCGCGGACACGGCGTCCTCGTCGCGCACCGTAGAGGAGAAAAACGCCCTCTCCGGCGCCGTCATTGCGGAAAACGCCGCGCGCGCCAGCTCCTTATAAAGATAATCCTCGATTATTTCGGCGCGCCTGCGGTGCTCGTCGGCGTTCTCTTTCACGGAAGAGAAGACGTCGCAGCTCCTGCTTTTCACTTAACGTAGCCGAGAATGTCGTAGCTCTCGGAAAGGAACGCGCGCAGTTCGTCGGGTGTGAGCTGCTTCCGCGTCAGCATCGAGAGCGACCAAATGTGTTTCGCCACCTTCTGCGAGGTCTCGCTTTCGGGATCGGAGGCGAGCGACGCGATGAGGGAATTTTCGAGGTTGAGCGTAAGCGAGAGCTCGTGGGGGATGTTCTCTCCCATGCCGTACATGCGCATCATGTCCCCCATGCGGCGCGACTGCTCGCTCTCCGTGACGACGGCGGGAACGGACGCGTCCTTCAGGCGCTCGAACTTCACCGTCAGCTTTTCGTCTCCGCTGACGCGGCGGAAGAGCGCCTCGAGCTTTTCGTCGGACGCCGCCTCGCCCTCTCCCTTGAGGACGTCGGCAATATCCGCGTCGACGCGGATGAATTTGCATTTCTTATCTTCCTCAAGGGTGGGAAGGAGCTGTATGTCTATGACGGTGTCGAGCAGCGCGACGTTTATCTCCTCGGCGGTGTACGCGGCGATGTACTGCGCCTCGGCGGTCTTGTCGCTCGCGTAGTATATGCTGCCGTTGTGTTTCTCCTCGGCTGCGGCAAGATACTCGTCGACCGTGACGTGCGTGCCGTCCGTGAGAGGGAGAAGCAGGCAGTCCTTTACCCTGTCATAGAACTTGCGGTCGCGGATGCAGCCGTATTCGATGAACGTCTTGATGTCGCCCCACAGCTCGGAATAGTGCTCGCGCTCGGTGGAGAACATGCCCGTGAGCTTGTCCGCGACCTTTTTCACGATGTGCTGGGAGATCTTCGTGACATAGCTGTTGTTCTGAAGATAGCTGCGCGAGACGTTCAGGGGGAGCTCGGGGCAGTCGAGGACGCCGCGGAGCATGAGGAGGTATTCGGGGATGACCTCCTTTATATTGTCGGCGACGAACACCTGATTGTAGAAGAGCTTGACCTGACCCTCGAGGCTCTCGTACTCGTTCGTGATGCGCGGGAAATAGAGGATGCCCTTGAAGTTGAGCGGATAGTCCGCAGATATGTGTATCCAAAAGAGCGGCTCGCGGTAGTCGGAGAAGACGCGGCGGTAAAACTCGCGGTACTCCTCGTCCGTGCATTCGGAGGGGTTCTTCTGCCAGAGCGGGTGGATGTCGTTGATGGGCTTCGGCACATCCTCTTCGTGCTCATGGTCGCATTCGCAGGAGTCGCCGTCTTCGTGATGCTCGTGCTCGTGCTTTTCTTTGTTTGCCTTCTTTTCCTCTTCTTCCTTCACATCCGTGAAGTATATCGCGAAGGGCATGAAGGAGCAGTATTTTGAAAGGACTGAGCGTATCTTGTACGGGGATAGAAATTCATTCTCGTCCTCCGTGATGTGCATTATGACGGACGTTCCGCGCGGAATATCGCCCGTCTCGGGCGTTATCTCATACGTTCCGTCGTCGGTGCAGACCCATCTGACGGCGGGCGCGTCCGTGTATGATTTTGTGATTATCTCGACCTTTTCGCTCACCATGAAGGAGGAATAGAAGCCGAGCCCGAAGTGACCTATGATGCCGCTCGCCGCGGCGTCTCCGCTTTCCTTGCCCTCGTATTTGCTGATGAAGTCGAGCGCGCCGGAGAGCGCAATTTGGCATATATAGCGGGAGAGCTCGTCCTCCGTCATGCCGATGCCGTTGTCACGGACCGTGAGCGTCCCCTCATCGGGGTCGAGGATAACGTCAACGCGGAAGGCGTCCTCGGAATCGTCGATGCCGGAGACCTCCCCGAGGGAGGAGAGGCGGCGCAGCTTCGTTATCGCGTCGCAGGCATTTGAAACTATCTCGCGAAGAAATATCTCCTTTTCGGAGTAGAGCCATTTTTTAATAACGGGGAATATATGCTCGGTTTCGACCGTTATGCCGCCGCGGCGGCTCTCACTGTTTTCACTCATGATAAAAAACCTCTGTAATAAAAATTACAATATACATTATATCCCAACGGCATATACATTGTCAAGTGCGCGCGGCCGCGTGCGGATAAAAAACAAAGCGCCCGTCTTCTGCGGGCTGGTCATAAAACAGTATGTTGTTTGCGCTTGTCTGTAGGATGGGCAAGGGCAGCGGATAGAAACGCTTCGGACAAGGACAAAATTGCCGGAGCATTTTCTATTCGATATATACAGAGATTTAAGAAAAAATTTGATAAACTTTTATAATAAGTGATAGATTTCTTAACATTTGCATGATATAATATTAAGTGTCGAGTGGATGACTGTTCGACAATTGGAATTAGAAAAAGGAGATTTCCTTATGAAAAAAGTAATCGCTTTGATTTCCTTTACATTTTTATTTTTGGGTCTAGTCGGTTGCAGTGGAAGAACGGTTAATATCAATTTTCCATTTGAGGTCGGAGATGTTGAAAATGTTGAAATGTATTACTATGCGGGAATGCCTGTATCAGCGGAAAAGAAAGTAGTTACTGAAAAAAGCGATATAAGCGCCCTTTATGAAATGTTCGAGGGTTTATCGTTAAAAGATAAAAAAGTTGTGGAAAACACGGGAACAGATGTGACCAGCTTTAGATTTAACCTTTTAGATGGGACAAACTACGAATTGATTTACGTCTGCGATGGGGTCAAGAGCGGCAATTTGAAATCGAAAACAGGCAACTTTGAGTATTTCACAAGTGCGGATATTGGAGCGTATTGGGATAATCTTAATACGGAACTTGAAGCAACACCTGTGAATGAAAGCGAACTCCCACAGTGATATAGTTTCCCGTTTGTCGAACTGAACACAACTGAATACCGAAAAAAGACCGTTGACACACCGGCTCCCCGATGAAAAGTCAGCGGTATTTTTTTAGACATACTGTTTTATGACCACCCTCCATTTGCGGCAGGCGTGTATTTTGTCGGGCTTTGACGGCGGCGTTATGACAGCCTTTCGAGCCTGTCCGAAACGTCGCGGCGGAGCTTATCTATGCGCGAGCAGATAAAGTCCGAGACGGACATTTCGGGGTCGGCGAGCAGCGGCGTCATATCGACGGCGAAGCTTACCTCCTCCGCCTCGTCGACGCCGTGAGATTCCGAGAACGTCGCGTTCGCGCGGCGGCGTCCGATGACGGCGCTGTCATATCTCTTGCCGCCCGCTATCTGCGAGTCGAAGGCGCGGAGCAGGGAGAGCTCGAGCTCGGGGTCGCCGCCGACGTCGAAAGACACCTTTTCTTTGTCGGGCAGCCAGTCGAGGCTCCGCCAGACCTCGCAGCCGTAGAGCTTCGGCAAAAGCTCCGCACGCCGAAGAGCCGAGAGCAGACGGAGAAATGCCGCGACGTGCGTGTCGTGCTTGTCGGCGGGGTTGTGGGTGTAGACGACGTCGGGCGTCGAGAGCTTCACTATATCGTAAAGAAGCGCTTCCGCCTCGCCGTCCGAGCCGTCCTTTATTTTCGCGGACGGCATATTGAGAAAGACGAGCGCGTTATAGCGCCCGATATCGGCGGCGCGCATCTGCTCCTTTTTGCGGACGGCAGCCATCTCGCCGTCCGTCATCGCGGCGTATCTGCCGCAGCGCGGGCTGCCCGCGCCGTCGCCTATGACGACGGCGGTGAAATGCAGCGTGTCCGAGGCGCGGCACTTCAGTATCCCGTCATATGCCATGAACTCTATGTCGTCCGGGTGGGCGGAGACGGCAAGATGCGTCGTCCTTGAAAGCGCCTCTCTCGCGTCTGTTACATCCGAGCCTTCGGGAATATATATCTCTAAATTTTCAATATCGGTCATTTTGCGTCCTCCGAAGCTGAGATGGGGACGACAGTACCCGTCTTGAGCGCTCTGCCGGCGGCGAAAACGGTGCGGTGGCTCTTTACCGAATCGGCGAGCACGGCGCATGAGGTCGAGGGCTCCCCGCCGTTTATGTAGTCGAGAAAATCAAGAACGAGGTTTTCGTCTCCGTTGCCGTGACCGCCGCGCGCGCCTATCTTGTCGCCGCCCTCGCTCGTCGTGTATTCGGTCTCCTCGTATCCCGCGCGCGTCGTCGGCGCCATCTTCCGCAGAACGAAGCGCGAGTCCTCAAATGTGCCCTTTATCTCGCCCTTTGTGCCGACGAGGTGGATGTTGCGCTCCGATTTCGCGCTGCCGCCCGTCATCGTGAAGCTGCCGACGGCGCCGTTTTTGAAGTTGAGTATCACGGTCTGATGATCGACGTTGCCGTCCCGCTCGAAATCCCATACGCAGCGCCCGTACGGGTTGTCGGTCGAAAGGGATTCCGCCTTTCGCTCGTCGGTCAGCGGACCTTTTCCCTCAAGGCATTTCCATACATACTGCGACCACCTGACGGCGGCGAGATAATTCGCCTTTGCGGAGAAAATGCAGTCGTCGACGTAGGGGCAGTCAGCCATGCAGCGGCTGCCCGCGCCCTCCGGCTTGCGGTCCTTCCCGAACTGGAAGTCGGAGCCGAAGCTGGCGACGGAGACGGGCTCTGTTTCGGACATCATCCAAAGCATTATGTCGATATCGTGGCACGATTTGGCGAGCAGCATCGGCGCGAGGCAGAGCTTTTCTGAGCGCCATTTTCCGCGCACATAAGAGACCGCCATATGGTGGTAGTTGACGTGCTCGCACATCTCGACCGATATGATGCGCCCGATCTCGCCGTCCGAGACGAGCTTTTTTACGGCGCGGTAAAAATCCGTGTACCGCAAAACATGCCCGACGACGACGCGCGAGCCGTGCTCGTTTGCCGTTCGCGCAAGCGCCTCCATCTCGGTTTCGTTTACGGCGAACGGCTTTTCCACGAGCAGGTCGTAACCCGCCTCAAGCACGGGAATGGAGGTCGGGACGTGCAGACTGTCCATCGTGCCGTTTATGACGGCGTCCGCGAGCTTCCCGCGCTTTACGAGCTCCGACACGTCGGAGAAGCAGTTTTCCTCCGGCACCGCGTATTTTTCCCGCATGAGGCGGAGCCTCACGCCGTCGGGGTCGACAAGACCCACTATCTTCAGCCGGTCGGGGCGGCGGAGGGAGACGGAGGCGTATACGTCCGCCCTGTTGCCTGCGCCCACGAGCACGGCGGTCACAAGTTTGTTTTCCAAAGCAGTATGCTCCTTTTTCTGTGTGCGAAAATATTTTACCACAAAACGGATTGCCGCGCAATCGGTTTTATGGTAAAATAAATGTGTTTCACGGGCTGCAATAAGGAGAGCAAAACACATGTATCTTATCGGCATAGACATGGGCGGGACAAAGCTCGCCGGCGGCGTCTTTTCGGACGGCAGGCTGCTTTTGTCCGAGAGCGTCCCTATGGGAGAACCGGACGCCGAGGCGACGGCTGACCTGACGGCGTCTCTGATAAAAAGGCTCATTGCCTCGGCGGGCGGTGAGAGTCCCGCCGCGATAGGAATCGGCGTTCCGGGAAGCGCCGACAGGGAGCGCGGGACCGTCGAATACGCCAACAATATCGGGATGGAGGGCGTCCCCTTCGCCGACATGATGTCGGAGAGGGTACCGGGAGTGCCGATAACGCTTGAAAACGACGCGAACGCCGCGGCGTATGCGGAGTTTTCCCTCGGCGCGGGGCTCGGCTGCGGCTCGCTCGTGATGATAACGCTCGGGACGGGCATCGGAGCCGGGGTAATTATAAACGGAGAGCTCTTCGAGGGCTGCAATTACGCGGCGGGCGAGCTCGGGCACACCGTCATCGTTCCCGACGGGCTGCCGTGCAGCTGCGGCGGGAGAGGCTGCCTTGAAATGTACGCCTCGACGTCCGCGCTCGTAAGGCAGGGCAGGGAGGCAATGGAAAGGGAGCGAGAAAGCACGCTTTGGGAACTCTGCGGCGGGGAGCCGCAAAAGCTCGACGGAAAGCTGTTTTTTGATGCGGTGCGCGTCGGGGACGCGGCGGCGCGGAATGTGCTCGATGAATTTTTGCGGTATCTGTCGCTCGGAATTCTGAACGTCGTCAATTTGCTCGAGCCAGACGCCGTCGTTATAGGCGGAGGCATCAGCCGCGAGGGCGAGCTTCTGCTTGCGCCCGTCCGCGAGCGGCTCGCGCGCGAGAGCTATTCGAGAATGTCGAAAAAAACGCCGAGGGTAGAAGCCGCCGTCCTCGGCAACGACGCCGGCATAATAGGCGCAGCCCTCCTCGCCGAAAAAAGATTTTTGTAAAATCGCGCCTGTAATATGGCTCTGAAATAAAGAAGAACCGCCGGCACAGCCGACGGATAAAGGAAATATGTGCCGGCGGAGCCGGCGATTAAAGAAAATTTGTGCCGACAAAGTCGGCAGTATTTGAAAATATGCGTCGGTTTCATCCGACGCATATTTTAGAACTTGCGCTGACTCCGTCAGCGGTTTGCCGAAGAACCGTTGGCTACGCCGACGGTTCTTTAGAACTTGAGCCGGCATATGCCGGCTCAAGTTTTTACGTCCGCGAGGTGACTCGAACACCCGACCTACCGCTTAGGAGGCGGTCGCTCTATCCAACTGAGCTACGCAGACAAATATAAAGAAACGTCTCCGCGCGTCCCGCTTCAGGACTGCTCATACAGTATATCACAATAGTATTCGTTTTGCAAGCGTTTATTTTCCGAAAATCGCGCACGTTTGAGAAGTTACGGGCGAGAAAAATTAAAAAAATGGCGAGCAGTATAATTAAGTGCAGAAAAGCGATTTTGCTTTTCTGCACAATTTTTTTATCCTCATTCAAGTTGTTTTAATTTAGTAGAGATGTGATTTTTAGTATTTGATGAGAGTTGATGTATGAACATAGGACTACTTGACGCAGATAATTACTGTAAACGCCCCAAATTTCCAAACCTCGTCCTCATGAAGATATCGGCTTGGCATAAGGCGCATGGAGATAATGTCGAGATGTGGTTTCCGCTCGCATACTACGACCGCGTATATGTAAGCAAAGTTTTTGGCGACGAATACACGCAAATGCCGGACACACCCATAATGGCCGATGAAATCATATACGGTGGCACCGGCTTTGCAATAGATATTGAGGATGGGCGGGAAGTATACCATAAAGAGCGTGACGGAGCGTTGCCGGACGAAATTGAACACATATATCCCGATTACAGCTTATACCCGAGCCTAACACACGATACTGCGTTCGGCTTTTTAACGCGGGGCTGTTACAACGACTGTTCTTTCTGTGTTGTGACACCAAAAGAGGGGCGTTGCAGTCATAAAGTTGCGGATGTATCAGAGTTTTGGCACGGGCAGAAAAAAATCAAGCTGATTGACCCTAACCTGCTCGCCTGCCGAGAAAGGATTGACCTCTTGCGGCAGCTCGCCGAAAGCGGCGCTGAAGTCGATTTTACGCAAGGGTTAGATGCGCGATTTGTGACAGAAGAAGTTGCGGATGCGCTCTGTAAGATAAAAATCAAAGCCGTTCATTTCGCGTTTGATTTCATGAAAAACGAAACGGCCATTCGACAAGGCTTGGAAATTTACAAAAGAAAAAGCGGAATTAATGACCGCAAAGCGATTGTATATATGCTCACAAACTACGACACCGGCATATCCGATGATATATATCGGATAAAAGAAATACAGCGACTCGGTTATATGCCGGACGTGCGAATATATCGTAAGCCGACAGCGCCGCCAATTTTACGCGATTTGCAGAGATGGTGCAACAATCGTGCGCTGTATCGCAGCACACCGTTTGCAGACTATATTCCGCGCGTTGACGGAAAAACAATGCTCGATATATACGGAGATATCGTCTCAGAAATATAGTTAGAGGAAAACACATGAAACGAATTAAACCGATGTTATTTAACGGAGCGATGGTTCGTGCGACGCTCGATGACCGCAAGACGGCAACAAGGCGGGTTATTAAGCCGCAGATACCTCAGACGGCACACGTTGCAAGGCTGAAGTATTCGTGGGCGTGGTACTGGTGGGAAGATGGTGACGGTCATGGTCACGAAATTAAAACGCCATACCGTCCCGGCGATATCCTCTATGTGCGTGAGACGTGGTACTACGAAACGCACTTGGAGGATAGGAGATACGGCGAGCCTATGCTTCCTTCCGGGCGTTATCTGTTCCGCTATATTTACAGAGCCGACGATCCGAATTATCCAGTAAGTACGGGCGGCGGCTGGCGTCCCTCGATACATATGCCAAAAGAGGCGGCTCGTATATTTCTGCGCGTTAAAGATGTGCGCGTGGAGCGGTTGCAAAACATAACGCCTCAGCAAATAGACGCCGAGGGGTGCAAAGAATACGGCTATGACGTTGCAACGGGTGAGCTTGTGCCTTCAAGTCCTGCTTTGTTTAAGGTGGTCTGGAACAGTACAATTAAGCCTGCCGAGCTCCCGCTCTACGGGTGGGACGCTAATCCGTGGGTGTGGGTAATAGAGTTTGAGCGAATAAGCCGAGAGGAGGCGATGAAATGAAATCAATATATACCCCAAAAGGGGCGGCGAAAGAATACGGTGATTATGCAATCAATATCTACACGGGCTGCCCGCACAGATGCTATTATTGCTTTGCTCCTTCCGTTTTGCATCGTGACCGGGAAGTATTTCATACACATATTGAAGCGCGCCCGAATATTGTTGAAGAAACGCGCCGCCAAATCGAGCGCGAAGGCATAACTAACAAGCTCGTGCATCTCTGTTTTGCGTGCGATCCGTATCCTACCGGATATGACAGCACGGCAACGCGCGAAATAATAAAGCTGCTCAAAGAGACGGGAAATCATGTGCAAATACTCACTAAAGGCGATGGC
>CANQYV010000055.1 GCA_947628165.1 uncultured Clostridia bacterium | reverse complement strand
TTCGAGGCGAGCAGCCCGTGAAGCTCGGAGAGCGAGGCGTACCCCGTCAGCGTGCCCGAGGCGGTGTAAGCCATTATTATTATCGGGATTACGATCTCGTTTGCGGGCAGCCCGAGGATGAAGGCGAGAAGGATCACGCCGTCGAGCCCTATCGCAGAGGCGAACGGGTCGAGGAAGCCGGAGCATATCGAAAGAATGCTTTCCCCGCCGACGGTGACGTTTGCGGCAAGCCAAATGAGAAGCCCCGCGGGGGCGGCGGCGACGACGGCGCGGCGCAGGACGAAGAGCGTCCTGTCGAATACGGAGCGGACGAGTATCTCTCCGACCTTCGGTTTTCTGTACGGCGGCAGCTCAAGCGTGAACGACGACGACTCGCCGGCGAGCACCGTTTTTGAAAGAATATAGGTGACAAAAAGGGAGAAGAGCACGCTTCCGACGACGACGGCAGTCAGAAGGAGCGAGGAGAGGAGCGAGGAGGCGGCGAAAAACATCGTGATTATTGCCGTCAGCGTCGGAAAGCGGCCGTTGCAGGGGACAAAACCGTTCGTAAGTATCGCGAGCAGGCGTTCGCGCGGGGAATCTATGATGCGGCAGCCGACGACGCCGGCGGCGTTGCAGCCGAAGCCCATGCAGGTCGTGAGCGCCTGCTTCCCGCACGCGCCGCAGCGGTGAAGCGGCCTGTCGAGATTGTACGCGATGCGGGGCAGGTATCCGACGTCCTCGAGCAGGGTGAAGAGCGGGAAAAATATCGCCATCGGCGGCAGCATGACGGAGACGACCCACGCGAGCACGCGAAAAACGCCGTCGACGAGCGCGCCGCGCACAAATTCAGGTGCATGTATATATGAAAAAAATGAGTTGAGCGGCGCTTCGAGCGAGAAAAGAGCCGTCGCGAGCGCGTCCGAGACGTAATTCGCGCCCGCGACCGTTATCCACAGGATGAGGGCGAGGAACGCGAGCATGACGGGGAACGCCGTTATCCGCCCCGTCAGCACGCGGTCGAGGCGGCGGTCGCGGACGTCGCCGCCGTGCTCCGGCAGCGTCACGACGTCGCGGCACGCGTCCTCGGCGACGGCGAGCAGCCTGTTCGCTATGCTGTCGCGCGCCTTATCGTCGCCGGAGACGCCCGTCGTGATGTCCCTTATCGCGAGCCAGCGGGCGGGGACGTTTTCGCCCGCGTCCTCGTATTTTTCCGCCGTCTCAGAAATCAGGCGCTCGGTTTCTTCGTCATACGTTATCGGCGGCGGAGACGGCAAGAGCTCGCCGTCCGTCATTCTGTCGAGGACAGAGACGAGAGATGAAAGCGTGCGCTTTTTCTTCGCCGTCACGCCGACGACGGGCAGCCCGAGGCGAGACGAAAGAAGCGGCAGGTCGAGGCGGATGCCCCGGCTTTTTGCCTCGTCGAGCAGATTGACGCAGACGATGACGCGCGGGGTGAGCTCCGTTATCTGCAATACGAGGTTGAGATTCCGCAAAAGCGCCGTCGCGTCGCAGACGACGATGACGGCGTCAGCCTCGCCGGAGGCGATAAAATCGCGCGCCGCCTCCTCGTCCTTCGAGTTGGCGAGAAGGGAATATGTACCCGGGATATCGACAAGGGTGTATTCGCGCCTGCCGGAGGAAAAGACGCCCTCCGCCCGCTCCACGGTCTTTCCGGGCCAGTTTCCCGTGTGCTGATGAAGTCCTGTCAGCGCGTTGAAAACGGTGCTTTTTCCGACGTTCGGATTGCCCGCGAGCGCGACGGTGACGCCACGCCGTTCGCAGCGCCGTTCGCCGCGGGGCAAGTCTCCGAGCGCGCCTTTGCCGACGGAGCTTCGTGTAAGTCCCATATTGACCTCCGGATAAAAGAAAATATACAAAAGTAAGCCCCTGCCGCGCGCGGGACACGTCATATAAAAGCCGCGCGCAGCGTAGGATGTAATATGATGCAAATCACCGTGACGTGTCGGGGACGCGTCTATAACATATTATTCCTCATATGCCCGAGAGGTGAGGAAAGAGAGGCTTTAGCATGGCGGGGAGCGGAGAGTTTTACACGCAGAGAGGATACGACACGCGGGACGGCGGCGCGCTAACGACGGCGATGGAGGATTATCTTGAAATGATATGCCGCATCGCGCGCTCGGGCGAGGACGTGAGGGTCCGCGCGCTCTCGGAGCGGCTGCACGTCAAGCCCTCGTCGGTATCGAAGATGACGGCGCACCTCGACGCGCTCGGATATGTGAGCGCGGAGCGGTACGGAATAATAAAGCTGACGGAGGCGGGACGCGGGATTGGTGACTATCTTCTCTACCGGCACGACGTCGTCGAAAAATTCCTGCGCGCGCTCAACGGCACGCGCGACGAGACCGAGCAGGCCGAGAGGATAGAGCACTACCTCGACCGCAGGACGGTGGCAAATCTCGAACGGCTCACAAGGACGATGTGAAAAAAGAAAAACAAAATCAAAATCCGCGGGCGCATCCCGCGGATTTTTTTGCCGTTTTGTCGGGAATGGGGCGGGGGTGCTTGCGATATGCTTTGCCGTGTGGTAAAATACAGTCGGAAAAGCCTCGCTCGGAGGGATAAAACATGATAAAATACGACAAAAAGGCGTTCGCGCGCCTCTGCCGCAGGGCGGCGGCGGAGGGCTGCGTGCTTCTCAAAAACGAAAGCGTGCTCCCGTTTTCGGGCGGGGAGCGCATAGCGATATTCGGGCGCACGGCGTTCGACTACCTCGCCTCGGGCACGGGCTCGGGCGGCTGCGTCCATCCGGCGCACAAAACGAGCATCGCGGAAGGGCTCCTGAAGGACAGATCCGTCCGCGTCGACGGCGGCATGCTGGACCTTTACAGGCGCTGGCTGAAGAGCCACCCGTTCGACGTCGGACAAGGCTGGGCGACGGAGCCGTGGCATCAGGAGGAATTCGTCCCGTCTGAGGACGACGTGATCGCCGCGGCGTCCCGCTCGGACGGCGCGGTCGTCGTTATCGGCAGATGGGCGGGAGAGGACAAGGACAACAGTCCCGTCCCCGGCAGCTGGTATCTTACGGAGGACGAGGAGGCGCTTTTGTCGCTTGTGGCGAAGCATTTCCCGCGCACGGCAGTGCTGCTCAATACGGGCAATATAATAGACATGAGCTGGGTTGAAAAGCTCGGCGTCGACGCCGTCATGTACGTCTGGCAGGGCGGACAGGAGGGCGGTCTTGCGGCGGCGGACGTTATAACGGGCAGAGTTTCACCGTCCGGCAAGCTGACGGACACCGTCGCCGAGATCGGGGACTATCCGTCGAAGAACTTCGGCGATCCCGAATGCACCGTCTACGAAGAGGACATATACGTCGGATACAGGTATTTCGAGACGTTCTGCCCCGAGCGCGTGCTCTATCCGTTCGGGTTCGGGCTGTCGTATACGGACTTTGAGGTCAAATACACGGACGCGCACGCCGCAAACGGAAAGATCTTCGTCACGGCGAGCGTCAAAAACACCGGCGGACGCCCCGGACGCGAGGTCGTGGAGCTCTATTTTTGCAAGGCGGGCGGAAAATTACGCACGCCGTCGGCAGCGCTTTCGGCATACAAAAAAACGCGCACGCTGAGGCCGGGCGAGACGCAGACGCTGCGCCTCTCGTTCCCGATCGGAGCGATGGCGTCATACGACGACAGCGGCGCGACGGGGCATAAGTCCTGCTATGTGCTCGAGGCGGGAGAGTATAATATCTTCGCCGGAACGGACGTGAGGGGCGCGGTCGACGCGGGACCCGTTTTCACCTATACTGTGAAAAAACTCACGGTCGTTGAGCGCTGCACGGAGGCGCTGTCGCCGACGCGGGAATTTTTCCGCATATGCCCGCGCGTGACCGACGGCAAAACCTCGGTCGGGAATGAGAGAGTTCCGACGCGCACATATGATTTGGTCGGGAGAATAAAAGACTGCCGTCCCGAGCTCGGGATAGAGTATACAGGCGACAGGGGCATAAAACTGGCTGACGTGAAGTCGGGCGCGCACACGATGGAGGAATTCATCGCTCAGCTCGACGCGGACGAGCTCTCAGCCGTCGTCAGGGCGGAGGGCATCGCGAGCCCGAAGCCGGGCGTATGGACGACGGCGGTGTTCGGCGGAGTTTCCGACACGCTGGGAAAGTACGGCGTGCCGATGGTGACGAATGTCGACGGGCCGTCCGGCATCCGCTCCGACGCGGGCGACGAGGCGACGCTTTTGCCGAACGGAACGCTCCTTGCCTCGACGTTTGACGACGCGCTCGTTGAGGAGCTCTTCGTTTACGAAGGGTTCGAGCTCAGAGAGCACGGGATCGACGCGCTGCTCGGTCCGGGAGTCAACATCCACAGAAACCCGCTCTGCGGACGGAATTTCGAGTATTTCTCCGAAGACCCGCTGGTCTCCGGAAAAATGGCGGCGGCAGTCTGCCGCGGCATCGCGGTCTCGGGCTGCAACGCGACGCTGAAGCATTTTGCGGCGAACGATCAGGAATTTCATCGCGGAGACTGCGATTCCGTTATGAGCGAGCGGTGCGCGAGGGAGATATATCTGCGCCCGTTCGAGATCGCGGTAAAGGAAGGCGGCGCCGTGTCGATAATGACGTCTTATAACCTTTTGAACGGGTGTCACTGCGCGTCGAATTACGACCTCACAACGACTATCCTGCACGGCGAATGGGGCTTTGAAGGCTTCGTCATGACTGACTGGTGGGCAAAGGCGGACAGAGTCGGCATGAGAGGGAGCGTGAAAAATCTCGCCGAGATGGTGCGCGCGCAGAACGATATCTACATGGTCGTCACAAATGCGGACGAAAACGACGACGATATAAAGAGCTCGCTCGAAGACGAGCATTCGGAAATGCTGACGCTCGACGAGCTGAGGCGGTGCGCGATGAATATCCTTCGCTACATAACGGCGACGCCGTCTTTTTCGCGTATGGGAAAGGAATGAAAAATGGAGCTTAAAGGCAAACGCATAACATTTTTAGGCGACAGCATAACAGAGGGCTGGGGCACGAGCGACGCGAGGTTCAGATATGACAATGTGCTGGCGGAGAAGGCGCAGCTTGGGAGTATTTTCACTGACGGCATCGGCGGCACGAGGATCGCGTATCAGAGACGCGCGTCGGACGACCCGAGGCGCGATCTCTACTTCTGCGGACGCGCGGCGGCACTCGACCTCTCGGGCGACGTCATAGTCGTGTTCGGCGGCACGAACGATTACGGGCACGGAGACGCGCCGTTCGGCACGGCGGAGGACAAAACGCCCGACACGTTCTGCGGCGCGGTCGGCTGGCTCATGCGGTTTCTGCGCGGGAGATATCCGGCGTCAAAGGTGGTATTCATGACGCCGATGCGGCGGCAGGGCGGAGGCGTGCCGTCGCCGGTCACGGGAAAGACGCTTGCAGAATATGCGGACGCGATAGTTAAGGCGGGCGAGCGGTACGGGGTAGAGGTGCTCGATCTATATAACACGCTCGGCGTAGACCCCGACAACGAGGACGACAGGGCACGCTACACGATAGACGGGCTGCACCCGAACGACGCGGGGCACGAGCTCATTGCCGAGGCGCTGTACCGCCGCCTCATCTCGCTCTGATGTGCCGCTGCGGGGGCTGGCCCCTCTGGGACACGATGAGGGATTACCACGATACGGAATGGGGCACGCCGCTCCATGACGACAGGGGGCAGTTCGAGCACCTGATGCTCGAGGCGATGCAGTGCGGCCTTTCGTGGACGGTGATAATGAAAAAGCGCGCCATCCTGCGCGCCGCCTTTGACGGGTTCGACTATGAAAAGATCGCGTCATACGGTGACGGCGACATTGAGAGGATACTCGCCGTTGAAGGGATGATAAAGTGCAGAAGAAAGGTTTCGGCGGTCATAAATAACGCGCGGCGCTTTCTTGAGGTGCGGGCTGAGTTCGGCTCGTTTGACAGTTACATCTGGAGCTTCACGGGCGGGAGGACGCTGCTGTATGAAGGACACAGCGCGGGGAAAGCTCCGGCGAAAAACGCGCTCTCCGAGAGGATATCGAAGGATTTGCGCGCTCGCGGATTTTCTTATCTCGGTCCCGTGACGGTGTACGCGCACCTTCAGGCGAGCGGCATCATAAACGACCACGAGGAGCGCTGCTTCAGATACGCGGAGATAAACGCGGCGGCGGACGTGATGCGCGTGACGGAGGATTTTGCCGGAGTTATTTGAAACTTGCGGCATAAATAAAGAGAAAAGGGCCCGGGGAGGCTTTCGCAAAAGTCACTCCCACGGGCCCTGCCCATTATGCAAAATTATTCGGCGTCGTCAGTCTTGTCGTCGTCGGTTTCTTCGCTGTCTTCGTCGTCGCAGCAGCACTCGTCGGACTCATCGTCGCAGCAGCAATCATCGTCGCAGCAGCAGCACTCATCATCATCGAGATCGTCGATATCCTCGAGATCGACTGTGATCTTCAGATACTTCTTGAAAACGCGCTCGAGGATGACCTCGGCGGCAACAAAAGCTCCAATTACGGCGGCGATCACTATGAGCGCGCGCCAAAAACCTTTACACGGGCAGTTTTTCTTTTCCATTTTAAAAAACTACCTCCTTTCATTTTTTATTTTCGGGACAAAGGACATTGTCCATTGTCCTCGATTGTATTATATCATGAGGGCAAAGTGTAGTCAAGCATATTATGCGCAATACTGAGCGAAAAAATTGCAGATAATCGGCAAAATGCGAGAGAATTTTGACGGGCGGCGGCGTTTTTCACGGCGTCGGGGAGCGTTTCAGACTCATATCAGCTGAAATGTGCCGCCGTCAAATTTCCTGCCCCTGAACTCTGTCTGCCACTCGACGTCGTCCTCCTGCGGCTCGAAGTGAAGGGAGGAATGCACCAATCTGACGCCTGCTTCCTTTTTTTCTCCAAGCAAAACGGACGTCGGGCCGTCCGCGCCTCCGATAATGCCTATGATGCCGAAAGAGGCTGTGTCGGCATTGCCGGAGGACATTATATCAAGCGGGTTGTCGCCCTCGTCACAGTCGCGGACAGAGATGAAGTCGTCGGTCGCGGGGGAGAGGGTATAGCGCATGACGGTCATGTGAGTCGGGAAGAAGAAGCGGCGCGAGCCGGACGCTTCCGCCGGCGGCTCGGGTATCGTCTGCCGCTCGAGCTCCCGCACGGTGAGGGTGTATTTTTCCCCGCTGACGGGATGGGAAAATTCAAACGTGTCGCCGGCGGCGTGCGCTTTAAAAAGCGGACCCGGGACGAGATCCGGATTATGCTCCATTGAAAGCGAAAGCGATTTTATCTCCCGGCGGCCTCCCCACGGGAACGTGCATCTGCTTATGACCCACCCGGCGGCGGTGTCAAGCCCGTAGTGTTCGACGGCCAACGCCGCGTCGGCGTCGGGGGCAGCGTCTGAAGACACGCACGGGTCAAAAAAGACGCCGTATACGTTTGCGGCGCGCAGCGTTTTGCCGTTCAGCGTTATGCGCGGCGTGAAATTCAAGGTGAGAGGATTTTCCGCCTCCATCAGAATCTCTTGTTCACGCGTGAAGTTTTCGGAAAAAGGAGCCCACTTTTCTTTGAATTTTTTGATATCCTCAGCCTCCGCCCGCATACATATGTCGAGAATAAGCCCCTTGGCGCACGAATACGCCGCAGGGACTGTCCAGCGGTGACTTGCCCATAAAAAATCTTTGCCTAACTGTATTTCTTTGCCGGCGCGGGCGCGTCCGTGATTTTGGGAGAAGCCGCCGTCAAAATACACCTTCCATTCGGCGGGTCCGGACACCGCTGAGGGATTCATGTCTGAATCGTAATATTCTTCGGAATATCTGATTTTTCCGTAATCAAACGCGGACTGAAGCTCTTTGATGTACGCCCACGGGTGCTCCATAGGCTCAAGTGAGAACGCCGCTTTGATTTCGGAGAGGGTCTGCTGCTGCTCGGGCGTGGGAGGAATCTCACGCAGGAAAGCGGCAAACTCCTCCTCGTCCCACATCCACGCCTGTTCAAGCGCCGCCACGTCTCCGCAGGCGAGCAGAAGACGCAGGAAGTCCGCAAAGTCGCGCGCCAGCGGGTGGACGAAGTTCGGCGCGGAGTTTGCGGGGCTGACGGCGAACACCCTCCCGCCGAAGCCGCGGATGAAGCAGAAGTGAATGCCGTCGACACCCGCCCAGCCTATGACGGACGCGCCCTTCGGCGTGCAGAAATAAGGCGCGTTGTCCTCGCGGCGCTCGACCCCGAGCGGGGCGAGGTCTATGCCGAGCCGCAGGAGCTTTTGGTATGTTTTGTCCATAATATTCCCTCGATAATTTTGCGCGGCAGACGCGTTCCGCCTCTGAATGCAGAGTGCGGGCGGCGCCTGCCGCGGTGATTCTTTTATCTGTCGCGCAGTGCGATTCTGAGCTTGTCGGAGAGGGCGCGGAGCATTTTTTCCGTCGTTTTGTCGGCTTCCTCGTCAGTCAGCGTTCTGTCTTCGGCGCGGAGCGTGACGCGGATCGAGACGCTCTTTTTGCCGACGCCGATCTGTATGCCGCGGTAGACGTCGAAGACGACGGCGGACTCGACGAGCTTGCCGCCCGCCTCCGTGCAGACGTCCTCGATCTTTCCTGCCTCGAGCTCTTCGGAGCAGACGAAGGAGAAGTCGCGGTATGTTGACGGGTACTTCGGCAGATGGCGGAACTCGTGATGCGTGTCGCGCAGCTCGAATACGCGGTCGATGTCTATCTCGGCGGCGAGCACGCTGCCGGTGAGCCCGTATGCGGCGGCGACGTCGGGATGGAGCTCACCGAGCACGGCGAGCGTCTCCTCCCCGAGCGTCAGTGCGGCGCACCTGCCGGGGTGATACGACGGGTCGTCTGTCACGGTCTTCGTCTTGTAGCCCTTGATGCCCGCGAACATGAGCACGCGCTCGGCGATACCCTTCATCTTGTAGAAATCGCCGACGCCGTATGAGGCGATGAAGAGGGCGCGCTTCTCATTCGGCAGTGTGTCGGGCGAGGTCGGGATATAGACGGTCGCGATCTCGTACATCGCGGCGGACTCGTTTTTGTGGTTCTTGTTGTGCTCGAGCACCTCGAGTATCGAGGGCAGCGCCGTCGTGCGCATGACGCTCGTGTCCTCGCCGAGCGGGTTCCTGATGACGACGGAATTCCGCTTCGGGGAATCCGCCGGCAGGCGGATCGCGTCGTAGGAGCGGGGACCGATGAAGGAGAACGTCGCCGCCTCCCAAAGTCCCATGCCGCAGAGCAGGGAGTGGAGCTTTTCGTCAAAATCCTGACGCGGCGTTCTGCCGCCCTCCGCCATCTTTATCGTAGGCAGCGTCGTTTCGACCTCGTTGTAGCCGTACATGCGGATGACCTCTTCCGCGAGGTCGTTCATGCACTCGACGTCGCCGCGCCATGACGGCACGGTCACTGTGTCTCCCTCAACGCCGAAGGAGAGCTTGCGGAGCGTTTCCTCCATATATTCGCGCGAGAGGTGAACGCCCAAAAACGCGTTTATGCGGTCGGGCTCGAATTTCACGGTGCGGACGGGGCGGCGGCCCGGATATTCGTCTATGACGCCGTCGACGACGTCGCCGGCTCCGAGCAGGCGGACGAGCTCGCACGCGCGCATAAGCGCGGGCATCGCGTTTTCGGGGTCCATGCCCTTTTCAAAGCGTCCGGAGCTCTCGGTGCGAATCCCCATCGCCTTTGCGGTGCGGCGCACGGAGACGCCCTCGAAATTCGCGGACTCGAATATGACGGTCGCGGTGTTCTCCGTTATCTCGCTGTTCGCGCCGCCCATGACGCCCGCGAGGGCGACAGGCTTGTTGTCGTCCGCGATGACGAGCATAGAGGAGGTGAGAGGCGTGTCCTCGGCGTTTATGTCTAGCGAGCGGTAGAGCTCGCCGTCGTGAGCGCGGCGGACGTGGATGTGCGCTCCGTCGAGGCACTTGTAGTCAAACGCGTGCATCGGCTGACCGTACTCGAGCATGACGTAGTTCGTGATGTCGACGATATTGTTGATGGGACGGACGCCGAGCGCGCGCAGCCTCATGCGCATCCAGAGCGGAGAGGGCGCTATCTTCACGTTCTTCACCGCCTTCGCGCAGTAGCGCGGGCAGAGGTCGGGCGCCTCGATGTCGACCCTGATATAGTTGCTCACGTCGTCGCCGTCGCCGACCTTTTCGTCCTTCGGCTCGGGAATATGATACGGGCGGTCGAACGTGACTGCCGCTTCCTTCGCGAGCCCTATGACGGAGAGGCAGTCGGGGCGGTTCGGCGTGATTTCATAGTCGAAGACGACGTCGGAGAGAAGAAGTGCCTCGCGAATGTCGACGCCGACCTTGTCGGCGAATTCTTCGCCGAGGATGCAGATGCCGCTGTTGTCGTTGCCGGGCATGTCATGGCTCGTGAGCCCGAGCTCGCCGATCGAGCAGAGCATGCCGTCAGACGGCAGCCCGCGCAGCTTGCCGGACTTTATCTTGACGCCGCCGGGAAGGGAGGCGGGCGCTTTCGCGGCGGGGACTATCGCCCCCTCGAAGACGTTCTGCGCGCCCGTGATTATCTGACGCGGGCTCCCCTCGCCGCAGTCCATCTGACAGATGAGAAGATGGTCTGAGTCGGGATGGGGCTCTATTTTCAGTATTTTCGCAACGACGACGTTTTCAATGTCGGCGGCAAGCGTCTCAAAGCATTCGACCTTGCTGCCCGTGTCCGTCATTCTGTCGGCGAAGTGCTTGGGGTCTATATCGGAAACCTTTGTGAAATCCTCGCACCAGCGATATGAAAGCTTCATTTTCCTTATCTCCTTTCCGTATCAGAACTGCGAGAGGAAGCGCAGGTCGTTTTCGTAGAGCAGGCGCATATCGTCGATGTGGTACTTGAGCATCGCGACGCGCTCGATGCCGATGCCGAACGCAAAGCCGCTGTATTCGTCGGGGTCGATGTCGCAGCCGCGCAGGACGTTCGGGTGTACCATGCCGCAGCCGAGCACCTCAATCCAGCCCTCGTTCTTGCAGAGGCGGCAGCCCTTGCCGCCGCAGGCGAAGCAGGAGACGTCGACCTCTGCGGACGGCTCTGTGTAGGGGAAGTGGTGCGGGCGGAAGCGGATACGCGTCTCGGAGCCGAAAAGCCCCTTCGCAAAGACGAGCAGCGTCCCGCGAAGATCTCCCATCGTGATGCCGCGGTCAACGACGAGACCCTCGACCTGATGGAAGAGAGGTGAGTGCGTCGCGTCGACTTCGTCGGAGCGGTAGACGCGGCCCGGTGAGATTATGCGGATGGGGGGCTTTTTCTTCTCCATCGTGCGTATCTGAACGCCCGACGTCTGCGAGCGCAGAAGGATGTTGTCGGTGATATAGAACGTGTCCTGCGTGTCGCGCGCAGGGTGCCCTTCGGGCATATTGAGCGCCTGGAAGTTGTAGTAGTCGAGCTCGACCTCGGGACCGTCTACGATAGAGAAGCCCATGCCGAGGAAGATATCCTCCATGTCGCGCTGCGTTTTCGCGAGCGGATGACGCCCGCCGACGGCGGGCAGGCTCGCGGGCATCGTGACGTCGAGGCGCTCCTCACGCAGCTTGTTTTCCTTTGCGCGCGCCTCATATTCCTGCTTCAGGCGCGTTATCTCGCCCTCGATGTAGGAGCGCACCTCATTCGCGAGCGCGCCCATCGCGGGTCTTTCCTCGGGCGAAAGCGCTCCCATCCCGCGCACGACGGCGGTGAGCTCGCCCTTTTTTCCGAGGTACTTGATCCTGAGCGCCTCAAGGTCGGCGGAAGCCGCGTGCAGCGCCTCCTCCGCCTCTTTCTTTATTTCAAGAAGCCGTTCTTTCATTTTCCTTTCCTTTCCGAAATGTGGCTTTATTATACTGAAAAAGCTCCGTCCCAAATAGATAAGGGACGGAGCATAGTTCCGCGGTACCACCCAAATTCCCGCATACGCGGGCGCTTTTGTCAGGTCTGTAACGGGACCTTCTCGCCGCGCGCTACTCAAAATCGGAACGGTTTTTCACACGCGGAGCTCCGGGGCGAAATGCAAAGTCGTCGGCGTTATGCGCCCGTCCCAGCACAAGGGCACTCTCTGTGATAACGCGAATTGACGCTCGCTGTCCCCATCGCAGCCTTTTTCATATGTGCGTATTTTACCACGCGCGCGGGGGATTGTCAAGTGAAATTTTGCATCATGCGCCCGTTTTCCGGCGGCTTTTTATTGCGTTGACGGCCCACGCAAGCCCGACGGCAAGAGAGCATACGGCGGAGGCGGCGAGAAACATGGCGCCGAAAAAGCCGTTAAAGCCCATAAAATCAGCCATATGCGGGGCAGCAATGAGAAAGGCGACGGCGGAGAGCACGTCTGTGGCGGCGAAATACACGGGGATGAGCTTCACGGCGATGCGGGTGCATTTTTTGCAGAGCGCGTATTGCAGAGCAAAGAGGGCGGCGAGATAGACGGCAATCACGCCGTAAACAGCATACACGGATCCCTGAAAGAGATAGATGAGCCCGAAGCAGATCATGTAAGATATCATATTCCCGTCTCCTTTCTCGTGTTTATTTTGGCGTGTCAGCTCCCGCTCTTCGCGGAGATGACGACGGTCGTCACGGAGCCGGCGGGGACGGAGACGGCGGTGCCGTCCTTGAACTCGCCGTAGTAGGTGCGTTCGAGGTCATGCTTTTCGTCGGTGACGTTGACGGAGACGCGGTTGTAGGCGCTGTCAAGTCCCGAGAAGTTGAAGTGCTGATCCGTCTTGCCGCGGTTGATGACGACGATGACGGTCTCTTTCTCTCCGTACTCGTTCTCGCCCTCGTAGGCGGACATCTTGACTGACGGGACGGGGGTCTCGCAGTCGATGCGGGTGTAGCCGCGGTCTATGAAGCGGCTGTAATTTCCGAAGGACCAGAGGCGCTTCGGCACCTGAACGTTGTTGCCGTCGGCGTCCGTGTAGATGAGGCCGTCGCGGTAATCGTAGCAGGAGACCGCGATCCAGTACTGCCAGGAGACGCAGTCGAGGATAGTCATGTCCTCATAGACGACGTCTGCGAGCGTGAACGCGGAGTCCATCGAAAGGTCGCGTCCGTTCGTCATCTCGCACCACTCGGATTCGCGGTACTTGACGTCGGGGGCGACCTTGTCCATTGCCGCCTTGAATTTCACCTTCGTCGCCGTCTCGGTCCAGTAGGAATGGTTGTCGATGGCGGTGAAGTAGCTGCCGAGAGTTTTGTCTCTCATTATCGCGAGGTTGAACGCGAGCGTGTCGTCATTCCAGCTGCCGCCCTCGGGAGCCGATATCTCGACGCCCTCGAGCCCTTCACGCTTGCCTATCTCCTCGACGAATACCTTAAGGACGTCGATTATTTCCTTGTTGTTGTAGTGGCAGCCCTCCTGACCCCAGACGTTTTCGGGTGGATAGTTCCATCCGTACTGTGGCTCGTTTATGGGGGAGATGAACTTTATGGGCAGCCCTTCTTCGACCTTGAAGTGCTCCGCGACGTCGAGAACGTATTTTGCGAATTCCTTATAGTTTTTCGGGTCGATGTTGCCTGTCGGCAGCTCCTGGTCGGCGTATGTGCGCCCGTTCTTCGTGAGGCGCTCGAGCGGGCTGTTGACGAACATCACTATCTCGTCGGCGCCGAGCTCCGCCGCCTTCTTCATCATCCAGACGGCTCCGGCGTCGCGGTTCCAGTTGTATTCGCCGGGCTTCTTTTCAAAGCTGTATGTCCTGCGCCATTTGTCGCCGATAGAGGGGCTGTTGCTCGAAGCGCCCTGGCTGCCGCCGCCGATGTTGTAGCGGTAGCAGTTGAGACCGATGCCGGTCTTCGGGTCGAAGAGCAGCTCCGCTACCTTGTCGCGGGTCTGTTTGTTCGTGCCTATGTACTGCGCCCACCACGCGCCCGACGCGCCGAAGCTCTCTATCGTCTGATGGCGCTTCGAGGCGTCTAATTTGACGGTTTTCGCGTCCGAGAACGAGAGCTGATCCTCGATCGGGGGCTCGGTCTCGGGAGCCGTTGTCTCCGGCTCCGTTGCGGCGTCCGTGCCGCCCGCCTGACCCGAGACGTCGGGGACGCCCGAGGTGTCGTTCCCGCCGCTGCCTTTTCCGCCGCAGGAAACTACGGCACAAAGCGCGAGCGCGAGCAGGATTATGAGTGCGAGAAATGATATCCGTTTCATTTTTTGCTCCGTATTTTGATAATTTTTTATTCAATTATATCTAAAACAGAGTCTATTGTCAATAGAAGAAAGGCGTATAACCACGGCAATCGCTTACGAAAAAGAAAAAAAGGGAGAGCAGATATAGGCAAACGAATAAAAGTGTGGTATGATAAA
>CANQYV010000054.1 GCA_947628165.1 uncultured Clostridia bacterium | reverse complement strand
AACACCCCCGCCAACACCCCCGCCGCCCCCTCTCCGCAAAGAAGAACGCCGCCGCCCCAGCAGCAGGGTGCGGCAAGGCAGCAGGCGATGTCTTCTCAGTCGGCGTCTTCACAGGCGGCGCCGTCGAGGCGTCCCGCTCAGCCGTACCCGCAGCAAGCGCAGCAGCGCCCGCGGACGGCCGCCCCCGCACAGCCGAAAAGCGGCAGCTCACAGGGCGGCATCTTTTCCGGACTTAAAAGTCTGTTTTCCGGCGGCGGAAAGGCGCAGGGCAGCGGCCGCGAAGGCGGCGAGCGCCGCGTCATATACAAGCCCGACCCGAACGCCGATTACAGCAAGTTCTACATCATCCTGGCGTGCTCCTCGCCGCTCTGGGGCTTTATCGCGCTGTGCGGCATCGCTGCGTTCGTCACCGCGATAGGCTTCTTCTCGGCGGCGATAGTGGCCCTCATCGTGCTTCTGTTCGTCGGCGTCGCCGTCGGCGTCGTGCTCGCCCTTGTCGGCATAATATACGGCATAACGCAGCTGTTTGAGCTGCCGCCCGTCGGAATGTATGAGATAGGGCTCGGCATCAGGATAGGCGGCATCGTGATGTTCGGCGGCATCCTCGCATACAACATCGCCGTCCGTTTTTTGCCGTTCATCATAAAGGAAACGATGGTCCTTCTGTCGTTTACGATACACAAGTGCATTGAGCTTTACTACTATGTGAAAGGGAGGTGCGCGGATCTATGAGACCTACATCCATAATCTTTCTATTTATCTCCGTCGTCGTGATGTTCACGGGCTGGTTCATATGCCGTAACGCGGAGGCAAAGGCGGCCGAAGAACAGATCCAGCTTTTCGACTCGGCAATAAACGCCGAGAAGGACTATGTGAACACGTTTGAATTCGGTCAGGGCGAGATCTACAACAAAATCGAGCTCGTCGTCGGAGATGCCGACGTCTACATCTACGGCGGATACTCCGAGGCGAAGATGGACCTCATCAACTTCAGCGACGGCTCTTACAGAATGACGACCGCGAACAGAAACATAAACGTCGACACAACGATAGACCTTATGTCGATAATAAAATTCTGGGAGTCCGGCTTCTCGTTCCGCGGACTGCGCAATTATATGCACAAGTCCGACGTTGAGGAGACAGCGTCAAAGCGCGTCGTCGTTTACCTTCCCTCCGACAGCGACGTGAACATCATAAACATCACGGTCGGCACCGGCAACGTATACGTTTCAAACCTTGACACCTCCGTCGACGTGAACGTCAACATAAAACACGGGAACGCCACGCTCACCTCGTTCTACACGACGTCCTCCTTCGTCGCCGACATCGATACCGGCGACATCTACGTCCGCGACGTCAGGATAAACACGTTTGAGGCGACGATACGGACCGAGGGCAACATCACGGCGGAGGGATGCGATTTCGGCAAGCTCAACGTCGTCGGCAAAAACACCGGCGTTTCGCTCGGAGTCCTGCCCGCCTTCCCCGACTGCACGATGAACCTCTCCGCGCGTCACGGCAGCATTTCGCTCTATGATGAAAAGAAGGGGAGCGAATACAGGCACGAGGCGGCGGCGGGGGGCAGCGCGCTGATAACCGTTTCGACAGGCGACATCATCATCTACCGCATGCCTGACGATTACGTCAGCTCCGGCGTCGTCGATATGGACGCGCCGATGACGGACGCCGCGCAAGGCGACACACCCGGGCAGCCGTCCGATTCCTCGCAGCCCGCGCCGCAGCAATAAAAACAAAAAGAAGGAAGAACAAAATGAAGCACACATACGAAACAAAGGGCACATGCTCAAGGCTCATAGAATTTGAGCTTGACGGAAACATCATACACAACGTCGTCTTCACCGGCGGCTGCAACGGCAATCTCAAGGCCATCTCGAAGCTGACGGAAGGGCAGAACGCGGAACGCGTCATCGAGATCCTCTCGGGCAACACCTGCGGCCCACGCCCAACCTCGTGCGCCGATCAGCTCGCAAACGCGCTGCGGATCGCTCTCGAAGAAGAAAAGGGCGCTTGAAATTGAGAATAAAAGAATTCTCCGGGGGGAGTGACTTTTGTAAAAGTCACTCCCCCCGGACCCCTCTCTTCAAAACTTTTATTACTTTTGACTTGGTGATAGAAAGAGACATTCGGCAGGCTTTATCCGTATTTTTCAAAGGATTATGATATCATTTAAACCGGCCCAGTTCTTCCTGCAGGTTTTGTTCCTTTAATTCTTGCTCCTGCTTTTGCTTTTTTATCTGATATTCTTTATTGCCCTTTATAATATTCAATATGTAACAGATAAAATAAAAAAGCTGAGGGACCAAAAACACGCATATCGGCAGCAGAAAACACTCCGGCGCTCCCGAAACGAAAAAGATGCAGGGGATATAAAACGGAATGGCGAACCAGTACAAGCAGAACTGCCAAAAGAACTCCTTTTCATATTCTTCGGTGAATGTGTGAGCCTTGTCTTCCGAAAAATAGCGCGACATCGGCGTGCGAGCTCCGATCGGCAAAAAATTCCCTTTGCGACGAAGGAAAAAGGAAATTACTCCGTTTAAGCTCACGCCCATCATCAATATAACAGCAAACCATGCGTAGTTTGAAACCGCGATCCTATCCATAAAAGGAAGCAAAGGGATCACATTGATCAGGACCGAAGCCGAAACCACACAGAGAAAAATTTTTCTTTTTTTCATCGCGTCCCCCGATATATTTCAAAGCATTTTTTTGACTTGATTGGTAAAACAGGCACGCGGCAGGCATCATTTAAAATGCCCGAGCTCCTCGCGCAGCAGTTGTTCCTTTAATTCCTGCTCCCGCTTCTGTTTTCTGAGCTTATAATCCTTTTCGGACTTTATCATTACATATACATGATAAACAAAATAGACAAGAAAGGGAGCTAAAAACAGGCCCATTGTCCACAGCGCGCTCACCCACTCTTCCGAAGCGAAAAAAATACACGGGATATAAAACGGAATGACGAACCAGTAAACGCAGAACTGCCAGAAGAATTCATTTTGATATCCCTTCGTAAATACGCGCGCATCATACTTCGGAGGCTCAGACAAGCGGACTCGGCGAGGTCGGGGGTAATAAAGAAAATTGCCTTTATAGCGCTCAACATAGGCGGCTATTCCGATGATGAGGGCACACAGCAGTGCAAAAGCCGGAAGCAATGAGTCGATCGTTATCTTGGCCTTATCAATAAAAATGAGCATAGGAACTGCATTGAGCAAAGCCGAAGCCGAAACCACACAGATAAAAATTTTTCTTTTATTCATCTTTTCATCGCTCCTACCCAATATATAAAAGTCTTACATCATGTGCTCGATAAAGTATGAAAGCGCATACACACGGTATCCGTGCGCGATGCTGTCGCCGTTGCCAAGGCCCTCAAAGGTCGTCCCTTTCATTATCGAAAGGTCCTTCGGCACCGGATGAATTATGAGCGCGCGCTCGGCGCCCTCGTATTTTTCCGCCTCCGAAAGCTCCGTCAGCTCACAGCTGCCGACGCTGTAAACTGACTCGACGCTGTTGACGTGATACCTCCCGCCGAACGTCCGCCTGCGTGCCTTGACAATCTCGACGTGCTCGCCCGAGAACCTGTACAGCACGCGCCGCCGCGGGAGCGTAAGCACGCTTACGACAACGCGGCTGCCGTCGGCTCTTGTCAAAAGGATATCGGGAGCCCCGTCATGCACGAATACAGACCTGAAAGACGACGTGAGCCTTTCGAGTCTATCCCCACGCTTTCTCGCCGCGCGTTTTATCCGCCGATTAAAGGAGAGCCGCTTGAATATGACCCATATCCGCTTGAATATCAGATATATGACAAACAGCGCAAGTCCGATTATGATAAAAGGCATGCGGAAACGGCCCTCCTTTTCGTTCGGGATTTTTTAATGCTTTACTCTCGACGAGTGATACTGGCGGAACAGTATGAGCCATATAGCGGCGTCAACAACCATTACGACCGCGTACATTATGACGAGTTCGATAATGCTTGAAGCGTGAAACTCCATTTCCTCTGAGATGAGCGAATCAACAATGCCGAAAACTATCAGACCTGCGGTGGCGACGGCGGCAGACACCGCCTCCGCGCGGAACTCCGAAAAGCCCCCGAACAGGTACTTTATATCGTCGGGAAGGTCGTCCGACGTCGTACCGGCGAGGTACTCATCCTCCGGCTCGCCCCGCCTTGAGCGGCGCAGGTACACGAGCCCCGCTATCGCGATGCCGCCTATAACGATCATATATATCGGGTTCGGTATGAAATTCCCGACTATCATCATCACGACGGTAAAGACAAGAAAATAGAGTATCTGGGACAGGAGCTTCTTTGCTATGAGCTTGCCGTTCATATTTGTGTTCCTCCATTGTCAGGCGTGGTGATTTTTTTGATCTTGTACCTCTTATTTTTCGTCCTTTTTGAAGAGCTCCGCCGCCGTCGTCGCAAGTCCTGCGAGCGAGCTTATCTCAGACGGGATGACGATCTTCGTCGCCTTGCCGTCGGCGGCCTTCTCGAACGCCTCGAGCCCCTTGATGGCGATATATCCCTGTCCGGGCGCCGCCTCGTTTATCATGCGGACGCCTTCCGCGGTCGCCTGCTGGATCTTGAGGATCGCCTCTGCCTCGCCCTCGGACTCGCGTATCTTCGCCTCTCTCACGGCGTCTGCGCGAAGTATCGCCGACTGCTTTTCAGCCTCCGCCTCGAGTATCATGGACTCCTTCTTGCCTTCCGCCACAAGGACGGCGGAGCGCTTCTCGCCCTCGGCCCGGAGGATGGCCTCGCGGCGCTCGCGCTCAGCCTTCATCTGCTTCTCCATCGCGTCCTGTATTTCCTTCGGCGGGATGATGTTCTTGAGCTCGACTCTGTTGACCTTTATGCCCCACGGGTCCGTGACCTCGTCGAGTATCGAGCGCATCTTCATGTTTATGACGTCGCGCGAGGTAAGCGTCGCGTCAAGGTCCATTTCGCCGATGATGTTTCGGAGCGTCGTTGAGGTGAGGTTCTCTATAGCCGCTATCGGGTTGATGTGACCGTAAGCGTACAGCTTGCAGTCCGTTATCTGATAGAACACGACGGTGTCTATCTGCATTCTGACGTTATCCTTCGTTATGACGGGCTGCGGCGGGAAGTCTGCGACCTGCTCCATGAGGATGACGTTCTTCGCCACACGGTCGATAAACGGTATCTTGAAGTGGATGCCCGTCTGCCAGGTCGTGAGATATCTGCCGAGGCGCTCGACGACCGCCGCCCTTGCCTGCGGCACGATCTTGATGTTTGCTATGATGATGAGGATGAGGACTGCCGCTACAACGCCGAGCGTGACATACGCGCCGACAGCGGAAAGTGCGATTGTTGTGAGCTTCATTTTTTCTTTCTCCTTTTCAAATCGGAATTTAATTTATTATATACCGCCGAGCCGGCGATATGTAACCTGTAAAACGCGCTTGCGAACGTGCCCTGTACGGGGCCGCGGACCGAATTTACCTCATGCATTATCATGCGGCGGACGCGCGGCCTTGCGTCCTTGTTTTCCGGGACCGGAGTTTTTTTCGCATTATCTCTTGAGTTTCTCAAGCTTCTCACCCCCAAAGTCCCCGTTCAATGTTGTCCGGCAGAGAGGCGCCGCATTCCTGACACTCGGTTTCTCCGAGCTCGTTCTGCGCGCCGCACAAAACGCATATCGGCTTTGCCTTTTGCTCGTCGTCCGTGCTCGAAAGTCTCTGCATATGATTTTTGTTCGTACCGTAAAAGTGTCTGACGCGCTCGCCGATATGATATATTGGCAGATTTTGCCCGAACCGCTGATAAAGCACGAGCTTTTTCGTTTTCCCGTCTGAAAGCCTCAGCTTTATGTACTGGCGGAGCACCCATATCTTTTCGGAGCGCCCTCCGAGCGCCGGATTTCTCGGCTCGTATCTTTCATCGTACCGTGCGCCTATGACCTCGCCCTCAAACGTCCTGTCTGTGAGCCAGCGCCACGAGCGCAGCTTTATTATCGGCAGTGAGGCAAACACGAGTATGACTACCGATATGAGGCAGTCGCGCAGCCGTCCGCCGGAAAACGCCGACATTATCCTGCCGAAATATCCGAAAAAATATGACATGACGAGCACGGCGGCGCACCAGATGAAGCAGATGGCCGTTTCGATCATCAGGCGGTTTTTTATAAATCCCCTGACGTCGGCGTTTTTCTCCGGTATGGTGCGCAGTTTTCCGAGCGGCGTTCGCGCCGCGTCTTTCCCGTCCGCCATCATTTTGGGCGGACGATGAGCTTGACGCCCTCGATCCTTTCGACGACGACGTGATCTCCGGGATTCGCCGTCTGTCCGTCTGCCGTCCTTGCAGTCCAGACCTGACCGCCGACCATGACCTCACCCGACGGGACGAGATTGTCGATAGCGACGGTAACTACCGCCGTCTGCCCTATCATGCGGTCGGCGTTCGTAGGCGTTATATCCTGCTTTGACCCGCGCTTGTGTATGAAATACTTTGCGACAACAAGCGTTGCTATGCTGACGACAAGATATACCGCTATCTGTACCGGCACAGGTACGTCGAAGAGCGATAAAATCAGACATATGAAGCCTGCGGGCATGAACCATATCGCGGTGAGCGCCGCGGTCGCAGCCTCCATAAGCACGCACATTATGAGCGACAGCGTCCACACATACGGCATGTAATCAATGATTTCCCCCAACATTTCCTCGTACACTCCTTTCTCTCGCGGCGGAACCAGACGGGTCCGCCGTTTTCATATTATTGCTGATTTCGCGGTGCCGATACACCGCGCCCCAAAAAGCGTTCAACGCTTTAATAATCTTCATCGGCTCATTCATCTTGTTTAAAGTATACTACACAGTCATACGATTGTCAATAGGTATTTTGAAATTTTCTAAACTTTTTTTCAAATTGCGTCTTGCCTTGGAGTAAATTTAACCTGCGGTAAAAAAATCCGCCCGCCGGTTGCGCCGTCAAACGCAAAAAGGCGCCGTATAGACGCCTTTTTGTATCTGCTTTTTTCTGCGGCAGGACGAAAGCACATCACCGCTTCAGCCGAGATCGGGTATCGCTATCTGATTGTCAAACAGCGGATATATGCATACGGGAACGTCTCCGACCGTAAGTCCGACGTGTATGCGGTTCGTGGTTGTGAAGCCCGTGTCGCCGGTCTTCCCTATTATCGCGCCCCTCTCGACCGTGTCGCCGACCTTCACCGTGCATTCGGAGAGATGGCAGTACCAGCTCTTGAGGCCCCAGCCGTGGTCGATAACGACTATGTTGCCCGTGATCGTCAGATATCCTGAATAGACTACCTTGCCCGCGTTGACCGCGTAAACGTCCTTGCCGTTCGCGACCTTATAGTCGCAGCCCGTGTGCTGGAACGTCGTTCCCGACGACTTTATCGTTATCTTTCTGCCGAAGCCGGGAGAGATCTTGTCGGCGGATCCCTCGCCCACGACATCTTCAAAGAAAGTGCCCGAGAACGCATGGGTGTCGAGTATCTCGGTCTTTGCAAGGGCGAGAAGCGCGTCCTCCGCCTCCTTGCGCGACGCGTCCGTATATGTAGCGCTCTCAACTCCCGACGCTATGTCGAGCGTCGAGGACTTGTATGCATAGGACTTGACGGTAAGCTGCATCTCCTGCGTCACGCCGTGATAGCCGAGCGTGAACGTGTACGTTTTGTCCGTTCCGTCCTCGAGCTCGTATCTTATCGGAACGAGAGCGTAAACGAACTCGCCCTCCTGATAGAATACGGGGTCGTAATTTATCGGAATATTGGAGGAGAATGTGATATCCGCCCTGTTCTTGACGTTCTTTCCCCCTATGACGACGAACTCGCCGTTCGATATCGTCGTCTGCCCGAGATAGAACGCGGCGGGCTCTTCGAGCTTGCCCATGAAGTTATACGTCGCCGTTCCCTTAAAACTCTTCTCGCTGTTGTCGAACCACTCGGCGCTCACGGACACGCTGAACTCCCTTGCATCTCCGAACGAGAGCTGATCCATGTGCTCTATCGTGTCGTGGAAAAGCTCTGTGTCGCCCGACTTGACGATGAGCGTTACGGTGTCGGGCGCCTCTGTGAACGAAAGGTCGAACCCGCCGTCAATCGTGCACGTCAGTTCAGTCGTCGAGAGGAACTCGGAGGGGTCGAGCGTGACAAACTCGCCGTTATACGTCCTGTAATTCCATGAAAGCGAGCTCGGCTTTACTGTCTGCCCGTTCTCTCCGCCCACTATCATAAGCGGCGGCGTGCTGTCATAAAGGCTGACGGCGCATTCCGTCGAAAGGAACGACGAGGCGAGATCAGCCGATATCTTGTATACCTTATCTTCCGCGCCGCCGGTAGTGTCGACGTAATACGCCTCGGACGGGTCCTTCGTGAAGTAGAACTGGTACACGAACTGTTCTCCGAAGCTTGTGAACGTCACCTTAAAGAACTTGTCGCTTATGGCGCCGGGAAGTGCGGGGACCTCGGATGAGCCCGAGATCATGCTGTAAAACAGATTTATCATATCCGAGGACAGCGACGTTCCCTCCTCGGAGGAGAAAGAGCGCTTGACACCGTCGATATCCTCGACCTCAAGCGTCTTGACGTCGCTCTCGTTTCCCACTCCCGTCTTCGTCGACGTGTAGTAACCTATCGCGACAAACGTAGGTACAAAAAGCAGAACTATGAATAACGCACACAACAGCTTCTTGTTCAATTTTTTATCATCTCCTTTTCGGGAAGTATGTCAAAAAGGCTGCCCTCGATCGTTTCAAACCTTCGCATCAGACTTTTTTCAACTACAACAGTGTATATTATACAATATTATTTTATCGCGGTCAATAGAAAATGACACGCTTCCGTGCAAATTTTGTGGTTTTGCAGTAAAAAGACACTATAATTTGTGGCGATATTTTCTTTTTTTCGTATTTTCAATTGTAAAAAAATATGTTAGAATATAGACTGGGTACGGTCAGGCAGACGACCGGGGTCACACACACGAAAAAGGATTGGTCAGAAACATGAAATGTCCCATATGCGGATACACTGAAAGCCGCGTTGTCGACTCGAGGCCTTCAAACGACTTTTCAAGCATACGCCGCAGGCGCGAATGCCTCTCATGCAAGCACAGATTCACGACGTATGAGGTCATCGACACGGTGCACCCCGTCGTTATAAAGCGCGACGGCTCAAAGGAACCGTTCGACAAAAACAAGCTTCTCGTCGGCATCCTCAAGGCGTGCGAAAAGAGAAAGGTCAACGCCGAGGCGATAGCCTCCGACATCGAGAACTCGCTCTCCGGCTCTCTCAACCGCGAGATCGCCTCGTCGGAGCTCGGCGAAATGGTGCTTTCCCGCCTCAAAAAGACAGACCCGGTGGCATACGTCAGGTTTGCCTCGGTCCACCGCGAGTTTCAGGATGTCGAAACGTTCATCAGCGAGATACAGAAGCTGCGCCTCGAGGAGCCGGAGACCGCTCCCAAGGAAGAATGAGCGCGGCAGGGAAAGCTCCTTTATCACGATGCGAAAATTACCCATTTTCCCCTCTTCTCCCGCTTCAACGGAGGTCACAACTGCAATATGATAAACTTCAGGCGCCTTTCGGCGGCAGCCGCCGCTCTTTTTATGCTTTTTGCGTTTATATGCACCGTCGCGGCACTCGAGCCCGGCGACGCATATGTCACAACCGTATATAACGAACGGAACGGCCTTCCGACCGGAGAGGCAAACGACGTCATTCAGACAAGCGACGGCTACATTTGGATAGGCAGCTACGGCGGCCTTATAAGATATGACGGCACCGTCTTCAGAAATTACAGCCTCGAGGGGCTCCTTCCCTCGTCCTCGGTACGCTCCCTTTTTGAAGACTCCTCCGGCAGGCTCTATATAGGGACAAACGACATGGGCGCCTTCTTCATGGAGAAAGGCGTCATCACCAAGGTCGAGGGGCCCGCCGAGAGCTTTCTCTGCATACGCGGATTTGCCGAAGGCAGCGACGGCACGGTGTACGTCGCCTCCAACTCCGGCATGGGAGAGATAAAGGACGGCAAGCTCACGCCTTATGAAGGCAAATATGTGAGCGGCGAGACAGTATACTCGATAGCGGTCGACAAATTCGGCAGACTTTGGGGCGCGCTGAATTCCGGGCTGTGCGCCGTCGTCAAAGACGGAAATGTACTTGAGGTATTCTCCTCCGACATATTCTTTGACGGAGACGAAGAAATATACTGCACCGCCTCCGGCAGAAACGGCAGCGTGTGGCTCGGCTCGTCCGGCACGAGCATCGTCAGGGTCACGATGACCTCGGACGCGCTCGACGTCAGCGGATTTGAAACGAAGCGCATAAAAACCGAGGTCTCCACTCACAACAGCATAAAGCCTCAGTCGGACGGAAGCGCCGTCGTCTGCGGCGGATGGGGCGCGTGCATCGTATTCCCCGACGACTCGATGCTGAACATCGCCGGCTCCGACAAGGCGTCTGCCGTCAACAGCGCCTGCGTAGACTACGAGGGAACCTTATGGCTCGCCTCCACGAGCTTCGGCATCATCAAATACAATGCCGGATGCTTCACTTCGACAAACGCGCTCTCCGGGCTCGAGAATGTTCCCGTAAACGCGGTCGTGAACCAGCACGGTCTGTGGTACGTCGCGACGGACAGCGGACTTTTCATATATAACGGCGACTGGTCGCGCGTTGAAAACGAGCTGACGGAAAAATATGACGGCGTCAGGATCCGCGCGCTTTTGCCGGACAAAAACGGCTGTGTCTGGGTCGCCGCGTATTCTTACACCGACCCCCTCTCCGTCTATGACCCAAAAAACGACACGATACGCTCCTATGGTATGGAGGACGGTCTTATAAGCACATCCACAAGAACGCTCCTTGAGCTCTCGGACGGCAGCATTGCCGTCGGCACTCAGGAGGGGCTCAACTTGATCCGTGACGGAGAGATAGTTTCTTCCTTCGGTGTCGACAAAGGGCTCACCGTTCCTTCCGTGCTCTGCATAACGGAGGGTCCCGACGGCGAGATATTCGCCGGGAGCGACGGCGGCGGCATTTACGAAATAAAGGACGGCAAAGTCACAAATCACGGCTTCTCCGAGGGGCTTGACGCCGGAGTCGTTCTCCGCATACTCAAAAACAGTGACGAAGACGGATATTTCGTCAGCGCCGGCAGCGCGCTCTACTATTGGGAGAACGACAGCTTCCGCCTTATATCCAATATCGAAAAGGGAGCCGGGAGCATATTCGATTTCTATGACAGGGACGGCAAGCTCTGGATACTCCAGAACAGCGGGATCCTTTCATATGACAAAGCGCGTCTTCTCGACGGGGACGAGGTGCGCCCGCAGCAGTACAGCTTCCAGCACGGGCTTTCGGGCTCGCTCAACGCCAACACATGGAACTGGCTCGATGCCGACGGGGAGCTCTGCATCTCCACGCGCAGCGGACTCAGCTTCTTCAATTTCGAGACGCTGTCGAGCACGCTTCCGAAGGCGATAATAAATGACGTCAACATCGACGGGACGCCGTTTGAAAATCCCTCGTCCCTCGACATAAAGCCGGAAGCGGGACGTATCACCATCAGCTTCGCCGCGCTCACATATACGGGAACGACGGACGTCAATATCTCCTACCGCCTCGAAGGATTTGACCGCGCCGAGACTGTCATTTCGGGCGCGAAGAGCGAGAGCGTCAGCTATACGAACCTGCCCGGCGGCGAATATACCTTCCGCCTCACCGTTTTCGACCCCGATGACCCCGACAACGCGAGCACCGTAATCTTGCCGATAGTAAAGGCGAAAAAACTCACGGAGCAGCCCATCTTCATCGCGCTCTTCGTCATACTCGTCGTTGCGGTGACGGCGCTCATCGCCGCACTCATATTCCGGGCGAAGATACGCAGCGTACAGAAGCGCGAACGTGAGCTCCACGCGATCGTGGAACAGTCGCTTCAGACGTTCGCGCACACCATAGACGCGAAGGACCGCTACACGAACGGTCACTCGATGCGCGTTGCCGAATACTCCCGCGAGCTTGCCCGCCGCATGGGAAAGAGCGAGGAGGAGCAGCAAAACATATACTATATCGCCCTGCTCCACGATATCGGAAAGATCGGCGTGCCGGACAGCATTCTGAATAAGCCCGGCAAGCTCACTGAGGATGAGCGCAACGTCATACAGAGCCACCCCACGATAGGCGGCGAGATACTGAAGGATTTCACGGCGCTCGACGGTATCGCCGAGGGCGCAAAGTATCATCACGAGCGCTACGACGGCAACGGATACGGCGAAAAGCTCAAGGGCAACGATATTCCCGAGGTCGCGCGCATAATAGGCGTCGCCGACACTTACGACGCCATGAGCTCAGACCGTGTTTACAGAAAGGGACTTCCGAGCGAGGTCATAATAGAGGAGCTGAAGAAGAATTCGGGAACTCAGTTTGACCCGAAGGTCGTTCCCTATATGCTCGATATGATAAAGGACGGAACGGCGCCGATAAAGACGGATCTCTCTTCTCTCAGACCCGCCGACGGAAACGCATGAGACATTGAAAAAACAAAAAACGGTCACATCTTTTGCGCGTGGCCGTTTTTTGCAAACGGAGGTTTTGTTTATATGAGAAGTCAAAAACCGAAGCGCCGCTTTTTCGAGCCGATCCCGGCACTCCTTTTTATGCTCGCCGTTTTATTCTCCCTCTCCGCCTCCGGCTGCGGGAGCTTTTCGGACGCGCTCGGGAAAGAGAGCGCCGAAGTATACGCGGACGCAATATCGCTTATTGAGGACAAGACCGGGCTCGATGACGCCCACGCTCAGGAGATGTACCGTCTGCTGCGCGACACGGGGCTTGACGCGGAGCTCTCCTTCATCACAAGATGGACCGATTTTGACATAGATGCGCCATACTACCGCGTTACCTCGAACGGAGCGCACCGCGACGTCTATCTGAACGACGGCGGCGACGTCTGGCTTATCAAGGACGGCGACACCGTCTGCTACGGCGAGCTGCCCGGCAGCGGCGGCACAGAACAGACAACAGAGCCCTCAAGTGAGACCGCAGAACAGACAGAGTCCCCGGCATCCGAGCCCGAAACTACAGCGGCACCGGAGACTACGGCGGCTCCCGAAACAACGGCAGCACCCGAAACCACAAAGGCGCCCGAAACAACAGCAGCACCCGAAACCACAAAGGTGCCCGAGACTACAGAGGCGCCCGAAACGACGAAGGCGCCCGAGACAACAGAGGCGCCCGCAGAAAACGTCGGGATGACATATGTGCTCAACACAAACACTAAGAAATTTCACTATCCCACATGCCGCCACGTCAGCAGCATAAAGGACAAAAACCGAAAGGATTATAAAGGCTCGCGCGACGACCTCATCGCGCAGGGGTATTCTCCGTGCGGAACGTGCCACCCGTAAAAGCCGCACCTCCGCTTACGGTCAGCTTATATGAGATAACGTATGAACAGAATTCGCAAAAGAATATTTGAGATCATAGAGGTTTCAGCCGAAGGCGACCGTCTCGGCGCGGCATATGATATTTTCATGATGGCAGCCATCATAGTGAGCATGATCCCGCTTGCCTTCAAGGAAAACAGCCTCTTTTTTGACGTTGTCAACGCTGCAACCGGCATTATTTTCATCGCCGATTACATACTTCGCATAACGACCGCCAATCTCAAGCTCGGTCACGGCGCGGTATCGTTTTTCATCTATCCGCTGACGCCGCTCGCGCTTATAGACCTGCTTGCCATATTGCCGACGTTTTTGACTTTTCTTTCGGGACTGCGCCTTGTGAAGCTGCTCAGGCTTTTCCGCACATTCCGCGTGTTTCGGTCGCTTAAAATGTTTCGGTATGCGAAGAGCGTGTGGATAATCGTCGACGTCATCAAGGCGCAGAAAGCGCCGCTGCTCGCCGTCTGCTCCCTTGCCGTCGGCTATGTGCTCATCTCCGCGCTCGTCATTTTCAACGTCGAGCCCGATACGTTTAAAAATTTTTTTGAGGCAATATATTGGGCGACCGTCAGCCTCACAACGATGGGGTACGGGGACATATATCCCGTAACGACCGTCGGCCGTATTGTGACAATGATCTCGTCATTTGTAGGCATCGCGATCGTAGCATTGCCGTCCGGCATAATAACGGCAGGATATATGGACACGATACGAAAAAAGGACGAGGATAAGAGAAAAGAATAAAAAGCCGGCGTCTCCCCTTCCCGGCAAAACGAAGGCGCGAATATTCCACAGCCGTTTCCCGCTGCGGAATACTCGCGCCGAAATTATTTTTTCTGTGCGTTCTTGTCACATGGTCTCGTAGTGAGAGCACATCGCGACGATTCGCACTGTCTTTTTGTCCTCGTCCACGTCGTAAACGAGGCGGTGCTTTATGTTTATCCGCCGGGAATAAAAGCCGGACAGCGGTCCCTTCAGCTTCTCAAACGGCGGCGGGTTTTTGTATGGGTCGGACGCAAGAACGGCGAGCAGACTGTCCACGCGCTTTTTCAGCGCCGGATCTGCCTTGACTTTGTCACGGTCCTTCTTTGCCGACGGGAGTATGACTATTCGATATTCACCATTCAAAATCTTCACACTCCCCGATAGGAGTTGCCTTTGCCTCCTCGAACCGCTCCACCATGCCGGGCGTGCTGAGCAGGCGCAGCGTCTCCATCAACGCTTCGTAGTCCTCGCGGCTCATGACGACCGCGTTCCCGTCCCGCGTGGAAACATCTATAATGTCGTTATACTCAATGGCGGAGCGGATGTATTCAAACACGTTCTGCCTGAAATTCGTTATCGTTGTTGACGTCATATCCGATCACCTCTCTTATCAGTATATGTACATTATACCGTACATATGCGTTCGTGTCAAGCGCCGGGAATAATTTTTTTAAAAGCAGCTTTTTCCTTCGGCGTTTTTTCCGAGAGCCATTCACCCGCCTTCTCCAAAAGCAAAAGCGCGCTATCGCGCGCTTTTCAGATTGTCGAAAAAGCGTGCTCAGGCGAGAAGCGGAGCACGCTTTTTGGTTAGCTGTGTGAAGTAAATGAGCGGAAACATCGAAAATGAAAGTGAATTTGATAAAACAGGCGAGGCGGGCTTCGTATGATCCCGCCTCCATTTCCGTAAGGCGTACTTTTTCAAATTCATTGCGAGAGTGTAAAATAAAGTGTGTAAGTAGACAAACAGCAGACTTACGCACTTTCTTTTTTTGAAGAAGTGGTGTATAG
>CANQYV010000053.1 GCA_947628165.1 uncultured Clostridia bacterium | reverse complement strand
GGGGTCCGGGGGAGGTGCCTTTTGCAAAAGGCACCTCCCCCGGAATAACACACACCACTATATATTCCCGTTCAGCGTCTGGACGGCGGCGGCGACGACCTCGCGCAGGCCGTTCGGGAACATAAGATAGAGCGGGGTCGTGCTGTGCATATGCGCGGCGCCGTCGATGCCGGCGCGTGAGGCGAGGCGTCCGGCGCGGAAGACGTGGTAGTCGCTCGTGATATACGCGGCAGAGAAATCATCGCCAAGAAGCTCACGGAGCCGTCTTTCGGAAAAGAGAAAATTTTCCCGCGTGCTCGTCGAGGCGTCCTCCTTCACTATCACGGCGGCGGGAACGCCGCGCGCGATAAGGTATTCGGCCATAGCATCCGCCTCCGATATTTCCTCGTCGTCGCCCTGCCCGCCGCTGACGACGATCAGGGCGTCCGGCGCGCGGCGGTGATATTCAACGGCGGCGTCAAGCCTGCGGCTGAGCGCGGGCGCGGGTTCTTTGCCGCGGACGGCGGCGCCGAGCACGATCACGGCGTCCTCGTCAAACGTCACATTGTCCGACATCCCGTAGATAAAGACGGCGGACACGAGTACGAACGACGCCGCGGCGCCGGCGTAAAATATATACGTCAGATACCGCACGGCTTTCGGCACGCGCCCTTCGGGCAAAAGGCGGAGCGCGCCGCAGACCGTGAAGAGCGCGCCGATTATGTATGTGAGGATTATCCCCGTGTGCATGTTTGTCGCGACGGTCGCCGAGACGGCGTCAATAAGAAGGAGCGCGCCGAGAAAAAAGAGCGCCGCCGTAACGGCTGACGCTGCCATGCGCGCCCGCACCTTTGAAAATGCCTTGTCCGATGTCTTTTTCGTCATACTCGCTTGACCCCCGCCGGTTTATTTTTATAATTATTATACAGCTTTTTGCGGCGCTCCGCAAGAGTACATACAGAGCCGTGAAACAGGGCGAAAAAAGCATTGCTTTTTTCGCCCGCGTCGTATATAATGTATGGACTGAGGTTTTTTACATATGATACTTAAGAAATTTATCGGCGACAGGGCGTTTTACAGGCGGCTTTTTTCCGTTATGGCGCCCATACTCGTCCAGAATGTTATAACGAATTTCGTGAGCCTGCTCGACAATGTGATGGTTGGGCAGGTCGGAACGGAGCCGATGTCGGGCGTCGCCATCGTAAATCAGCTGCTCTTCGTCTTTAATCTCTGCATTTTCGGCGGACTTGCCGGAGCCGGAATATTCACGGCGCAGTTTTACGGCAAGGGGGACGACGAGGGCATCCGCGACACGTTCCGCATAAAGCTCTATATCGCCGCCGCTGCCGTCGCGGTGTTCGCGATTTTGCTTTCACTGCGTGGAGAGCAGCTTATCTCGCTGTTTCTCCACGAGGGGGAGGAAAATCTCGACCTCGAGGCGACGCTCGGATACGGACTTGACTATTTGCGCGTGATGCTGCCGGGCACCGTCCCGTTCGCGCTGATGCAGGTCTACGCGAGCACGCTGCGCGAGACGGGGGAGACGATGCTGCCGATGAAGGCGGGGATCGCGGCTGTGTTCGTAAATCTTTGCCTGAATTACGTCCTGATCTTCGGTCACTTCGGGATACCGGCGCTCGGCGTCGTGGGCGCCGCCGCGGCGACAGTCGTCGCAAGATTTACCGAGTGCGCGATCGTGATGATATGGACGCACGCGAAGAGGGACAGAAACCCCTATATCGTCGGCGTTTACCGTTCGCCGCGCGTTCCAGCGCGTCTTTGCAGACAGGTGGCGGTCATAGGCACGCCGCTGCTTCTGAACGAGAGCCTTTGGGCGGGCGGGATGACGATGCTGAACCAGTGCTATTCCGAGCGCGGGCTCGAGGTCGTCTCCGCCGTCAATATCTCGACGACGGTGGCGGACCTGTTCTTCTGTGCGTTCTTCGCGATGGGGACGACGGTATCAATAATGATAGGGCAGAGGCTCGGCGCGGGAGAGACGGAGTTTGCCGTCGAGGAAAATACGAAGCTCATCGCGTTCGCGGTCGCGCTCAGCGCCGCCGTCGGCGTCGTCATGGCGGCGACGGCGCCGCTGATACCGAGGATATACAACACGACGGACACCGTAAAGCGGCTCGCCTCGCAGCTTTTGACTGTCTCCGCCGTCATGATGCCGCTAAACGCGTTCGTAAATTCGAGCTATTTCACGCTCCGCTCGGGCGGGAAAACGGTTATAACGTTCATCTTCGACAGCGGATTCGTGTGGGCGCTCTCGGTGCCGACGGCGTTTTTGCTCTCGCGGTTCACGTCGCTGCCCGCCGTGCCGATGTTCGCCGCGGTCGAAAGCCTGAATTTCATAAAAGCGGCAGTGGGATTTGTGCTCGTGAAGAGCCGGCGATGGGTAAATAACCTCGTTGAAGAAAAAGAAGAATGAAAAAGCGCCGCGCCTTCAAAAACCGAAGGCGCGGCGCTTTGCTTTGCGTCATTTGCCGTCAAATCTTATGACTGTGAAGTAATCAAGGCCGCGGGAGGCGAGCGCTTCGTCTATCGCGGACTTTATTTTTTCGTGCTCCTTCATCGAGGAGTACGGGAGCGAAATGTCAAACACGAGCTTCTTTTTCGTCGAACGCCTCACGATGCGCAGGTCGTGGACTGAGAAGCGCGGGTCGAGCGCGCTTACGGCTTCCGCAACGACTGCGGCGGCCTCGTTCTGCTCGGCGTCGTTTCTGACGACGGGGTCGTAATGTATGACGAGGCGGACGTTTTTCTTTTCAAACGCCTCGTCCTCGATCTCGTCTATGAGCTCGTGGCACGCGATAACGTCGTCGTCCGCGTCGAGCTCGACATGGACGGAGGCGTAAACGCTGCCGGGACCGTAATCGTGGACGAGCAGGTCGTGTATGCCGAGCACCTTGTCGTGCGAGAGGATGAGGGCGCACAGCCCGTCGACGAGCGCGGGATCGGCGCGCTTGCCGAGAAGGGGAGAGACGGCGTCCTTTGCCGTCGTGATGCCGGAATAAATGATGAATATCGAAACGGCAAGACCGATATAGGCGTCGGGGTCGATGTCGAAAAACAGACCGCAAAGGCAGCTTACGAGCACGGCGGAGGTGGCGAGCACGTCGTTTCTGCTGTCGGCAGCGGCGGCAAACAGCGTGCCGGACGAGATTTTTCTGCCGAGCTTTCCGTAAAATACGGAGAGCCAGAGCTTCACGATAAGGGAAACGACAAGCGCGGCTATCGTAAGTGCCGACACCTCGACAGGCACAGGGGAGAATATCCTCATGACGGACGAGCGCGCGAGCTCGCAGCCCATAAGAAGAATGAGGGCGGCGATGACGGTGCCCGCGATGTACTCATATCTGCCGTGTCCGTATGGATGGTCGCTGTCGGCGGGGCGCTCCGCGAGCCGGAAGCCGAAAAGCGCGACGACGGACGCGGCGGCGTCCGAGACGTTGTTGAGCGCGTCGGCGACGACGGCGACGGAGCCCGAAAGAACGCCTGCCGTGAGCTTGAGCGCGGAGAGGGAGAGATTGCATATTATCCCGACGGCGCCGGCGAGCTTGCCGACGGCGGCGTGCGCCGCCTCGCCGCCCGCGAAACGCTTCAGAAGAAGATCCGTCAGACCTGACATAATGCGCCCTCCTTTTTTTCAAACGTTAATTATGTATTCGCGCTCACGCCTCGTCCCGAGCGGTCTCGGCAGCCGGCTTTTTTGATACCGGATCCTTTGAAAACGGGAGCCTGCGCGAGAAAAAGCTGATCAGCGGGCCCATGAAAAACGCCGTCACGACGGTGCCTATGCCGACGACGGAGCCGAGTCCCGAGGCGGGGCTCCCCGAGAGTAAGTAAAGGGAGACGCCGACCGTCACGCACACAAGGTCGCTTATTATGCGGCAGAATCGGAACGGGACGCGGGACTGTTTTTCTGAGATAACGAGGGCGACGGCGTCATACGTTGAGACACCGAGGTCGGCGTTGAAATAGAGCGCCGAGCCGAAGCACATTATGACGATGGCAAAGGCGAACAAAAGAAACGCCGGCGCAAAGCCGAGAGTCGGGAACAGGTGCGAAAAGAAGAGCTCCGAATACTCGGCGGCATATCCGAGCAGCGTCAGGTTTATAAGCGTCGCCAAGCCTATCTTGTGCCTGTCGAATATAAGGGAAAACGCGAGCAGTACCGCGTTTGCGATGACGTAAAGCGTCCCGAAGCTTATGGGGACAAGAGAAGAAAGTCCGCTCATGAACGATTGGAACGGGTCGACGCCGAGCGCCGCCGTGCGGCACATGCCGACGCTGACGCCGCCGAGCAGAACGCCCGTGCAGCTCATGAGCACGCGGCCCCATGACCGCTTGTCTTTAAACGAAAACATATTTGATGAAATACTTGCCGTCCGAAAAAGATTTTATAGCTGACGGGAGGCGAACTTCACCGCTCTACGCGGGCGCTTTTCGGCGCCCGCGTTTAGTGCTTCGCAGTTTTCGGCGTCGTATCATCGTTCGGGCAAGGAGAATGCCAAGGGTATTGACGCAGCACGGGCGTTGATACGTCGTCGAAAACCGGTGAGGGTTCGCCTCCCGTCAGCTATATCATTATAGGACGGAGAAGGAAGATTGTCAATACAAAAAATCGGTATCGCAAAAAGACCGCGCGCGGCAGGGTGCCGCGCGCGGTGATTCCCTTATTTTGAGCTGTTTACCGGCGCTTCTTTGGGTCGTACGCCGTGACCGCTATTCCTGCTGCCGCAATTATGAGAACTGCGGACAGCGCGGCGAACGCGGACGCATCTCCGGTCGGAGGCGGCGTGATCGCCTTCGAGGCGGTGTTGACAAGGACGTATACGGAGAGATGATCTACCGTGAACAAGACGTGCTTGCCGTCGTCGGAAGCGGAGGCGGTGACAGCCGTCAGCGTTCCGTTTTCAAAGTGGTATACGGCAGTTTCGGCAGCCTTCCACTTTTCCGGTACGGGTATCGATATCGTGAGCTTGCTCTTCGGCTGGACCTCTTTGCCCGTGGCGAGGCTGTAAAGCGAGATGTCAAACGGGACAAATTCCGTGAACTGCTTGCCGACTGTGGACTTTACGTCCGCGTAGCCGTCATTTCCGTCCGTAAGCTTGTCGACGACGAGCTCGATGCCGTCGTAGTATTCGGCTTCTCCGTCAGGGAAATCGGCGGTGATGCTGTGTTCGGTGTTGACGAGGATCTCAGGCAGCACGTTGTAGGTCGGGTCAACGGCGGCGCATACGGTGCAGACACCCTTTTCATATGTGTGCTCCGCGTAACCGTCGCGGTTGCCGCAGGAGCATTCGCGCCAGTGATGCGTCATATCCGACTTCCATGCGCCGTACTCGTGCGTGTGAGTCTCGGGGAGCTTGTCGATGTCGGAGCCCTTTTCGATAAGAGCGCCGCAGCCGAGGCAGTAGGTGTCGCCCGTGTAACCCTTTTCGGTCGTGGTCGCGTTCTTCTGTCCGCGAACCTCGGTGCCGCCCGTGTGGACGCTCGGGTCCTTTTTGAGATACTCAAAGTCGCAGACTTCGCAGCGGCCGCCGCTCTCACAGGAGGAAACGCCGCCCGAATGCTGGATCACAGCCGTGGTCTGCTCGCAGCCGGGGTTCGTGCACGCGACGGTGTGTCCGTCTGCGGTGCCGACGGCGCGGCCGTTAAAGTTGTGCTCTTTTGCCGTCGCCTCAACGACGACTCCGCCGCACTCGATGCAGTTTATGCTCTTCGTGCAGTCGTGCGGATCCTCGCCGTGCTCGTGGCGCTCGATGTCTTCATATTTGCAGTCGGCGCACACGCGCTTGTGCGTAGAGGCGTCGACGTATTCAAAGGGACCGTAATTATGGACTTCGACGCTGTCGGCTTTCTTTTCGCCGCAGGAGCATTCGTACCAGTGGTTTTCGCCGTCCGATTTGAGGATCGTGTATTCGTGTTTGTGGCTCGGCGGGAGCTTATCTATCGGCTTGCCTTCCTCTATGACGGCGCCGCAGCTCTTGCAGCAGATGTCGCCCGTGTAGCCTTCTTCCTCTTCGGTAGCGGGCTTTTGACCCTTAATTTCCGTTCCGCCGACGTGATTTTCGGGATTGACATTACCGAACGGGGTATGGCAGCCGGCGCATTCGGCACGGTCGACGCACGTTGCCTCGATGCCTGCCGTGTGAACCTCTGTGGACTCCTGCTCGCAGCCATCGTTCGAGCAGACGAGCTTATGATATGTTTCCGTGTGGCCTTCCTTGGCGACTACCCATGAATGGGCCGCGCCTCCCTTGACGACCTCGTAGCCGCATGCGGAGCATACGTCGGGCGTCGTGCAGTCGCCGTCGCTCACCGGCGTGTGCTTCTGCTCTTCGCGTACCGTGCAGCCCGCGTTTGTGCAGACGCGGTAGTGGACCTCGGGGGTGGATTCCCAGTTGCCAGTGTATGAGTGCGAGGTCGCGGGCTTCACCTCATAGCCGCAGACGGTGCAGGTGACGGCCTTCGTGCAGTCGCCGTCATAAGCGTCCGTATCTGTCTTGTCATGAGATGAAAGAAGCGTCTTGCCGCCGCACAGCGTGCATGTCTGCCAGTGGAATTCGCCGTCGGACTGCCATTTGCCGTCCGGGACGTGGTCGCGTCCGTCGACATGGCCGCAGACGGTGCATTGTCCGTCGACGTAGGTGTGAGCGATCTTTTCACCGTAGGTGCCGTTGCAGCCCGCGTGACCGCAGAGCTCGATGTGGTAGTCGTTCTCCTCACCGACGACCGGACTATATCTTCCGCTCTTCCAATGAATGGAGCCTAACTTTATCTCCCTTTTGCAGAGAGTACAGTTGACGGGCGTCGTGCAGTCGCCGTCGTCAACGCCGGAGCATTCTTCCGTCTCGGACACTTTGCATCCGGCATTCTTGCAAGTCTTCGTGTGATAGTATGTGGCCTGGTGCTGGGGCGCGGGAACGGGCGTGTACTTGTAGTTGTGCTCCGTCTCTGCCTTGACTACGACGAGAGAGCATACCTTGCAGAGGACTGCCGTCGTGCAGTCGCCGTCGTCAGCGTTCGGGGTATGTTCACCCGTCGGGTCAAGCGGGGTAGTTTCACCGCGCTCACCGCAGACGGCGCATATCTCCTGAGACTCGCCGTATGTTCCGCACGTCGGGCTCTGGGTGACTACCGTTTTCCACTCGTGCTTGCCGGTCGCGGGCGTGATATTGCCCGTGCGCTCCTCAGCGCCGCATCTTGTGCAGATGCGGTAAGTGTAGCCCTCCTCGGCACAGGTGGGTTCTTTCGTCTGTTCTTCTCCCCAGATGTGGTTGACGGGGCTGCCGGTATCGATATCCTCCGTCTTGCCGCAGCGCTTGCATACGCGGGAAGGCTTCTCGTCGCAGGCGGTCGATTCTTTTATGACCCAGTCATGACCGAGGGGGTCGACGGGGGTCTCCGCCCCTCTCGTTTCGCCGCATGAGGTGCACTTGTCTATTTTAGTGCCGGGCTCTTCGCACGTCGGCTTCTTTGTGTAGATCGTTCCGTAAATATGACCCGTCTGCGGGATCACCTTTGTATCTTTGAAAGAGCATCTGCCGCATTCAAAGGTCTGCTCGCCCGACTGCTTGCAGTTTGCGTTCTTTGTCGTCTGCCAGCTGCCGCTGTGGCCCTGCGGGCCGTTGTCGACGCAGGAGAGGACGAGACCGCATACCGTGCACTCCGTTTTTGTGACGGAATCGGTCGTGCAGTCATTCGGCCTTGTCGTTGTGGGCTTGCCCGCGGTATGACCTTCTAATGTGGGGGCTTTACCGTCTTTCGTCTTTACCTCAACATAGCCGCACTTGGTGCACTCTTTGACTTCGTATGTAACGCCGTCGCATTCGCTTTCGATTTCTTTAACCGCGCCGAAGCTGTGCCCCTTGACCTCTCCCGTGTCGGGAGTTGTCACTGTGAACCATTTGTAGCAGTATTTGCAGGCACGTCTCGATGAGCTGCCGCCGTTCTTTGTGCAGGATTCACCGTACATGCGCTGATCCTGTTCACCGCGCACAAGCCGCGTGCCGTCCTCGCTTCTCACGATGTCGGCATTTGTCGAGAGAACGTGCTTTCCGCCGGGCGCACCTGCGCCCAAGCAGGGAAGATCTTCGATATCTTCCTCGGTGCCGGTCGTTATTTCCGCCTGTCCTTCGGGTGCTGATTCCTCGGACATCACGGACACCTCATTGTGCGTATGCGCCTCCTCGGCGCTGTCGTGAACGTGTTCTTCCGCGCCTACGAACAGTGCGCCGGGTATCACCATCGCGGCGCAGAGAAGAAGGCACAGCAGAGTTTTGGCTGTTCGCTTCATAAAAATGACCTCTTTCCTGTGCGGATAAGAACTTTTTTGCCGTTCCGCACAAGGTATTTTTCTCGTGACGGCAAGTGTTTTAAAGAGCGCTGTGCCGCCGTTCGATACGAGGTAATTATATCAGATGAAATATGCAATTGTCAACATATTATATATGGCACAATATACAAAAAAATCTCGGGGGGGGGTATTTTCGGCGAACACGGACAAAGCCTCGCGGCGCCGCAAAAAAACGGTGCCGCGAGGCTTTGTTTATCGGCGCATCAAAGTGCGCCGCGCTTTGTGAGGCGGTAGAGGATGTAATCGGCGCCGATCTGTCCGCTCTTGCCGAGGTTGTAGAAATGCGCGGCTTTGAGCTCGCGTATGCGGTCGCGGTATTCGTCCGCGTGGGCGAGCAGCTCGGACACGGCGCCGGCGGCGTTCGGGACCTCTGACTTTCCGATCGCGACGCCTATTTTCGAGCGGGCAGAGACGTCAAACGGGGTCAGGGGGATCAGCTTGTAGTCGCGGTTCACGACTTTCATCTCCGTGTTTATGAAAAGGCACGGCATATCCTTTGTGAACGAAAACTCAAACGCTATCGCGGACCAGTCCGTTATGAGGACGTCGGCGGTATACACCGTCACGTTGGAGGAAAAATCGGTCTCTATTATGAGATCCTCCGACATGCGGGAGCGGTATCTTTCGAGAATTGCGTTCATCTGCGCCGGGAAGCGGCGCACATACTGCGGATGCGGGCGGACGACGACGCGGAAGCCCGCGCCGGCAAGCGAGTCGACGAGCGCGTCGAGGCAGGAGTCCATGATGTTGTCGGGCTGCCAAGACGGGGCGACGAGGACTGTGGTCTTATCGTTCGGAGGCGGAGGATTTGAGCCGTATTCCGCTATCATCGCGTCTATAAGGCCGTATCCGCACTCTATTATGCGCTTTTTCTTCGTGTGCCGCAGCTTTTCCATAGCGCGGACCTCGTAAGCCTGTTCGCGGCTGACGGCAAACACTGTGGAGAAGGCGTCGAGCGCGCCGGTGCGGTATGTTAGATTGAGGCTCGAGCAGCCGTGGTCGACGTATATATACTCGACGTTCGGCTTCACGCGGGAGCGCTTTATGTGGTATTTATCAAGGTCCGGCGTCGTCATAACGACGACGTCCGCCTCGAGCTTCATCATATAGGGGATAAGGCGGGTCTCGTCGAGATAGAACGGGCGGATGCGCGGCTCGCCGAGCCGGAACACGGCGTCGTCGGGGTCACTCGTGACGTAGTAGATCGGAAGGGTGGGATGCTTTTCGAGCAGCGCGTCTATTATCGCTTTGAAGTACTTGTAAAATCCGCTGCTCTCGGAATAGAATACGAGGCGGGCGGCGGAGGTATTCTCCTTTGACGTCAGCTCGCGGTAATATTTTTTTGCGAGCGCGCGGTTTTTTCTCGCCGCCGCCTTTTCCTCGGCGGCGGTCTTTTTCATCGCCTCGAGCTCGCCGTAGTCTATGTACTTTTTCGGCGGGTAAACGACGTTGACGAGGAACATGACCGCTATCGAGAAGAGGTTGCCGAATGTCCAGTAAAGCCCGACGCCGGCGGGAACGATGAAGGCGAAAAACGTCGAGAACGCTATCATGAACGCCGTCATGCCCCACTGCGCTATGCGGTCCTGCTCTATCTGGAGCACGTTTATCTTGTTTTGTATGACGCACATCAGAAGCGCCGAGAGCCCGGCGAGCACGGGAATCAGAAAGAGCGCGTCGAGGCGGAGCACGCTCGGCGTCGCCGTGAGGTCGATGCCGAAAAAGTCCGTCCTCAGCGCGAGAATGTCGGGGATGACGTGTTCCGCGCCGGGGACCGAGGCGAACGCCTCCGGCGAGCGGCGTATAGCTTCGACGGCGGAGAGCTGCGCCGTCGAGCCCAGGGCGTCGACCGTCGTCCCGAGGACGGAGGCGGCCTTTTCGACGAGCGAGTCCGTGAGGGCGGCGCTGAGGTGGAGAATGTGCTTTAAGGGCTTATATACGACGTCGAGCAGACCTAAGATGATGGGGAGCTGGAGAAGGAGCGGCCAGACGCCCGCCATCGGGCTGTAATGCTCGGCTTTATAGAGCGCGGTCTGCGCTTCGAGAAACGCGTCCTTGTCGTCCGTGTACTGATAGCGCAGGGCGTCGAGGCGCGGCTTCATCTTCACCATCTTGATGGAGTTCTTCTGCACGATGAGGGATATCGGGAACATTATGACCTTCGTGCAGAGCGTGAAAAGAAGTATCGCTATGCCGTAGTCACGGAACAGAAGGTAGCAGGCGCGCAAAAGATATCCGAGAGGCGTGCCTATGACGGAATTGATTATTTCCATGCGGCTGCCCCCGTCAGTCTCTTTGCGTGCACACGGCGAGCGCTTTTATGAGTATCTCGACCTTTTCGTGCTCACGCGCAAGCTCGGCGCGCAGCGCCTTGTTTTCGGCGGCGAGGGCGGCGAGCGCGTCCCCGCCCGTCTCGTCGTATTTGTCATAAACGACGGCGGGCGCGCTGTGAACTTCGGACGGGAAAGGCTTCGCAGGGGCTGAGGCTGCCGCAGGCGCCGCAGTCGATGCAGTCGACGCGGTTGACGCGGCGGCAGCGGGTTCGGCAGCCGGGGGAGCCTGCGGCGCTGTGTTATCCGTCGGGAGCTCGTAGTCGCCGAAGCCGTAATCGTCATCGTCGTCGAAATCGTCGGGGAGTGAGGCGTCGTTTACCGTGGCGCCGTCGTCCTTTTTCTTTCCGAGCTTGCCGAAGGCGCGCTTTATGCGGCGGAAGTAAAAGCCGAGACCGGCGCCCGCCGCTATCGCGATGCCCGCTATCATCTGTATGATATACGTCATCGCGGACGGGTCTATATACGCGGAATAAGCGGAAGCCGATACCGTGAAGAGCAGCGCTGACGCGGCGGCGAACCATATGAACAGGAGCTTTTTCATTTCGCGCCTCCTTTAAAAGTGATTTATCGGGTCTGAGTCATAGAAGGGAAACAGTATCGGTGTCCTTTTCACCTCGCGCCAGTTGTCGAATACGTTCGCGTCTCCGCGTATCTCGTATGTGACTGTCTCGACGTCGCGGTGACGGTGGCTCTCGTCGCACGCCTGCATATAGAAGAGGCGGACAACCTCCTCATTCTCTCCGATGCTCTCGACGGTGCGGCCGTAATCCTTTGACTCTATCCCGAGATAGGAAAGGATCGAGGCGCGGAGGTTGTCCTGGCAGACCTGTTTGTTCGAGATCTTCATCGGTTCTTTACAGTCCGCGTGCGCGGGCTTGATGAACAGCGCGGGACAGCGCACGCCGTCGAGCTCGCGAAGTGTGCCCGTTCTGCCGTGGTCGGCGGAGATTATGACGGTCGTATTGTCAAACGTGCCCGCCTCGCGCAGCGCGTCGAGGTATCGGAATATCATGTTCATGTCGCCGGCGGTCTGCGCGAGCTGCGCGTCCGTTCCCGTGCCGAGCGGGACCTTTTTGCCTTCCTCGTCCATAATATACGGCTCGTGAGAGCCCGAGAGGTGGTAGAAGGTGAACATCCCGCGCCCGTGCTCGACCTTCAATCCCTCTTCCCTGAAGCCGCCCCAGAATTTCGGGTCGTTCACGGTATACGTCCCGTGCCCCTCGCTTATCGCGGCGAAGTCGCCGGTATACATCCAGAAATAGGGCTTCAGCGCCTCGGGCGAGTACACATACGCCGCAAGGCGGAACATGTAGTCGAGCATCAGCGACGTGTTGACGGACTGCTTCGCGTCGACGAAGTTGTCCGCGATTCCGGACAGGTTTGCGGAGTCGCCGAAGGCGTACGCCTCGTCGGAATATATCCGGACGGCGTATCCCGCGCGCTTTATGCCGGGCAAAAACAGGGAGGAGCTCCACGCCTCTTTGAAATACTCGTCATACGGCATCGTGTAGTCGCACTTTATGCCCGTCAGAAGATATGTAACGGAGGGCATCGTCCGCGTATAGCTGCCGGTGAAGTTGTGGTAGTATGTAAATCCGGAGAGCAGCTCTTTCCATGCGGGATTCTTTTCGAGCAGCTTGTCCGCAAACTGATTGTCGTATCTGTCGAGAAGGAAGAAGACGACGTTTTCGCCGTCGGTGACGTTGTAGAGCCCCTCGGTCGAGCAGATGACGCTGTTTTCGCGCGCCGCCGTGCCCTCGCCGCTGAAAAGCATCACCGCGAGCGCCACGGCCTGCGCGCCGACAAGGATGAGGGAGAGGACGCGCACCGTGTGCGTCCATATGCGGCGGCTGAAATAGAGGAGCAGGAACGCCGCCGCCGCGACGGCGAGCCAGAATAAAAGATCGAGAACGGCGGCGGAGGCATACTCCGTCCATTCTATTGCATGCCCGTCGAGCGTGCCGTGGTCGACGTTCAGAAAATTGCGCTGGATATAGCCGGCGACCGTCACGGCAAAAAGCGAGGTCACAGCGCAGTTGTATACCTTGCCCCTTAAAAGCGAGAGGATGCCGAATATCACGGCAAACGTCGCCGTGCCGACGAGCAGCACGGGGCCTACGAGGTCGGAGAAGGGGAACGAGAGGTACCGCGCGCTCTGAATGTAAAGCTCGAACGGACCGAATATGATGAAGGTGAATACGAATGCAAATGCGGCGCACGCCGAGATCGAAAGGCGCAGGCGCGGGGAGCGCCTGTCCTCAAACAGCGCGCGCAGCTTTAATGTAAAGCTGCCGCCGCGCCCGGACGGTACCTCGCCGTTTTCCGCCGCGGAGTTTTCCGACATGGCGTCGGTCACGCGGCGCATCTCCTCGGGGGAGCTGTCTGCCGTCAGGGGCGGGAATGAAAAGTCGTTATTATTTTTATCGCAGTTTTTCATGCGTTTGTCTCCCGTGTTTTTGTCGGACACAAGTATATCATGTTTTCTTATTTATGTAAATGAAACGAAGCGGTTTTTTTGGATTTGTTCACGGAATGTTTACTTTTGTTCATCACCCCGGCGCATCTCACGGCGAAATGAACAGGCGGCATGCAGGAAAAACGAAAACGGCGGCAAGACGCGCACATAATTTAAAATCCGGTTGATTTCGGCGCGGTTATGTGGTAAAATTACACTGCGGCAAAAAGGCGCGGACAAATGCGCCGGCTTGCATACGGACGGCAAACATTATGCGACGCCGCACCGGAAAGGTATGGTGACTCAGGATCATGACAGCAGAACTCGGTTTAAAGGAAAAGACGGACAGAGAGGCGGCTATAAAGGAAAAGAACTGCTATCTCTTCGTGCATTTTATCGGTGAGAGCCCCGACGGGGAGCAGATATACTTCTCTATTTCGCGCGACGGCGCTCACTTCTGCGATGTGAACGGCGGGCAGCCCGTCCTCCGCTCCACGGTCGGAGAGGGCGGCGTGAGAGATCCGTTCCTCATACGCTCCGTGATCGACGGGAAATTCTACATAATCGCGACCGACCTCCGCATTGCGAACGGCAAGGGCTGGGGCGTCGCGCAGGAGGCGGGGAGCCGGAACATCGTCGTCTTCTCCTCCGACGACCTCGTGCATTGGTCGGAGCCGTGGCTATACGACACGGGGCTTGATGGCGCGGGCTGCGTCTGGGCGCCGGAGGCCACATACGACGAGGAACGCGGCGCGTATCTCGTGTTCTGGGCGTCGAAGATGCTGATGGACGAAAGCGGACGCCGCAAGCAGGAGATATTCCGTTCGTATACGAAGGATTTCAGGAATTTTTCGGAGCCGAAGCTCTATATCGAGCTCGCCGACGACGTCATCGACACGACGATCGTCAAGCAGGACGGCGTTTTCTACCGCTTCTCGAAGGACGAGGTGACAAAGCGCGTTATCCTCGACTGCGGACGCGACCTTATCGGAGAATTCAAAGAAATAAAGAGCGAGGCGCTCGCGTCGCTTCCCGGCGTTGAGGGACCTATCGCGTTTCTGCGTCATGACGGGACGTGGTGCGTCATGCTCGATCAGTTCGCGAAGGGCGCGGGATACCTGCCGCTGCTCTGCCGCGACCTTTCGAGCGGGAAGATGGAGATAATGGACAGCGCTGACTACGACCTCGGCAGGACGAAGAAGCGCCACGGCGGCATCCTCCCGATAACAGGGGAGGAATACGAGCGCGTGAAGGCGGCGTTCGGAGCGTAAAAAAAACGGCGGGGAGCCCGACGGCTCCCCGTTTTCGCGCAGTATAAGATCCGTCCGCACGGAGGGTTCCCGCCGTGCGGACGGTGTTTTTTTATCGCGTATACTATTGTCACGTTGCCGAGGCGAGCGCTGCTTCAAGCGTTCCTCTGACGGCGCCGGGGCCTTTTGTCATGTCGGCGAAATATGCCGCGACGCGAGGGAAAAGCTCCGTTTCCGTTATGTCGAGCCCGAATATCGTCACATCTGAAAGTATCGGTCTCAGCGCCTCTTCTGCGGCTGTCTGCCCGAGCGGCTCGCCGAACTTTATGCCGGAAAGATGTCCGCTGACCTCCTCGAGCCTCGGGTCGGAGCTCGGGGTGAAGCTCTTCCCCTCGTCGTCGACGGCGAGCAGATAGCGGCACCAGCCCGCATAGACGAGCGGAACGGCTGTAAGCGAGTCGAGGGAGAGCCCGCGGCTCCTGTATTCCTTCACGGTCTGCCCGAAGCGGACGGAGAGCTTCTGAGATGTGTCCGTCGCTATCCTCTGCGGCGTGTCGGGCATGAAGGGGTTCGGCAGCCGGACGTTTATGACCTCGTCAAGGAACGCCTCCGGCGAGATTATGCCGGGGTCCGCCGAGACGGGGAGCCCCTCCGTTCTGCCGAGTCGGTTGACGAGGGCGGAGAGGGTCTTGTCCTTCATTTCTTCGTTTATGAGGTCATAGCCGAGCAGGCAGCCGAAGACGGCGAGCGCGGTGTGAAGCGGGTTGAGGCACGTCGAGACCTTCATGCGCTCGACGAGGCTTACCGTGTCCCGGTCGGTGAAGATGACGCCGACCTTGTCGAGCGGCGGGCGTCCGGCGGGGAATTTATCCTCGACGACGAGGTACTGAGGCTCCTCCGCGTTGACGAAGGGAGCGATATATGTGTGCTTTTCCGTTACGACAGTCTCCGTGTCGGTGAATCCCGACGACGAAAGGAGCTCTGCGACACGCGCGTCCGGGCGCGGCGTGATCTTGTCTATCATGCTGCACGGGAACGCGACACGGTCCTCGTCCGTCAGGTAATCGACGAACGCCTGGATATAGAGCCCGCGCGCCTGCCAGCCGCGCGCGTATGAAAGCACGGCGGCGCGCAGCAGCTCTCCGTTTCCGG
>CANQYV010000052.1 GCA_947628165.1 uncultured Clostridia bacterium | reverse complement strand
CACCTCGCACGCGCGCCCCTGCATCGCAAAGGCGCTCGTCGAGATCGCGAAGAAGGAAGGCGCCGACGCCATCTGCCACGGCTGCACGGGCAAGGGCAACGACCAGGTCCGCTTCGAGCTTGCGATAAAGCATTTCGCCCCCGACATGCCGATAATTGCCCCCTGGCGCGAGTGGACGATAAAGTCCCGCGAGGAAGAGATAGATTACGCGGAGGCGCACGGCGTCCCGCTGAAGATCAACCGCGAGACGAACTATTCGAAGGACAAGAACCTCTGGCACCTCTCGCACGAGGGTCTCGACCTCGAGGACACGGGCAACGAGCCGATGTACGAAAAGCCCGGCTTCCTCGAGATGGGCGTCTCGCCCGTCTCGGCGCCCGACGAGCCGACGTATATCACGCTCGACTTTGAGGCAGGCATCCCGACGGCGCTCGACGGGAAGAAGATGACGCCGAAGGAGATAATCCTCGCGCTGAACGAGCTTGGCGGCAAGAACGGCATCGGCATCATAGACATCGTGGAAAACCGCCTTGTCGGCATGAAATGCCGCGGCGTATACGAGACTCCCGGCGGCACGATACTCTACCGCGCGCACGAGACGCTCGAGTCCGTCTGCCTTGACAAGATGACGCTCCACGAGAAACAGAAGCTCTCGATAACGTTTGCGGAGCTCGTTTACAACGGCCAGTGGTTCACGCCTCTGCGCGAGGCGCTCTCCGCGTTCGTCGACAAGACGCAGGAGCACGTCACGGGCAAGGTCAAGCTCAAGCTCTACAAGGGCAATATCATAAACGCGGGCGTTTGGAGCAAATACTCGCTTTACAGCGAGGCGATAGCGACGTTCGGCGAGTCCGACTACGACCAGACGGACGCGACCGGCTTCATCAACCTGTTCGGTCTGCCGATAAAGGTGCAGGCGACGGTCGACGCCGAAAACGAAAATAAATAACGAAAAGGAAAAATGCGAGGGACGGTGCTTTTGCGGTATGCGGAGGCGCCGCCCCCCGCGGCAATAATTTTTATGGCAAAGCTCTGGCAGGGACGCAGTGACGGTGTGACGGACAGCCTCGCGGACGAGTTCAACTCATCCGTATCGTTTGACAAAAGGATGTACCGTCAGGATATAGAGGGGAGCTGCGCGCACGCGAAGATGCTCGCCAAGTGCGGCATCATAACGGCGGACGAGGCGGCGGCGCTCGTCGGCGGGCTTGAGGGCATCCTCGGCGACATCGAGAGCGGAAAGCTCAAAATAGACGACGGCGCCGAGGACATCCATATGTTCATAGAGGCGGAGCTGACGTCCCGCGTCGGCAGCGTCGGCAAAAAGCTGCACACCGCGCGCAGCCGCAACGACCAGGTCGCGCTTGACATGAGGCTTTACCTGCGCGAGTTTGCCGACACATTGACGGACGCCGCAAAGGAGCTCGTCGCGGCGCTCGCCGACAGGGCGGAGGAGCACGCGGAGACGATAATGCCCGGCTACACGCACCTCCAGCGCGCGCAGCCGATAACGTTCGGGCATCAGCTCACGGCATACGCGATGATGCTGCTCCGCGACATAGACAGGCTCTCGGACTGCCGCCGCCGGACGAACGTCTCGCCCATCGGCTCCTGCGCGCTCGCGGGGACGACGTTTTCTACGGACCGCATGTATGAGGCGGCGGAGCTCGGATTTGACGGCGTCTGCCTCAACTCGATAGACGGCGTTTCCGACAGGGACTTCGCGCTCGAGCTGCTCGGCTGCCTCTCGATAATGATGATGCACCTCTCCCGCCTTTCGGAAGAGCTCATTCTTTGGTCGAGCTGGGAGTTTTCGTTCATAGAGCTTGACGACGCGTTCACGACGGGCTCGTCCATCATGCCGCAGAAGAAAAATTCGGACATGGCGGAGCTCATCAGAGGAAAGACGGGCCGCGTCTACGGCGACCTCGTCGCGCTTCTGACCGTGCTGAAGGGGCTGCCGCTCGCGTACAACAAGGATATGCAGGAGGACAAGGAGCGCGTGTTCGACGCGTGCGACACGGCGCTCTCGTCAGTCCGCATAATGACGCCGATGATAAGGACGATGAGCGTCAAAAAGGAGAATATGCGGCGCGCCGCGGGAGGCGGATTCATCAACGCGACCGACCTTGCCGACTACCTTGTCGGGCGCGGGCTCCCGTTCCGCGAGGCGTACAAGATCTCGGGCAGGCTCGTATCCCGCGCGATGGCGGACGAAAAAACGCTCGAAACGCTGCCGCTCGAGGTCTACCGCGAGTACTGCGATATAATCGACGAGGGCGTATACGACGCCGTCGACATGGACGGATGCGTCCGCCGCAGGGCAAGCCTCGGCGGCACCTCACCGGAACAGGTGCGCGCGGCGATAGAATATGTGAGGGGCATGCTTTCGGAATGACAAAGGTGTTCATAGACGGCTCCGCCGGAACGACGGGGCTCCGCATACGCGAAAGGCTCGGAGAGAGGGGAGACATCGAGCTTGTTTCTCTCCCCGAGGAGAAAAGGAAGGACGCGGACGCAAGGCTCGAGGCCGCCGCCTCCTCTGATATCGTTTTTCTCTGCCTGCCGGACGCGGCGGCGGTCGAAATGGCGGACGCGCTCGAAAATTCAGGTATTGACGCACGGATAATAGACACGTCGACCGCCCACAGGACGGCTGACGGCTGGGAGTACGGTTTTCCGGAGCTGACAGGCAGACGCGAGCGCATCGCGCGCGCGAGGCGCGTTTCAAACCCCGGCTGCCACGCGAGCGGATTTATAGCGCTTGCCGCCCCGCTCGTCGAGGCGGGCATCATAGATAAATGCGAGCGCCTCGTCTGCACGTCGCTGACGGGATACTCCGGCGGCGGCAAAAAGATGATAGCGGAATACGAGGCGGAAAGCCGTGACGCGCTGCTTGACGCTCCGCGAATGTACGGGCTGTCCCAGTCTCACAAGCACCTGCCGGAGATGACGGCGGTGACGGAACTTACGACGCCGCCCGTCTTCTGCCCGATCGTCGCGCCGTTTTATTCCGGCATGGAGGTCACGTTCCCGCTGTTTGACGCAGACCCGGAAAAAATTGCGCGCGTGTACCGCGAATATTACGGGGACGGCGGGCTCGTCAGATATAAAGATAACGCGGACGAGGGCGGATTTTTGTCCGCCGCGGCATTCTCGGGGCGCGACGTCATGGAGATATCGGTCCACGGGAACGGGGAGCGCACGCTGCTCGCCGCAAGGTTTGACAATCTCGGCAAGGGCGCGTCCGGCGCGGCGATACAGAACATGAACATCATGCTCGGCGTCCCGGAGACCGAGGGGCTCGCGCTCTGATACAAATATAATATAAAGGAAAAGATCATTATGAAGCTCATCTCCGGCGGCGTCTGCGCCGCAAAGGGATTTTCCGCCGCGGGCGTCCACTGCGGCATACGCAAAAATAAGGAAAAGCGCGACCTTTCGCTCATATACAGCGAGGCGCGCGCGGCGGCGGCTGCAGTCTACACGCAGAATCTCGTCAAGGGCGCGCCGCTCGCGGTGACGAAGCGCCACATCGAGGACGGGTACGCGCAGGCGGTCATATGCAACAGCGGCAACGCGAACACCTGCAACGCCGACGGCGAGCAGATAGCGGAGCAAATGTCGGAGCTTGTGTCGTCAGCGCTCGGCGTCGACGCGTCGGACGTCGTCGTCGCCTCGACGGGCGTTATCGGCAAGCCGCTCGACATAGAGCCGATAAAGTGCGGCATACCGGAGCTCGTGAAGCTCCTTTCTCACGACGGCAGCGGCGACGCCGCCGAAGGCATAATGACGACCGACACGGTTAAAAAGGAAGTCGCGGTCGAGTTTTCTCTCGGCGGCAAAATGTGCCGCATGGGGGGCATTGCGAAGGGCAGCGGGATGATACATCCCAACATGGCAACAATGCTCGTCTTTATCACGACTGACGCGGCAGTGAGCCCCGAAATGCTCCGCCGCGCGCTGTCGACGGACGTCGGCTCGACGTTCAACATGCTCTCGATAGACGGCGACACCTCGACAAACGACATGGTGACGGTGCTCGCAAACGGTCTTGCGGGAAACGAGACGGTGACCTGTGACGGGGAAGACTTCGCGGAATTCATGCGCGCGCTGAACACGGTGACGGTCGCGCTCTGCCGCATGATAGCGGCGGACGGCGAGGGCTGCACGCGCCTCATCGAGTGCAGGGTTTCGGGCGCGAAGGACGACGCGGCGGCAAAGACGGCGGCGAAGGCGGTGATCTGCTCGAGCCTTGTGAAGTCCATGATATTCGGCGCGGACGCGAACTTCGGACGCGTGTTCTGCGCCGTCGGCTACAGCGGCGCCGACGTCGACGTGACGAAGATGGGTGTCAGCTTTGTGAGCGCCTCGGGCGAGGTCGAGGTCGCGCGCGACGGACACGGCATAGATTTTTCGGAGGAGCTAGCGAAGGCGGTGCTTACCGAAAAGGAGATAGAGATAAGGGTCACGCTCGGCGACGGCGTCGCGTCAGCCGTCGCATGGGGGTGCGATCTGACATACGACTACGTCAGGATAAATGCGGACTACAGAACATAACCGACGCTCGATGCGTCGGTTATGTTCCTGAGGTTTTGCTACAATTGCGCCAAACAACGGCGCAATTGTTTAACGCAAAACTCACCTCCGTAGTTAGAACTTAAACTGCCGGGGGGCAGTTTAAGTTCGTGAGGTTCGCGGGCGGCGGCACCAACTACGGCGCCGCCGCATTCCCGCGAACTCACCTCCATAGTTTCGCTGCGCGAAACTCTCAGAGATTTGTTTTAAGGTAGAGTTTCGCTGCGCGAAACTCATTTGGTTTGAGGTATAGAATGGACACACGGTTTTCGAATGCGGAGAGGGCGGAGGTGCTGATTCAGGCGCTGCCGTATATAAAGAGATACACGGACAAGGTCGTCGTTATAAAGTACGGCGGCAACGCGATGGTGAACGAAACGCTGAAAAAGCAGGTGATGGAGGATATCGTCCTGCTTCACCTCATCGGCATTAAGACGGCGCTCGTTCACGGCGGCGGTCCCGAGATATCGGAGATGATGAAAAAGCTCGGCAAAGTGCCGGAATTCGTGGACGGGCTCCGCGTGACGGACGCCGAGACGATGGACATCGTCGGCATGGTGCTCGCCGGAAAGGTGAACAAGCAGCTCGTCACGATGCTGGGCATGCACGGCGGCGCGGCAGTCGGAATTTCGGGCGTCGACGGCATGATGATAGAGGCGTCCGCAAAGGACGAACGGCTCGGCTACGTCGGCAGGATCGAGCGCGTCAACATAAAGCCGGTCACGGACCTGCTCGACAGCGGCTACATACCTGTCATATCGACGGTCGGCTGCGACAGGGCGGGCAACACATACAACATCAACGGCGACACGGCGGCGGCGTACATCGCGGGCGCGCTCGGGGCGGAGAGCCTCATCATGATGACGGACATCGAGGGCGTCCTGCGCGACAGGAACGACCCGTCGACGCTCATGTCGGAGATAACGGTCGCCGAGGCGCGCAGGCTCTCGCACGAGGGCGTTATCTCCGGCGGCATGATACCGAAGATAGAATGCTGCGTCGACGCGATCGAGCGCGGCGTCAAAAACGTCGTCATAATGGACGGCAGGGTCAGCCATTCTATACTGATGGAGATCCTGACCGACGAGGGCGCGGGCACCCTTATCAGGGCGTAAAAACGAGAAGAGAGGTGGACGAAATGAGCATACGGGAGCTTGACGAACGTTACGTCGCGGGGACGTACAGGCGCTTTCCGGTCGAGATAGTCTCGGGCAGCGGCTCCGTCGCCGTCGGGGCGGACGGGAAGGAATATATCGACATGGGCTCCGGCATCGGCGTCACGTCGTTCGGCATCGCGGACGGGATGTGGGTCAATGCCGTGACGGCGCAGCTCTCCCGCGTCCAGCATATGTCGAACCTCTACTACACCGAGCCGTGCGCGCGCCTCGCCGAGGCGATGTGCGTGCGGACCGGCATGAAGAAGGTGTTTTTCGGAAACTCGGGCGCGGAGGCGAACGAGTGCGCGATAAAGGCGGCGCGCAAATATTCCGCCGACAAATACGGCGAGGGACGCCACGTCATCGTGACGCTCGAAAACAGCTTCCACGGCAGGACGCTGACGACGCTTGCCGCCACGGGGCAGGACGCGTTTCATAAGCTGTACGCGCCGCTGACGCCCGGCTTCCGACATGTCAGGGCAAACGATACGGACGCGCTTGCGAATGCGGTCTCAAACGGAGACGTCGCCGGAATAATGATAGAGTGCGTTCAGGGAGAGGGCGGCGTCGTCGCGCTCGAAGAAGGCTTTGTGCGCGCCGCGCGGGAGCTTGCGGAGAAAAACGACATCGTCTTTATCGTCGATGAGGTTCAGACGGGAAACGGGCGGACCGGCGCGCTCTATTCCTACATGAACTACGGCATCGTGCCGGACGTATTCACGACCGCGAAGGGGCTCGGCGGCGGGCTGCCGATAGGCGCGTGCGTCATGGGTGAGCGCGTCTCAGGCGTCCTCGGATACGGCGACCACGGCTCGACGTTCGGAGGAAATCCCGCCGCGTGCGCGGGCGCGCTGTCTGTATTTGAAAGGCTGACGGACGAATTCCTCGCCGACGTGCGCCGCAAGGGGGACATAATACGGCGCGAGCTTTCATATGCCGACGGCGTCGACGCCGTCACCGGCATGGGGCTCATGGTGGGAATAAAGACGAAAAGACCGGCGTCCGAGGTCGTCGCCGACTGCATCGACGGCGGCGTGCTCTGCCTGACGGCGAAGGACAAGGTCCGCCTTCTGCCCGCGCTCAATATTCCGGAAGAGACGCTCGTCCGCGCGCTCGGCGTCATAAAGGCCGCGGCGGCGCGCTGACAAAATTTGAAAAATATTACGACAGGGGGCGGGGAGACGCGCTCTTCCCGATATAAAAAAATGAATCTGCACGGCAGGAGCTTTCTTAAGCTGCTCGATTTTACGACCTCGGAAATAGAGGGTCTGCTCGACCTTTCCGCGGAGCTGAAGAGAAAGAAAAAGGCGGGGATCCCGCACAGGATGTGCGAGGGCAAAAACATCGCGCTCATTTTCGAGAAGACGAGCACGCGGACGCGCTGCGCCTTTGAGGTCGCGGCGGCGGACCTCGGCATGACGGCGGTCTATCTCGACCCGTCGGGCTCGCAGATAGGGAAAAAGGAGAGCCTGCCAGACACCGCGCGCGTCCTCGGGCGCATGTTCGACGGCATCGAGTACCGCGGATACGGGCAGAATATTGTGGAGGATCTGGCGAAATACGCCGGCGTCCCCGTCTGGAACGGGCTGACGAACGAGTTCCACCCGACGCAGATACTCGCCGATTTTCTGACGGTGAGGGAGCATTTTGGCAGTCTTTCCGGCAAAAAGCTCGTCTATATGGGAGACGCGCGCTACAATATGGGCAACTCGCTGATGGTCGGCTGCGCGAAGATGGGGATGCACTTCGTCGCCTGCGCGCCGGAGAAATATTTCCCGGACCCCGGTATCGTTGCGGAATGCAGGAAGATCGCGGAAGATACGGGTGCCGCGCTCGAATTTGTCACGGAGCCGAAGTCTGCGGTCAAGGGTGTCGACGTCATCTACACAGACGTGTGGGTCTCGATGGGCGAGCCCGACGAGATATGGCGCGAGCGGATAGAGGACCTTCTGCCGTATCAGGTGAACGCCGATTTGATGTCGGCGGCGCCGGAGAGGTGCCGCTTCATGCACTGCCTGCCCGCCTTCCACGACCTCGGCACAAAGACGGGAAGGGAGATATACGAAAAATTCGGCATTTCGGAGATGGAGGTCACAAACGAGGTGTTCGAGGGTGAGCAGTCGATAGTGTTCGACGAGGCGGAGAACAGACTTCACACGATAAAAGCCGTAATGGCGGCAACGCTTGCATAAAAATGAGACTTTTCGGGGACGACGCGCTCTTTTCTGCCGCCGTCCCCGCTTTTTTATTTTCACGGAAGCGGGCACAAGTTTTTTCAGAAAAAACCATGCAATGTATTGACATATGACGGAAATGTATGGTATAAAAATAATTGAAAATACTTCTTTTGAATTAAAATAAATATTTGCATGGAGAATTACTCATGACCAAAAAGGCGATTATCCCCGCGCTGCTGTTGGCGGTGCTCGTATTCGCGGCTTGCTCGCGGAATATAGGCGGAGGCTCGGGAATGGGGACGGGCGGCAGCGCGGGGACCGCCGAAACCGGTGACAAAAGCGCCACTGTCGAAACGGCGGGAGATGAGAACGAGGGGCAGGCAACCGACGAATACGGCTTTTCCGTGTTCCCCGAGGGCGACTACATAAAAGACAAAAAATTCGACACCGACGACCCGCTCCCCGACTATGACGCGCCGCTCTCCTTCGCTCAGCTCGGCAACTCGTTCGGACATACTATGTGCGAGAGCGAGAACGGATGGTACTCGGAGCTTGACGGGTCGAGGGATAACTACATAATGTATACAGACAAAAAGACGGGCGCAGTAATGCCACTCTGCGGAAAACCGGAATGCACTCACGACAGCTCGTCATGCAACGCGAATATAGGTGGCGACGCCCTTCGGCTTCAGATGTATGACGGTGCTCTGTACTGCGTGATGAGCGGCAGCGTGCTCAGAATGGAGCCTGACGGCACAAAGCGCGAGACTGTCTGCACGGTCGATTGGAAAATAATAAATCTATACACAAACGACCCGTTTGTACAGATACACCGCGGATATCTGTACTATTTCGGATCGACGTATGATGTTGAAAACGGGGAAAAGGTCTGGACAGCGAGCGTGACTGCATGTGCGCTCGACGGGAGCGAAACGTTCCGCGTGTTCGAGAAGAAATACAGCGATGAGGACAGCGCCACTCCGAGAGTGAATGTCCGGTTTATCGGCAACGACATGTATATAATGGTCACGCATCAGAAATATAACGAGGGATTTTACTACGCCGACTTGTTCAAATGGGACGTCAAGACAAGGCAGGTCGAGGCGCTTTATACCGAGCCGTTCCCGGACGGTACGGTACCGTTTAATTTTGACTGTATGCCCGTTTCGGGAGATGGAATATATTTTGGGGCATGGAACAACAGTATCCCGCCGAGCTCGGAGGAATATGTGCCGGACTTCAGCGTGATGAAATATTCGTTTGAAACAAAAAGCATCGTGTCGGTAATGAAGCTCGAAGGCGATGTGGATATACAGTTTACAAAAAACAGCATAGTTATCGACGGCGAAAATTCGATGCAGTATGTTTACAGCTTCGACGGAAAGGAACTGTTTCAAAAAAAGCATGAGCTGCCGTGCGGAAATTATGTTGGAGGAACCGACGAATATATTTATCATTGGAATTTCTCTGCCAAGGAATCGGAATTCTATATCGCCACGCCGCTCGACGGCGGAGATGAGATAATTATAGGCTATGCGGAGTAAGCATATCGTAAAAATCATCCCCGCGCTGCTTTTGGCGGTTCTCGTTTTCGCGGCTTGCGCGCGGAATATAGACGGAGGCTCGGAAAAAGAAACCGGCGGCAGCGCGGGGACCGCCGAAACCGGTGACAAAAGCGCCCCTGCCGATACTGTTGTGACCGAGAACAACGACGCCGAAAAGGACGAAAACGGCTTTTTTGTGTTCCCCGAGGGTAACTACATAAAGAACAAAAAATTCGATACCGCCGACCCGCTCCCCGACTATGACGCCCCGCTTTCCTTCGCTCAGACTACAAGTTGTGACGACGAGTCGTTCTGCGAGGGCGAGAACGGTTGGTATTCCGTGAGCAGAGTAACAGACGACGATGGGAGAATTTTCAGCCGTATCGACTTTACGGACAAAAAGACAGGAGCGGTGATTCCGCTCTGCGGGAAGCCGGAATGTGACCATAACGATCTGTCGTGCGGCGCGGGATTCCAAGGCCGTATATGGTCGATACAGATGTATGACGGTATGCTGTACTGTATAACGGACAGCGCCGTATACAAGATGGAGCCTGACGGCGCAAAGCGCGAGAAGGTAAGCGACATCAATGATTACAGCGATAAATATTTATTGGACCACTGGGAAAGCGACCGTTTCGTACAGATACACCGCGGATATATGTACTTTTTCGCGGGATATTTTGAAATAGAAAACGGAAAGCCCGTCGCATATGCGAGCATAACGGCGCGCTCGCTCGACGGGAGCGAAACCTTCCGCGTTCTTGACAGGGAGTTTGAAAATTATACGGGCGGCAACCCGAGGGTAAACGTCAGGTTTTTCGGCAACGACATGTATATCATGGTCACACATCATAAAAAGATTTCGGATAAATTAGTTGATTTCTATGCCGACTTCTATAAGTGGGATATAAAAACGCGGCAGGGAGAGGCGATCTGGACGGGCGAGTATCCCGACAGGATCTACCCGCTGGAGCGTGATTTTATGCCGGTGCCCGGCGACGGGATATATGTCGGCGTTGGTCGGACCAGTACTATGACCGGAGGCGCTAACGCGGGCGCGGAAGCGAACACGAGCTTCGGCGTCATGAAATATTCGTTTGATACAAAAAAGCTTGAGGAGGTCGTGTGGTTTCATGACGACGTGGGAGCGACCGTTCCCGGTCCGGGTTACTCGAGATCTCCGTCATGGATAAATTTCACTCCGAACAAAATAGTTTGTCATGACAGTGAAGACGGCGGCGGGTATTTATACGATTTCAAAGGGAATTTACTTAGAAATTTGCCGTCAAATTACATCAATTTTTCGGGCGGGACCGACGAATACATATATTTTATGCATCTCATCGCCGACAAGAATGAAAAGTGGCATTTCGCCGTGCCTCTCGATGGCGGAGATGAGATAGTGATAGGCTATGCGGAGTAGGCAGCTGAGACAGGAATAAAGAACGGGAGACGCTTATTTTTGTGCGTCTCCCGTTTGGTTTGTATCAGCGGCATTTGTCAGACGGGCGTTTCCGTTCTCGCGGAGGGGTCGCCGACCGTCTTTATGTCATACGGCGTCGTCTGGTATACGAAGTAATTGAGCCAGTTTGAAAAGAGCAGATTTGCGGACGAGCGCCAGCTCACGACGGGCGGCTTCGTCTCGTCGTCGTCGGGATAATAGTTTGCGGGCACGTCTATCGGAATTCCCGCCTTTTTGTCGCGGAGATATTCGCGGCCGAGCGTGTCGGCGTCGTATTCCGAATGGCCCGTTATGAATATCTGCCTGCCGTGGTCGGCGATGACGGCATAGACGCCGGCTTCTTCGGACGAGGCGAGGATGCGGAGGGTGGGAACAGCCTCGATGTCCTCTCTTTTTACCGTCGTTCGGCGCGAATGCGGCACCATGAACACGTCGTCAAAACCGCGGAAGAGGATCGAGCGCCTGTAATCGAGCGTGTGCGGGAAAACGCCGAACAGCTTCTTTTCGAGCGGATGCTTTTCTATGCCGTAGTGGTAATAGAGCGCCGCCTGCGCGCCCCAGCAGATGTGGAGCGTGCTTGTGACGTGCGTCTTCGACCACTCCATGATTCGGCAAAGCTCGCGCCAGTATTCGACCTCTTCAAACCGGAGGTGCTCGACGGGCGCGCCCGTAATGACGAGGCCGTCGAACGTGCGGTCCTTTATGTCGTCGAACGTCTTGTAAAACGTGAGCATATGCTCCTCGGAGGTGTTCTTCGCCTTGTGAGTCGACGTCATAATAAGCTCGCAGCGGACCTGAAGCGGCGTGTTCCCGAGCAGGCGCGCAAGCTGAGTCTCCGTCTCGATTTTCGTCGGCATGAGGTTTAGTATCGCGATCTCGAGCGGACGTATGTCCTGCGTTATCGCGCGCGTCTCCGTTATGACGAATATATTTTCATCTCTGAGCGTCCGTGTCGCCGGCAGCTCGTTCGGTATCCTTATCGGCATATGTGTCCTCCGTTTCGGGCTTCTGCCACATATTCTACCACAAACCCGCGCGCATTTCAAGGCGCGGCGCAACATCCCGCAATTAATAAAGGAGGCGTGACTGACGCCTCCTTTCGGTCTTTTTGCGCGCTTTATTCCGCCGCCGCGGGGATGCCTACTGTGACGACATCGTCCGCGCCGCCTTCGCCGAGCGGGACAGCTCTGTAAAATCCGCCCTCGATATTATAAAAATAGATATAATTTTCGCTGCCTCCGGCGAAGTTAGCGTAAGTGAAGCCGTCGCGGCGGAACACCTCACGCCCGTCCGTGTCGAACATGAGCAATGTTTCGGCATCATAATCGGCGAAGATAATTTTGTCGGCAGTGAATACTATTTTAAGGGTCCCGTCAAGGGCCTTATCGCTGCCGACGACATCTCCGGGGTCGTCGTTGAACCAAATGACGTGTTCGGGTTTCTTCGTATCAAACGAATATTTCATGACGCCGAGCCTTGTTGTGACGGCTGAGCCGGCATTTTCCCCGCCCTCCGCGAGCCTGCCCCGGTATCCGACGCCGATATATATGCCGTCTCCCTCCCTCACCATGCAGTCAAACTGATAGGCGCGTATGTTTTCGGGATATGTGCCGGTGAAAAGCGCCTCACCCCGGCGCGTTTCGGCGTCCCATCTGTAAAAGTCGGCGTAACAAACCGCGTCCTTGCCTGTCGAGGTGTCGCCCGTATGCCATGCCATGATGTAAACGTCGTTGCCGCAGAACCTCACGTTGACACGAGGCGTCGCGCCTTCCTCATATTTCTTTTCAAACAGACGGAATTCCTCGCTGCCGTCGAGCGCGTGCGCCGTCACAGACGCATAGTGCACGTCTTTGCCGTTCTCGACAGCCCATTTTGAGCCGCAAACGTACAGATATCCGCGGTGTATCTGATAGAAGGAGTCGGCCGCTGCCGCATCGGAAGCCTCCCGGCTGACGGAGGTCACGCTTTCCCGCTTCGTGCCGTCGGGCAAAACGCGGAAAACGCTGTCGTCCGCTATCACATAGAGATATCCGTCATAGAGCTGGAGCCGTTCGATACGGCCGAAATAAGCGTTGCAGGATCGGCTGTCGTGCATACACTCCGGCTTTCCGCAGAGCGGGATCGAGGCGCCTGTTTTCTTGTCCGTAAAGAGGACCATGTCCTTGCAGCCGCTGTCGGTGGAGCAGGAGTACCAGCCGTTTGCAGCCTCGCACATGGAATGGCTCGATGAGTTGCCGAGCTGTGCAAATGAGGCTGGCGCGTCGAAATCTGGCAGGGGGTCGTCGGTGTCGAACGCAGGCTCTTTTATGTAGTTCCCGTCGGGAAAAATCAAAAAGCCGTTTTCGTCGTATGCGGACGTGTCGGCGCCGGTGTTCGTGCTCTCGTAGGGCGCGCCGCCCTCGCCGCCCGAGGAGGCTTCGCTCTCGCTCCCGCCCCCTGTCGGACGCGAGCACGAGACGGCGGCGGCAGCAAGAATGACTGCCGCGAGAAATAATATTTTTTTCATGGTTATTTTCATACGCTTCTCTGCTTTCCGCGTCTTTTTTGTCAGGTATTTCCGTAAGATGATTATACTATTAAAAAATCAAAAAGTCAAGGAAACGCGCCTCGTCAGACAAAATGCGAAAAAATCCTATAGAGAAGTTGACAAGCGCGGCTTTGTATGCTACAATATAGCAAATAACAAAAACGATCTTTAAGACGATGCGGAGATATCGGCAAGATCGGGCGATACCGCGCGGCGCGCGCCGCGGCGTCCCCTGCCGGAAAGTGCTCCGCGGGGGCTTTTTTCACGGTGGCATCATGCGGTACAACATATTCAAACATGAAGATTACAGCGAATTTTCGCCCGCGCCCGAGGGGGAGGCTTTCGATTTTCTCATTTCCTCCGGCAGTGATTTTGAATATACCGTTTTTCCCGGCTTCTGCGACGTGCATGTGCACTTTCGCGAGCCGGGTTTTTCGTATAAGGAAACGGTCCTGACGGGCTCGCGCGCCGCCGCGCACGGCGGATACACCACAGTCTGCACGATGCCGAACCTCTCCCCGGTGCCCGACTCGGCGGAAAATCTTTTGCCGGAGCTTATAGCAATAGCGGCGGCACAGGATAAAACGCCCGTGCGCGTCATACCTTACGGCGCGATAACGAAGGGCGAGCGCGGAGGCGAGCTTTCTGACATGGAGGCGCTGGCATGCAGCGTCGCCGCGTTTTCCGACGACGGGCGCGGCGTTCAGTCCGGGGAGGTCATGCTGCGCGCGATGGAGAAGGCGCACTCGCTCGGCAAGATAATCGCCGCGCACTGCGAGGTCAACGACCTGCTTTTCGGCGGATACATACACGACGGGGAATACGCCCGCGCGCACGGTCACCGCGGAATTTCGTCCGAGAGCGAATGGCGCGAGGTCGAGCGTGACATAAGGCTCGCGGAGGCGACGGGCTGCGCGCTCCACATCTGCCACGTCTCGACGAAGGAGAGCGTATCCCTCATCCGCGAGGCGAAGGCGCGCGGGGTCGACGTGACGTGCGAGGTCGGTCCGCACTACCTTCTTATGAGCGACCGGGACTTACAGGAGGACGGCAGATTCAAGATGAACCCGCCGCTCCGCTCGGAAGAGGACAGAGAGGCGCTGATGCACGGCATTCTCGACGGGACGATAGACATGATAGCGACCGACCACGCCCCGCACTCGGCTGAGGAAAAGTCGCGCGGGCTTTCGGGCAGCGCGTTCGGCATAGTGGGGCTCGAAACGTCGTTTCCGGCGCTTTACACGGGCCTTGTAAAGACGGGCGTCATCACGCTCGAAAAGCTCGTCCGCCTCATGGCGATAAACCCGCGGCTGCGGTTCGGGATACCGTATGACGGCTCGGAATATACGGTGTGGGACCTCGGCGCCGAGGAGACCGTCGACCCTGAGCGGTTCCTCTCGCTCGGGCGGGCGACGCCGTTTGCGGGGATGAGGTTTTCGGGCCGCTGCGCCCTCACCTCGGCGCACGGAAAGACAGAAGTATACAAAAACTGATTTAAGGAGACATAAAAGGACAATGGCAAAGAGAACGGATATCAAAAAGGTGCTGATCATAGGCTCCGGCCCCATCGTTATCGGTCAGGCGGCGGAGTTTGACTACGCGGGCACGCAGGCGTGCCTCGCCCTCAAGGAGGAGGGGTACGAGGTCATCCTCGTGAACAGCAACCCCGCGACGATAATGACGGACACGACGATAGCGGACAAGGTATATATGGAGCCTCTGACGCTCGAGTTTGTCGCGCGCATTCTGCGCCGCGAGCGCCCGGACGCGATAGTGCCCGGCATCGGCGGGCAGACGGGACTGAATCTCGCCGTCCAGCTTGAAAAGAAGGGGATACTCCGCGAATGCGGCGTCGAGCTGCTCGGCACGCCGAGCGAGTCCATCGAGCGCGCCGAGGACAGGGAGCTCTTCAAGGAGATGTGCGAGTCGATAGGCGAGCCCGTTATCCCGTCTGAGATAACGTACAGCGTCGAGGAGGCAAAGCGCGCCGCGCTCGACATCGGGTATCCGGTCGTTCTGCGCCCGGCGTTCACGCTCGGCGGCACGGGCGGCGGCTTTGCGGACAACGAGGAAGAGCTCGTCGAGATCGCGGTGAACGCGTTCCGCCTCTCGCCCGTCGGTCAGGTGCTCGTCGAAAAATCCGTCAAGGGATATAAAGAGATAGAGTTCGAGGTCATGCGCGACTCGAACGACAAGTGCATCACGATCTGCGGCATGGAGAACGTCGACCCCGTCGGCGTCCACACGGGAGACTCTATCGTCGTCGCGCCGATACTGTCGCTCAACGACCGTGACATGAAGATGCTGAACGACTCCGCGATAAAGATAATCCGCGAGCTGAAGATACACGGCGGCTGCAACGTGCAGTTCGCGCTCCACC
>CANQYV010000051.1 GCA_947628165.1 uncultured Clostridia bacterium | reverse complement strand
ACCTCAAAATGGACGGGTCGCCGTCAGGACTGGGGCGTTATCTACTCACAGCTGTCGATCTTTTTCGGGGATCGCATCCCCGAATAGCAGAAACCGTGCCGCGCGTCAAGGGTAAAATGAACGGCGGCAAGCCGCCGCCCTTGACACGCGTCCCGATTTCCGCTTGTATTGTTGATAGAGCGGTCGACAGAACTTGTTCCGCCGACCGCTCACGAGACACGCATTATACCATGATGGGGTGTTTACACAAAATTTGGGGTAGAGCCTCCTACAAGGGCAGCATTAATCTCAAACGTAAAAGATGCGCTCTTTCTCATGAGTATTTGCTTAAAGTTTTTGCTTCTTCTTGATCCTTTTTCGTAAGCGATTGCCGTGACCGCCGTCACCGCCGATGTTGACACGCGGCTCCCTTTTTGATATAATGTATCTGTATAAGAATTTTTGAATGCCGTATTTCGGGGGAACGGGGGCTTTATGGCGGATTTTTCGTCTATACCCGGCAACGACGCGCTCCGCGCGCGCCTGTCGTCGATGATACGCTCCGGCACCCTCGGTCACGCCTACATCATCGAGGGCGAAACCGGCGGGGACAAGCTCCGCTTCGACCTCGCCTTCGCCGTCGCAAAGGCTCTGCTGTGCGATAAGCGAACCTCCGCCACAAACGCATCAGGGGGAGTTTCACCGCAAGGTGAAATCTCCGGACTTTCACCGCAAGGTGAAAGTTTGCCGATAGGTGAAATCTCCGGACTTTCGCCGCAAGGTGAAAGTCTCCCCTGCAACGCCTGCCCATCGTGCGTGCGCGCCGACGCGGGAACGCATCCCGACATCCGCGTCATCGACCGGGGCGAGCGCGCGACGCTCGGCGTCGACACCGTGCGCCGCCTCAAGAAGGACGCGTACCTCATACCGTCGGAGAGCGAGCGCAAGGTCTACATCATAAGGGACGCCGACACGATGACGGTCGAGGCGCAGAACGCGTTTCTGCTCCTGCTCGAGGAACCGCCCGCGTTCGTGCTCTTCCTTCTTCTCTGCCGCGACTCCGGTCTGATGCTCGAAACGATACGCTCCCGCGCACCGGCGCTGCGCCTCTCTCCGTGCTCGCGCCCCGTAATGGAGGAATACCTGCTCCGCGAGGGCAAGGACGCGGCAAGACGGCTCTTTTCCTCGGACGCGCGCGGACGGGACGAGCTTCTGCTCGCCGCGGGCGGGGACCCCGTGCTCGGTCTCGAGCTGCTCGACGGGAACAGGCTATCAGCGCTCCGCGAGGCAAAGCGGCGCGCCTCGGAGCTTCTCTCTCTCATCCTTTCCGGCTCTGACGAGGCGCTCTATACGATAGCGTCGATGAAAAAGCCGAAGCGGGACGAGGCGGCGGAGCTGCTCCTTCACATGCGGCGCGCGCTGCGCGACATGCTGCTCTCGAAAAAGAGCCGCAGCTTTGAGACGTGCTTTTACCTGACGCCCGACGAGGCGGCGGAGGCGTCTGCGGGCTGCTCCGCGAAAAAGCTCGCGTTCGCCATAGACGAGACGTCCTCGGCATCCGAGGCTATAGACGCATACGCCTCCGTGACAACGACGCTTCTGTCCATGTCGATACGGATACGCAATCAATAAACCATTCACATATTTTATCGGAGGAAAAAATGCCCGAAGAAAAAAACGGTCTGCCGCAGGGCGGCACCGGAGAAAATAACAGCGGCAAAAACGGCGGCAGGAACAAGCGCCGCCGCGGAGGACACAACCGCCGCAAGCCCGAAGAAAAGCGCGCCGACCGCACAAGCGAACAGGGCGGCGCAAAAAGCGACACCGCCGCAAACGCCTCACAGCCGACGCCTTCCGGCGACGGCTCGCCCCGCCGCAGAGGCAAAAACGGACGCGGCGCGCCGGCGCGCCGCCTCTCGCCGAACGTCATAATGACGGACGCCGACGAGCGCGCCGAGGACAAGCCCAATGTGAGGGCGCCCGAATACGACACGTCTCACTACCTTGAGATACCCGACCACTGGTTCGACGAGGAGCCCGTGTCGCTCCCTGCCGAGCCGCAGGAGATGACGGACATCGTCGGCGTCCGCTTCAAGGATTCCGGCAAGGTCTACTATTTCGCGCCGACAGATTACGTCTGCCGCGAGGGGATGGACGTCATCGTCGAGACGGCGCGCGGCATCGAGTACGGCACGATCGCGATACCGAACAAAAAGGAGCCCGTCTCGTCCCTCGTCGCGCCGCTGCGCCCGGTCGTCAGGATCGCGACGGACGCCGACCGCGAGCGCCACGAGAAGAACCGCGAGCGCGAGGAGGAGGCGTTCCGCATCTGCGCCCGCAAGATAGAGGAGCACGGCCTCGGGATGAAGCTCGTCGAGGCGGAGTATGCGTTCGACAACAGCAAGCTGACGTTCTTCTTCTCCGCCGACGGCAGAGTCGACTTCCGCGAGCTCGTCAAGGACCTCGCGTCCGTCTTCCGCACGCGCATAGAGCTGCGCCAGATAGGCATCCGCGACGAGGCGAAGCTGCTCGGCGGCATCGGCATCTGCGGACGCCCGTTCTGCTGCAGCACGTTCCTCTACGACTTCAACCAGGTCTCGATACGCATGGCGAAGGAGCAGAACCTCTCGCTCAATTCCGCGAAAATATCGGGCACCTGCGGCCGCCTCATGTGCTGCCTCCGCTACGAAAACGACACATACGAGGCCGAAGCGAAGCTGACGCCGCGCGTCGATTCGATCGTAAAGACGAAGGACGGCACGGGCTACGTCATCGAGTCGCAGACGCTCGCGGGCATCATTAAGGTCAGGCTCGGCGACGCGGACGACGCGCCCGTCAAGACATTCACCCGCGACGAGGTGACCGTCATCGGACGCCGCCGCAGCCGCAGGGACGGACGCGAAAACGACGACAACGAAAGCGACGGCATCGTCACCGACGACGGCGAGACTATCCCCGCGGAATAAAAAAGCACGGCGTGCCCTCGGAAATCCGCCCGGGGCGCGCCGTTTTTTCGGCGGACAATGACGCCGCTCCCACGCCTCCGCGCCCCGCGTTTTCCCCGCGAGGGAAGCCTGCGCCCGCAAACACCGTAAAAAAATCTTATCATTCTTTACAAAAGCTCTTGAAATCTCTCTTTTTTATGATAGAATAAAAGTGCGGTACATAAAACAGTTGTCAAATGTCGCCGTAATCAAGTGTAATGGAGGATGGACACGATGGCATATAAGATCGACAAGGAAAACTGCATCGGCTGCGGCGCTTGCGCTGCCGAATGCCCGGTCGAGGCTATTTCTCAGGACGACGACGGCAAGTACGTTATCGACCCCGATACCTGCCTTGAGTGCGGCGCCTGCGCCGGCGTTTGCCCCGTTGAGGCTCCCGCCCAGGACTAAGCTGCGAAAAAAGCGCCGGCCCAAAGCGATCGCTTGGCGGCGCTGCCGCCGAAGCGCAAAGCCGCGCCTCGGCGAACTTTAAAAAATGAGGGGCAAACGAACGCTATACCGCGGGGAGAGGAACTTTTCTTGCAAAAGCTCCCTCCCCGCGCCCCTTTTTCCGTCATTTGAAAGGAGACGTCTTTTGTGCAGGAAACGCGTCTTGACAGGATAAACGACGATATCGTGCTCGAACAGTCCCGCGACGGGCTCCTTTTCACGACCGACGCATATCTGCTCTCCGCGTTCGTCCGCAGGGCGGACCCGGGCGCGCGCTTCGGGCGCGCGGCGGAGCTCGGCGCGGGGACGGGCGTCGTCTCGCTCCTTCTCGCGGCAAGGCGGCGCGCGGAGCGCATTTTCTCCGTCGAGGTCCAGCCCGAGCTTTTCCGCGTCATGGAGAGAAACATAAAGAACAACTCGCTCGGGGACGTGATAACTCCCGTGCTCGCCGACGTAAGGGAGCTCGGCGAAAGTATGCCCGGCGGCACGTTCGACGCCGTATTTTCAAATCCCCCCTACCTCGCCGCGGGCTCCGGCAAGCCGAGCGCTCACGCTGCGGCGGACATCTCGCGCCGCGAGATATACGGCGGCATCGGCGACTTCTGCTCCGCCGCCGGCAGGCTCTGCCGCAGTGGGGGCACGTTTTTCGTCGTATACCGCCCCGAGCGCATATCGGAGCTCTTCTTCTGCCTCAGGACGGCCGGTTTCGAGCCGAAAACGCTGACGCTCCTTTATCCCGACCCCGACAGCCCGCCGTCGCTCTTGTTCTGCGCCGCGCGGCGCGGCGGAAAGCCCGGCGGCCTGCGCGTCACGCGCCCGCTTTTCGTGTACGGGCGCGGCGGCAGAGAGGAGACCGAGGACTTCCGCCGGATATACGAAACGGGGCTCTTCCCCGACGACTTCTCCGTCAGGTGACGTGAATAAACGAAAGACCGAGAGATCATGACAGAAAGAACGGAAAAGAACATCACAGAGAAGGGCGCGCTGTATCTCGTCGCGACGCCTATCGGCAATCTTGCCGACATATCCGACCGCGCGCGCAAGGTGCTTTCGGAGGCGGATTTCATCGCCGCCGAGGACACGCGCCGCACGGGAATGCTCCTGAGCGCGCTCGGCATCGAGCACAGCGAGCTCGTCAGCTATTATAAGGACAATATGGCAGCCTCGGGACCGAGGATCGTCTCGCGCCTGCTCTCGGGGGAGACGTGCGCCCTCTGTACGGACGCCGGGATGCCCGCGATAAGCGACCCCGGCGAGGCGCTCGTGCGCCTCTGTGCCGACGCCTGCGTTCCCGTGACATGCGTCCCCGGCGCGTGCGCCGCTGTGACGGCGCTCGCCCTCTCCGCCCTCGACACGCGCACGTTTTTCTTCATGGGCTTTCTGCCGAACGAGGGACGCGCCCGCGCGCGCGCCGTCGAGGAGCTCGTCGCCTCAAGACACACGACCGTCTTTTACGAGGCGCCGCACAGACTGCGCCGCACGCTTGGGGAGCTCGCCGAAAAGATCCCCGAACGGCGCGTCTCCGTCTGCCGCGAGCTGACGAAGCTGAACGAGGAGATAGAGCGGACGACGGTGTCCGGAGCGAGGGATTCCGCGCTCGCGAGAGAGCCGCGCGGAGAGTACGTCATAGTTCTCGAGGGCGCGCCCGATACGGACGCCTGCGACTGGAGCTCCGTTTCGGTCGCCGAGCACGTCGCCGCATACGAGCGGGAGGGGCTTTCGCGCATGGAGGCGATAAAGGCCGCCGCAAAAGACCGCCGCGTGCCGAAAAGCAAAATTTACGACGAAATAAATAAAAAATAACCCCCGACCGGGGGCAGCCGCCGCGCATACGAAGGGCAGATGCCGACGCACATACGCGTGGCATCCGTTGCACATTCACGGGACGTAAGCCGCCGCATTTCCGCAGGGCGAAAACCTCCGTACTGCGGCAGCAGGTCAAAAAATCGCGGGAGGGGGACAAAAAAGTCCCCCTCCCTCTTTTGATTTTTGTTTTCCTCGCCGCGCGCTTTTTTTGCATTCGCGGCTCAGTTGACGTGATTTTCGAGATAATCGACGACGTCGCCAACGGTGACGAGACCCGTGAGGTCCTCTTCCGCCATCTCGATGTCGAACTGTTCCTCGCAAACCATCACGAGGTCGGCAAGCTCGATTGAATTGATGTCAAGGTCGCCGACAAGCTCCGCCGACGGTGAAATAAGTCTCTCGTCTATCCCGAGCTCGTCTATTAAAAGCTGCTTTACCTGTTCGTACATATCCTTTTCCTCCGAAATAACGCGCAAACGTTATCTTGTCGTAATCATTATATTGTATGTGCGGTCAATTGTCAATACGGAAGCGAAAGTATTTTTGCCTCTTTTTCCTTACTTTTTCCCCCACACTGTATATACGCGCGTCCGGGCTTGATTTCCGCGCGCGGACGTTGTATAATTGAATATAGAATATTTAAAAACCGAAAGAAAATAATATGAAAAAAGAAGAAAATAAGCCCGCCGCAAAAGCCGTCAGCCCCGCCGACGGACAGCGCAGAAAAAAGCGCGGCATCATAATCGCGTTCGCCGTGATGGCGGGCATCGTCCTTTTGTGGTACGCGGTGATCCCCGGGATAAAGGCGCTCTCGGGCATGATAAAGGAGAAAAGCGACGAGAACACGCCGAAGAGCGACTACATGGACCGCGTTGTGAGCCACGCGTTTTACCCGAGCAATTACAGCGAGGATATATACGCCGACAGCGACTACATGGCGCGCGACCGCCGCGTCGCCTACACCGAGGGCGGCGACACATACTATATCGACATCGGCAGCGACGGATTTGCAGACCACGGCGCGCCGCTTGCATTTTTCGGCAGATACTTTGACGCCGTGATAGCGGGCGAATACGAGGACTACGACAAATTCTTCACAGATTTTTATCTTGAAAATCAGAAAAACAAGGAGCAGTTCACGCCGCAGAAGCTGTACGACATCGACATCCGCCTGATAAACTCGAAGGCGGAGAGCGGATACACGACGTACAACTACTACGTCTCGTTCAAAATCGAGAAGAACACAGGCACGTTCAGAAACGACATCGGCAGCAACTCCGCCCGCCGCGTCGTCTACGAGCTCGTCGAATCCGACAGCGGCGAGGTTTTGATAAACTACATCGGCATAGGCCTCCGCCGCGAAAAATAAGGCTCCGCCCCTGCTCTCTCAATCCCATCCGCAAAAAGTGATGCACTCCTGCACCCTCAATCCCATCCGCCGCAAAAAAGTCCCTAAAAGTTTTTGAAAAGGGGGTCCGGGGGGACAGAAAATGCCGCGATGCGGCATTTTTCGTGTTTTTCGCGAAGCGAAAAACCCACTTTCTTTCAAAAAGTTTTCCCCCCGGAAACACCCCCATAACTATATTTCGATAGACTCGCCCTCCCGCGTAAGGAGGGTTATTTTTTCGCGATAGCCGCGCGCGCGGTCGGAGGCAGCGAACGCCTTTGCGTATTCCGGCATGCCCCAGAAGTGCATGGGGAACGCGTGCGCGATGTCGAGCGTCCTCACCGTCTCGTCAAATCCGAGAACTCCGTCCTCGCCCTGCCTCGGGTCGAGCGGCAGAAACGCGGCGTCGATCTTTATGCCGCGGAGCTTCCGTATCTCGGCGCGGAACGCGGACCTCACGGCGTCGTTTTGGCTGCGCGCAGCGCCGTCCCATACCCAGAGATTAAGGTCGCCCGCGTGGTATATCGCCTTCCCGTCGGCGCGGACTAGAAACGCGGCTCCGCAGTCAGTAGAGCGGAGCGCGAGCACCTCCATGCCACAGTCCGCAAACTCGTCCCCGGGCCGCATGTATGTCACCTCCGCCTCGGGCGGCGCGCCCCATACGTCACGGGAAAGAACATAACTCACGTTCGCGCACCGCGCAAAGGAATATATCGAGCGGCTGTAGTGGTCCTCGTGATGGTGGCTGACGAAGAATACCACCCTCTTCCCGCCGCCCGCCTCCGCGTTCTCCGTCACACACGCAGGCAAAGCTCCCCTGTAATAATCAAATACGAGCACAAAAGACTCCGTCTCGACGGAAAATCCGCTGTGCGCAATGTATGTCACGTTCATTTTTCCCGCCTCCAAAAGGGCTTTTGCAGTATATTATGCAAATGCATATTATCTCCGTTCGGTTTTAGTCAAATGTGTATCTGCTCCGCGCCGTCCGCCCCGTATGAGCCGAGATTCTCGACGGGCACACCGCGGCTCGCCGCGTATCTCACCGTGTACCCCGTCCCGCCGGACGGCGCGTTCATGTACGAAACGCAGACGCAGCTCCCGTCGACAAGCGCGCGGTTCCTCACGAACATGCAGTCCCGCGTGTATTCGAGCGAGGTGTAGACGACCTCGTCCGCCGCGTTCTTTATCGCCTCGTAGACCTCGACGTCGCGCGGCGCCCAGCGCGCCGCCTGATTTTCGCACGGCAGTATGAGCACGAGCCTTATGTCCGGATGCTCCCGCCGAAGAGAGACGACCGCCGTCGCCGCCATCGTGTCAAAGCCGAGCGCGCCGCCGCAGCGAAAATTCCGAATGCCACGCGCGTAGAGCTCGCGCAGCTTTTCGTCAACTCGCCCGCGCAAACGTCCGAACTCGTGAGGCGGTATCGACCTGTGCCCAGTAAAGCAGCATGTCTCCTCCCGCGCGCGCGGCAGCGGCGCGCGCCTCGCCTCACCCTTCATGGTACATCGAGCGCAGAAGCGCTATCTCTTTTTTGTAGCCGGCAAGGTCGTTCGGCGTCTCAAGGCAGAACGGCAGCGCGCGAAGGCGCGGTGAGTTTATTATCCTCCCGATCCCGTCGAGCCCGAGCGCGCCCGAGCCTATGACCTCGTGCCTGTCCTTGTGCGCGCCGACGGGGTTCTTGCTGTCGTTAAGATGGACGGCGCGCAGCCTTTCGAGCCCTATCTCGCGGTCGAACTCGTCGAGCACGCCCTCCGTGTCGCCCGCGATGTCGTATCCCGCGTCGCTGACGTGGCAGGTGTCAAGACAGACGCCTATCATCCCCGCGAGCTCGGGACGCGCGTGCTCGACCGCGTCAATAATCGCGCGCACCTCGCCGAAGGTTCCGCCTATCTCAGAGCCCTTGCCCGCCATCGTCTCAATGAGGACGACGGTTTTCTGTCCCGGCTCCATGACGGAGCAAAGGCACGCCGCCGTCTTTTCTATCCCGACCGACGCGCCCTGACCCGTGTGCGAGCCCGGATGAAAATTGTATAGCGTGCCGGGGAAGTTTTCGAGCCTTTCTATGTCCTCCCTCATCGATCGGACGGCAAAATCGCACACCTCCGGCTTCGCGGAGCACGGGTTGACGGTGTACGCCGCGTGCGCTATAGTGTGTGAGAACGAGATCCCCGCCGCCTCCGCAAGCCGCTTTGCCTCGGCGGCGTCGTCGGCGTCGAGCGCCTTCACATCGCCTCCGCGCGGATTGCGCGTAAAATACTGCATCGTGTTCCCGTCGATCGAGACGGCGTCGCGTATCATCGCCGCGTACCCTCCCGAGATAGACATATGCGCCCCGATAAGAAGCCCGCGTCCGTTTTCCATAAAAATATCTCCCGCTTTATTATCGTTTATATTATCGTTATGACAGCAATATAAATTATATCCCGTTTCCGCCCGTTTGTCAATCACTTTTTGAACATATGTTCTTGTATAGTTCTTATATAGTTTCGGCGCCCCGAAAAAGGGGCGCCGGAATACGTTCTTATCTCAAAAACAACCTCACCGCCGCGTCGCCGAATTTGCCGTAGGGCTGATATCTCAGCGGCACGTCGAGCCACGTTTTCTTATCCACTATGCTCTTTATGTGCGAGAACGTCTCAAATCCCGCCCTGCCGTGGTACGAGCCAATGCCGGACGCGCCGAAGCCCCCGAACGGCAGAAACGGCGTTGCGAGGTGGACGACGGTGTCGTTGACGCAGCCGCCGCCGAAGCCGAGCTCCGACGTGTATCTTTTTATCCGCTTTTTGTCGGACGAAAAGACGTAGAGCGCGAGCGGCGACGGACGCGCTCTTACAAACGCCTTGACGTCGTCCTCCCGCCCGCACGTCAGAACGGGCAGCATGGGTCCGAATATCTCCTCCCCCATGACGGCGTCGTCCGCCGTCACGTCAGCCATGACAGTCGGCTCTATCTTAAGCGCCGCCGCGTCAGATCTGCCGCCGACCCTGACCTTTGCGGGATCTATGAGCCCGAGCACGCGGTCAAAGTGCTTTTTGTTTATCATTTTGCCGTAGTCTGAATTTTGCAGCGGATCGTCCCCGAACTGCCGCTTTATTTCGGACGCGAGCGCCGATATCAGCGCATCTTTTACGTCCGGGTGGCAGAGCACATAATCCGGGGCGACGCACGTCTGCCCGAGATTCAAATATTTTCCCCACACGATGCGCCTTGCCGCGAGCTTTATGTCCGCCGTTTCGTCCACGATGCAGGGGCTCTTTCCGCCGAGCTCGAGCGTGACGGGCGTCATGTTTTCCGCCGCCTTCGAGTAGACAAGCCTGCCGACGTTAGGGCTGCCCGTAAAGAAGATGTAGTCGAATTTTTCGTCGAGCAGCGCGGAATTTTCCTCCCTGCCGCCCTCGACGACGGCGATGTATTCGGGCGGGAACACCGCCTCGACGAGCGATTTCACCGCCGCGCTCGACGCGGGGGAGTACGAGCTCGTCTTGAGCACCACCGTGTTACCCGCCGCGACCGCGTCAAACAGCGGGTCGAGCGAGAGCAGCACGGGATAATTCCACGGGCTCATCACGAGCGCGACGCCGTAGGGCGACGGCAGGCGGAAGCTCTTCGAGACGCAGTGGACGAGCGGCGTCTTAACGCGCCGCGGGCGCGAAAAGCGCCCGATATGCGATATCTGATACGAGAGCTCCGACAGCGAAAGCCCAACCTCGCACATATAGCTCTCGGAAGCGCTCTTGCCGAGGTCCTCCTTCAAGGCAAGGTTCAGCTCGCCGACGCGCGATTTGAGCTCGCCCCTAAGGCGGACGAGCGCCTCGCGGCGCGCCTTCACGTCGAGCGTCGCCCCCGAGAGAAAGAACTCCCGCTGCTTTTTTACGACCGCGGATATCTCTTCTTTCGTCATTTCTCAAGCCCTCCGATCACGCAGAACATCCTCTCAAGCTGTTCCCTGTCCCACATCACGGGCACGGGATACAGCGGCAGCGCCTCGCGGTACGCGTACCCCGCCATCTCGGGGATATCCTCCCGCCTGACGGCGTCTATTTTTTCCGGAATGCCGAAGCGTTTGTTCATGTCCTCTATCGCAAGGATGAAGCGCTCCGCCGCCTCGGCATCCGACAGTCCTCCTGTCACAACTCCCGACGCCGCCGCAAGCTCCGCGAGCTTTTTTTCGGCGGCGCGCCCGTATTCGCGGAGCACATAGGGCAGTATCACCGCGTTTGCAAGTCCGTGCGGGATGTCGTACTTCCCGCCGAGCGCGTGCGCCATCGCGTGAACGTAGCCGACGTACGCCTTCGTGAACGAACGCCCCGCGAGGTGCGCGGCGCGGAGCATGTCGCGCCGTGCCTCCATGTCGTGTTTGCCGTCCTCGACCGCCCGCCCGAGACTGGAAAACACGAGGCGCACGGCGTCGACGGCGTCCTTTCTCGTGGATCTGTTCCCGCTTTTGCCGATATAGGACTCGACCGCGTGCGTCAGCGCGTCGAGCCCCGTCGTCGCCGTCACGAACGGAGGCAGCGTCGCCGTCACCTCCGGATCGAGCACCGCGTAACGCGGTATGAGCGGGAAATCGTTTATCGCATATTTGTGCCTCGTCTCGCTGTCGACGATCACGCAGGCGAGCGTCGTTTCGCTCCCCGTGCCCGCCGTCGTCGGGACGGCGAACAGCGTCGGTATCCTTTTTCTGACGCGCAGTATTCCCTTTAGCTGCCCCGGCTTCTTTTTCGGCTTCGCGACGAGCGCGCCGACGCATTTTGCGCAGTCCATCGGCGAGCCGCCGCCGAACGCGATGAGGCAGTCGCAACCGGACGAGACGTAGAGCGCCTTCGCCTCCTCCGCGTTCTTCGTCGTCGGGTTCGCGACGACGCCGTCGAAAATTTCAAACTCAAACCCCGCGCGCGCGAGGCTCTCTTCAAGCGTTTTTGTAAGCCCGAGCCCGCGCACCGATTTGTCCGTCACGACGAGGGGCTTTTTTATCCCCTCCCTTTTCATAACGTCCGGTATCTCGCCGACGTGCTCCAGTATCTCCGGGCTCCTGTAAGGCAGAAGCGGCAGCGCGAGCTTAAATACGGTCTGATATATGCGGCAGTACGCGCCGAATATGGGATTTATCATTTATCCGCGTCCCTTTTCGCTATCATGCCGTCGTAGTACGCCTCGAGCCGCGCGCTTATCGAATTGAGCGCGCCGTAGAGCGTCGCCCTCTCCGCGTCCGTCAGCTGCCCGCCTCCCGCGTTCACATAGCTTTCGGCGCGCTCCTCGATATAGTCCGCGAGCCTTCTGCCCTCGTCCGTCAACGTCGCCTTGGAATTGTACTTTTTCGTGTCGTAATTTATGTATCCGCGCTCGCGCAGCGTGCCGAGCGCGCGGGAGATCGCCGCCTTGTCCTCGAGCGTCAGCTTTGAAAGCTCGCTCGCCGTCAGCCCGTCCTCGCGTCTTTCTATATAATAAATGCACATGACGTGCACGGCGCGCAGGTCGTACCCCTCCATTTCAAGGAGCTTGATGCGCCCTATCAGCTTGTTCAGCTTAAGAATGGTTATGACGAAATTCTCGAACCTTTCGTCTCTCGGTCTCATGCTTCCCACGCTTCCCATGCTTTCCATCTCTTCTTGCCTCCGATTGGTTGATTTGTCAACGGATATTATATCCCATTGGCGCGCCGTTGTCAACGCCCGCGGGAAAAGTTTTCATGCAAAAAAGCGCCGACCGCGGGAATTCTCCCCCTGCCGGCGCCTTTGCGTGCCGCTTTTATTATTCCATCCCGAGCTTCTCTTTCAGAAACTGCCCTGTATACGACGCCCCGCACCGCGCGACGTCCTCCGGCGTGCCCTCGGCAACGATTTTGCCGCCGCCGTCTCCGCCCTCGGGACCGAGGTCTATTATCCAGTCCGCGGTCTTTATGAGGTCGAGATTGTGCTCTATCACGACGACCGTGTTGCCCGAATCCGCGAGCCGGTGCAGTATCGAGATGAGCTTGCCGACGTCGTCGGTGTGGAGCCCCGTCGTCGGCTCGTCGAGGACGTATATCGTCCTGCCCGTGTCGCGCTTCGAGAGCTCCGTCGCGAGCTTGACGCGCTGCGCCTCGCCTCCCGACAGCGTCGGTGACGGCTGCCCGAGCTTCATATACCCGAGCCCGACGTCAAAAAGCGTCGCCAGCCGCCGCCTTATCTTCGGCAGCTCGGAGAAGAAGCCGAGCGCCTCCTCAACCGTCATTTCGAGCACGTCGCCTATGTTCTTCCCCTTGTAGCGCACCTCGAGCGTCTCGCGGTTGTAGCGCTTGCCGTGGCAGACGTCGCAGGTCACATATACGTCGGGCAGAAAGTGCATCTCTATTTTCTTGACGCCCGCGCCCTCGCACGCCTCGCACCGCCCGCCGCGGACGTTGAACGAAAACCTCCCGGGCCCGTAGCCGCGCATTTTGGCGTCCGGCGTCATCGCGAAGAGCGCGCGCAGATCGGTGAAAAGTCCCGTGTACGTCGCGGGATTCGAGCTCGGCATCCTCCCTATCGGCGACTGGTCGATGGCGATTATCTTGTCAAGATGCTCGACTCCCTCTATCCGCTCGCACCTGCCGGGGAACGTGTGCGCGCGGTTCAGGGTCTTCGCAAGCGACATATAGAGGATCGAATTCACGAGGCTCGATTTGCCGGATCCCGACACCCCCGTCACGCAGATGAATTTCCCGAGCGGGAAGTCGACCGTGATATTCTTGAGGTTGTGCTCGCACGCGCCGACGACGCGCAGGACGTGACCGTTGCCCTGACGCCTGCTCTCAGGCACCGATATCTTTCTTCTGCCCGAGAGGTACGCGCCCGTTATCGACGCCTCGTTTTTCGCGACCTCCTCCGGCGTTCCGGCGGCGACGATCTCCCCGCCGTGAACTCCCGCCCCGGGACCGACGTCCACGATGTAGTCCGCCGCTCTCATCGTCTCCTCGTCGTGCTCGACGACGATCACGGTATTCCCGAGGTCGCGCAGGCGCTCGAGCGTCGCTATCAGGCGTCCGTTGTCGCGCTGGTGCAGCCCTATCGAGGGCTCGTCAAGGATATACATGACGCCGACGAGCGCGCTGCCTATCTGCGTCGCAAGCCTTATCCTCTGCGCCTCGCCGCCCGAAAGCGTGCCCGCGCGCCTGTCGAGCGTCAGATAATCGAGCCCCACGCTCGACAAAAATCCGAGCCGCGCCGCTATCTCTTTTCTTATTTCCTTCGCTATTATCTCCTCCGTCTCGGAGAGCTTCATTTCCCTTATGAACGAAAGCGCCTCCGTCACGGACATCTTCGTGAACCCGTCTATCGGGAGCCCCGCGACGGTGACGGCGAGCGCCGCCGCGGACAGCCGCCTGCCGTGGCAGCGCGGGCACGGCGTCTCGTCCACGAATTCGCTGTAATACTCCGCGTTCCCGAACATCCGACGCCGCCAGTCTATCATCGGGATAAGCCCGTCGAATTTCCTGACCTGATGCTTGACGTTCCCTTCAAAAAAGCGGTCTATCTCGTACAGCCTGTCGCCGGTACCGTACAAAAGCGCCTCGTACGCTTCTTTTGAATAGTCCCTTATCGGAGTGTCGAGCGTGAAGCCGTAGACCTCGCCGACGGCGGAGAACAGCGGCCCCATCCACGACTCCTCCTCAAGCGACTTGAAGCCGTTGACGTTGACGGCACCCTCGCGCAGGGAGAGCGATTTATCATATATTATCTTGTCGGGCGAGATGCTCTCGATGACGCCGAGTCCCGCGCATTCGGGGCACGCGCCGAACGGATTGTTGAACGAGAACAGCCTCGGCTCAAGCTCCGGAATGCTGACGCCGTGCTCATCGCAGGTGTAGTTCTGCGAGAACTCCATCACCCGCTCTTCCTGCGGATTTCCGTCACGAGGCACGGTCACGACCGTGACGTACCCCTCCGCCTCGCGCAGCGCCGCCTCGACGGAGTCCGACAGCCGCGTCCTTATGTCGGGGCGGCATACGAGCCTGTCGACGACGATGTCTATCGAGTGCTTCTTGTTCTTGTCGAGCTTTATGTCCTCGGAGAGCTCGTATATGCTTCCGTCGACGCGCACGCGGACGTATCCCGCCTTCTTCGCGCCCTCGAGCACCTTTTCGTGCATCCCCTTCTTCCCTCTTACGACCGGGGCGAGCACCAAAAACCGCTCCCCCTCGGGCAGCGTCATTATCCTGTCGAGGATGACATCCGTCGTCTGCGCGCTTATCTCGCGCCCGCAGACCGGGCAGTGCGGCACGCCGACGCGCGCCCACAGAAGGCGCAGATAGTCGTATATCTCCGTCACCGTGCCGACGGTCGAGCGCGGATTCTGCGACGTCGTCTTTTGGTCAATCGATATCGACGGCGACAGCCCCGTTATCGAGTCGACGTCGGGCTTGTCGAGCTGGCCGAGAAACATCCTCGCGTATGACGACAGCGACTCCACAAAGCGGCGGTGACCCTCCGCGTGCAGCGTGTCAAACGCCAAAGACGATTTTCCCGACCCCGACAGCCCCGTGAAAACGATGAGCTTGTCCCTCGGTATCGTTATGTCTATATTCTTGAGGTTGTTCTCCCTCGCACCTTTTATCTCTATGTTGCGTTCCATGGGTTGTGACTTTAATATGCGGGGGAAGAAGAAACTCTTGAGAGAAAGGCTCAGCTTGCGCTGCGCCTTTCTCTCCCCCCGCGCCCCTTTCTTTTCCAGAACTTTCAGGGATAATTTTTTGGGCAGTACCGCTCGATTGGGGCGGAAGATACGCAAGCATATGCAGGCAAGCGCTCCGCCATAAGCCTTTCGAGGCTGCCTTATTTTGTGAGCTTTGCTTCCTTTATTCTGTCGCGCAGGTACGCGGCGCGCTCGAAATCGAGCTTCGACGCCGCCTCCCTCATCTCGCGCGTCATCCTCTCGATATAATCCGCCCTCTCCTCGGACGTCATCATCGAGACGCGCTTCTCCTTCGCCTTCGCTTTTCCCTTGCCTTTTCCTCTGCCGCGTCCGTATTCGTCGGAGTCGCCGCCTATCGAAATGAGCTCGCGCACGTCCTTCTTCACCGTCTGCGGCACGATGCCGTGCGCCTCGTTGTACGCCGTCTGTATCGCGCGGCGGCGGTTCGTCTCCGAGACTGCCGCCTTTATCGACCTCGTCTCCGACGCCGCGTAGAGGATGACCTTTCCGTGCGCGTTTCTCGCCGCGCGCCCTATCGTCTGAATGAGCGACGTTTCGTTCCGCAGAAAGCCCTCCTTGTCGGCGTCGAGTATCGCGACGAGCGACACCTCCGGCAGGTCTATCCCCTCGCGCAGAAGATTTATCCCGACGAGCACGTCGTATTCTCCGAGCCTCAGATCCCGCAGAAGCTCCGTCCTCTCCATCGTCTCGACCTCGTGGTGGATGTAGCGGACGCGGACGCCGCACTGCTCGAAGTAGTCCGTTATGTCCTCCGCCATCTTCGTCGTCAGCGTCATGACGAGCGACCTCTCGTCCCGCTTTGCGCGCTCCCTTATCTCGCCGAGCACATCGTCTATCTGCGTGCCGACGTCGCGCACCTCCACCTCCGGGTCGCAGAGCCCCGTCGGCCTTATTATCTGCTCCGCGACGGAGGACGAATGCGTCCGCTCGTACTCCCCCGGCGTCGCGCTGACGAACACCGTCTGCCCTATCTTTTCCTCGAATTCCTCGAACCGCAGCGGCCTGTTGTCATACGCGGACGGCAGGCGGAAGCCGTAGTCCACAAGGCTCCGCTTGCGCGCGAGGTCCCCGCCCGACATACCCCTCACCTGCGGTATCGCAACGTGACTCTCGTCTATGAACATCAGAAAATCGCGCGGGAAGTAGTCGAGCAGCGTGTACGGCGTCGAGCCGGGCTCGCGCCCCGAGAGCACACGGGAGTAGTTCTCGACGCCCGAGC
>CANQYV010000050.1 GCA_947628165.1 uncultured Clostridia bacterium | reverse complement strand
AAGCGGGCGCAGCGGTCGAAAAAGCCGAGGAAAAGGCGCGGGAGCGCCCCGAGAGCTTTTTCGGGCACCGCAAGCGGGGGCGTTGCCGAGCGCCGCCTGTGGCGGGGTCAGCGAGGCAAAAGCGGGCGCAGCGGTCGAAAAAGCCGAGGAGAAGGCGCGGGAGCGCCCCGAGAGCTTTTTCGGGCACCGCAAGCGGGGGCGTTGCCGAGCGCCGCCGGTGACGGATACAGCGAGGCAAAAGCGGGCGCAGCGGTCGAAAAAGCCGAGGAAAAGGCGCGGGAGCGCCCCGAGAGCTTTTTCGGGCACCGCAAGCGGGGGCGTTGCCGAGCGCCGCCTGTGGCGGGGTCAGCGAGGCAAAAGCGGGCGCAGCGGTCGAAAAAGCCGAGGAGAAGGCGCGGGAGCGCCCCGAGAGCTTTTTCGGGCACCGCAAGCGGGGGCGTTGCCGAGCGCCGCCGGTGACGGATACAGCGAGGCAAAAGCGGGCGCAGCGGTCGAAAAAGCCGAGGAGAAGGCGCGGGAGCGCTCCGAGAGCTTTTTCGGGCACCGCAAGCGGGGGCGTTGCCGAGCGCCGCCTGTGGCGGATACAGCGAGGCAAAAGCGGGCGCAGCGGTCGAAAAAGCCGAAAACATATTCGCAAGTTCTGATCCCTTAATCCCTATACGGTATCCTGAAATAGTCGAGATATTTCTTAAAAGCGTCCTGTGCTGTGAGGCATGTGTCGATGAGGTATCCTTTTTCCCGCGACCATTCTTTAAGACCGCGGTAGTAGAACATTTTGATATCATCTTCAATAATAAACGGGACGATATCGTGCTTCAGGCATTCCTTGAACATGATCAGCCTGCCGATCCTTCCGTTGCCGTCCTGAAAGGGGTGGATCCGCTCGAAGTTGACGTGAAATTCAATGATATCTTCAAGCGTTACGTTTTCTTTGCTGTTGTAGTCGGAGAGGAGCAGCCTCATTTCGGTGGGGACGTCCTCAGGCAATGTCGTTTCACTTCCGCCGACTTCGTTCGGGACCTTCTTATAGTCTCCGACGGCGAACCAATCCTTCTTGGCGTCGCTTGTTCCGGTTTTGAGGATCAGGTGAAGATTCTTTATGAACTTTTCGCTGAGCTTCGTTTTTGCGTTGTCGATTATCTCGTCGATGCAGCGGAAATGTGCGGCGGTTTCTATGATATCGTCGACACGCACGCTTTTATTCGTTATGCCGACGGTATTTGTCTCAAATATAAATCGTGTTTGATCATGCGTGAGACGGCTGCCCTCAATGTGATTTGAATTGTATGTCAGCTCGATCTGTATTTTGTGATAGATCCCGCCGTGAATACGGCTGCGCTTTTCTTCTTTCAGAACATCAAGCAGATTTCGCGGGGCGGGGGAGCTTTTATTGCTCCGCTCGGGCTTTTCGGCATTTTCGGGAATGTTCCACGTCTTGCCGGTGATAAAAGCTCCGGGAACTCTGCCTGACGAACAATAATTACGGACGCTGCGCTCGGATATGTTCCACCGCTCGGCAACCTCTTTGACTGATAAATAATTCATATGCTACCTCCAATCTTGTAGTTACAGTATATCATATTATCGGCAAAAAATCAATCGGGAATACTCAAAATAAACGATTGTTATTGCCGATACGGGCATGCAAACTTAAGAAAAAAGTGTTTTTGCGGAATTTCAGAATGTCACGAAATGTTGCTTCGTAATCAATATACCCAAAGCATTTTCGTGAGGACATGGGTTTTTACCATCCAAAAAAATGACTCAATTTTCATTTTTACAGCCGTAAGCATAAAATGACCCCGATTTGGTTGAATCGGGGCCATTTTTATGCCTAAAACTGCCATGTACAGAATTGTACGCACTTTGGTGTGAGGTAGCGACTGCTAAACTAATGGGCAGTCGCATATTTGATTCAAATATATTTTATTTGCCACCGTTTTGCCTTTCGGGGTCTGCAAGTGCCTTTGCGACCGCCTCCTGAATTCTCGTTTCTGACATATTCTTTTTTAATTTCGATGCTGTCATCAATAGAACTATAATTGTTCCTATAGCGTAAATAAACAAAAACCATCCTATAAAACCGAGCCCCGTGCTGATGCCGCTTGAGTTTATCGAGAACAAAATAATTGTACATATAAGGTAATATAACAACAACGCGATCTCGGACACAATTCCGGCAATATAAAACATTGCGCGTCTAAACTTAGTCTTGAATATAGGAGCGACAGCAGACGCAATCGAGACAAGAAATATGATTATAAAGAAAATATGTACTCCTGATAGATACTCTACGCCCGTACTATTCAACAAATCGCCGACATTTTCGACTGACAGAATATCTGCAATGCCGGAAACGCCTGTCACTGAAAAAAACATTGTCATGCTTACTGTGCCTGATATACCCCACGATGACGCTGTAACATAAAAAACAGGGAAGAGCATATATAAAAGTCCAAGGAACAGCAAACCCACACTCCCAAGCATAAACCATGCATTTTTGCCGAGCTTTTTCACTTCGTTTGCCACAGATTTTGCAAATACGGTTGCTGCCTTCTTTACGTCATTCCCGTCAGCGACACTTGCCGAGCCGCTCTGTGCAGGCGAGCCTGTCTTCGCACCGCAGTTGGTGCAGAATGCCGCGCTGTCAGAGAGCTCTTTTCCACATTTTGTACAAAACATTTTCTTTTCCTCCTAACCATTTATTTTTATAAATTCGGAATTACCAAAATAAATACTGGAATCGTCTCCCTGCTCCCTTATTGCCACTATTCTCAGTGTTTGCTTTCCGGAGGTTACAACAGAAATTTCAAAGGGCGCCGTTTCGTCCGTAATGTTTTCCTTGAAGAATACAAGCTCTTCATCAACATATATTGACAACGAAACAGAAGCTCCATTCGACATGGTAACCCCGGAAAAAACCGTCGCCTTCAGAGATGAATATTTGCCGGACAAATTATAAAGCGCATATGGCTTTTGGGCATTTGACCACCATCCAGATTCAAACTTAACCGCGCCGTCATATACATTGCCGTACCTGTCTTTTACCGGGTCATTGTCAATTTTAACATGGTCCGATGATATTGTTGTAATATTCTTAAGCGTTATCGGCATTTTTTCCTTGATATCCTCATACGCCTCACTCAATTTTTCATTTGACGTATAAGATGACTGTGCCTTCTCCAAAATATCTATCGCCTCATCCCATTTGCCTCTGTCCGCCGCGGTATATGCATCGTCAACTATATCTTGTATCTTAACGTCATCAAGACCGTTCAGCTTTTGCTTCAGCGCTGTGCTGTCAGGAATTTTCTCGAGCCCCTCTTTTAACGTGTATGATGCTGAATCATAGTCTCTTTCTTTGATATAATTATCTGCAATTGAAACGACATTGCTTATGTACGCCTCTTTTGATTTAGAGATACCTTCTTTTCCTTTTTCAGTACCGTCATTTGTTTCGCTTGCCAGTGTGTACCATTCAATGGCACTCAAATAATCTTTATTACTAAAATCATTATCGCCTGCGGCAATATACACATCAGCTAATTTGGAATTTAGATTGTTGTCGTCGGGATAGCTTTCGAGTGCAGACTTTATAACATTTGCTGCCCCATTATAGTTACCCGCAGATATATTTTCGTCCGCCTGCGCAATCACACTTTCCAAGTATTTTCCCTGAGCTTCCGTTATACCTTGACTTGCCTCTAAAGAATCGTCGTTAATTTCAAGTGCTCGATTATACCAATATATTGCATCGGTATATTCTCCGGAATCAAAATAATCTTTGGCTGTGTCCATATAACTGTTGTATGTCTAAAGCATCTCACACTTCCGCCCGATTTCAATATAATAATCATCAAAATCGTCATCTATGCCTGCAAAGGCCCCCAGTTCATTATAATCCGCCATGCATGAAGAATATTTTTCAGTATCGCTGCTGTATTCATCAAAAATACTGTATGCGTATTTTTCCAAAGCAGACAACGTTTTTTCTGTCAGCTTCTTTCCATCCAGCTCATCCTTGTATATCGCATACGCGTCACTGACATTTCCTTTCTCAATTTCTCGATTCATCCTTGCTTCTGGCGCGTTATATAATCCGATTCCAACAAAAACCGCGCAAACGGCAGCAAGCGAAATACACGCTATCACAACTGTCTTCTTGCTTATTTTTGCCTTTAGATTTTTCATTTTCGCCATGGCTTTTTCAGAAATTTCCGTCACATTAAATTGCTTTTCTGAGTTAGGCTGAAAATTCTCCTCAATAGCCGCTCCGCATTTTTCGCAGAACCGCTCCCCGTCTCTCATTTCATTTCCACATTTTGGACAAAACATGATGGCTCCTTTATTTGATTTTTTTGATATACCAATTGTTGTTTTCCTTTACCATATCAAACGCCGCTGATTGTGTCACCCCGTAGAGCGTCATTTTACCATTGACAACGGCAGTGCCGCCGTCAATGTTTATCTTGTCTATCTTTATTGACATAACATCATCGTCTGACATCCCTACACCGACACCAAATAGATTCTCAAGGCCGATATTAAGCCCGGATAAACCAATTAGTCCATTCAGGATGCCTATTGAACCTTCGTACTTGTTCTGGTTTTTTCTATCCATACATGAAAGGACGCCCTCAAGGTCGCCCCCGTTATATGCTTTTTCAAATTCATCTATTCTAACGCGTATTAATTCCGCATCTGTTTTAAAGCTGCGTTCAACAATTGTAACAACTACGGCAACAATAATGAAGAGTAATATGATAACTGCTATTCGTTTTCGCATCTAAAACATCCTGCCCCCAATGAAAAAGATTTGCCTATATGTCAGCGTCCCCGTCACAATATGAGTAATGATTAGAGATATTTTTGCACCTATACAGGTGCAAAAATAATATAACACGTTTTTATAATAAAGTCAACACTTTTGTCGAAAAATATCGAAAAAATGGGCGGTAAAAATGAACAGGGAAACGGAACGAAAAGTCGGCGCAAACATACGCTCTCTGCGTGAAGCATCACATATGACGCAGGATACGCTAGCAGCGAAAATGCAGGTAAATGGCTGCGATATCACACGGTCTGCACTTGCAAAAATAGAGGTGGGCCAGCGCCACCTCTATCCTGATGAGATTATTTTGCTTAAAAAAATCCTTTCCGTCTCATATGACGACATTTTCAATGTAAACTAATTTGAAAAAATGAAAAATAAATCTATCTCTTCGCGCATACTTTTTCAGTCAAAATAAACCCCCGGTTCTGCCGTGGGAGCGACTGAACCGGGGACGGTGCGCTGTTCTTTTACTTATAGAGCGGGCCGTAGTTTTCGCAGGCGAGGAGATCCGCCGCGCCGCGGTCGCGTGTTCCGAAGCTCGACCAAACGTGAGGGCGGAAAATGCGTTCGTCGCCTACGTTGTGCATCGTGACAGGGATGCGCAGCATTGAGGCGAGCGTTATGAGCTCCGCGCCGACGTGACCGTAAACGGTGACGCCGTGGTTCGCGCCCCAGTTCGCCATGACGGAGTAGACGTCCGTGAACGCGTCCTTGCCCGTGAGTATCGGGCAGAACCATGTCGTCGGCCAGGTCGGATCCGTGCGGCGGTCTATGACGTTGTGTATCCCGTCCGGCAGGTCGGAGGTGTATCCTTCCGCAAGCTGGATCACGGGACCGACGCCCTCGACGATGTTCAGGCGGAGCATCGTCACGGGCATTTCGGCGTGACAGCGGAAGTGGCTCGAGAATCCGCCGCCGCGGAAGTATTCGTAGTTCGCGCGGCACCAGTCTGTCGCCTCGAGGCACGCCTTGATGTCCGCCTGAGTCATCTCCCAGTACGGCTTCATGCAGCCTTCGCCCCGCTCATTTTTGGAGGCCCCGCTGCCGTCAAGCGCAGTTGCGCCCGAATTGATAAGATGGATAAAGCCGTCCTTTGCTTTTCCTTCGGGGCGGATGCCCGTCACGCGCTCGCACGCCTCGGGGCTCCAGTACGTTCTGACGTCGTGAAAACAAGGGGCGGAGCCGGAAACGAGCGTGCCGAGCAGCATCGAAAGGCCGTTGCACACGTCGTTTTCGGTGGCAAACGGCGTCGGCGCCTTTGGCCCGTTCCAGTCAAACGTAGAGGCAAGGATCGCCTCGGAAAAATCTGCGTTCGGGAGCCAGTCAGTCCACTGACGCTGACCCTGAAATCCGCCGGCAACGGCGTTTCTGCCGAGCGCCTCCTCATGCCATCCCATCTCGTCGAGCGTTTCGTTTCCGAACATTATGTCGCGCATGATGAGGGTCATTTTCACGATGAATTCCCAATCTCCGTCGGGCGGGACGACCTTTGAGCGCGTGATTATCTCGGGCAGGGTCTTCCCCGCGTTGCAGTCAAAGCCCTCGCGGCAGTTTGCCTTTGCCCACGAAAGCGCCTGCTCATATTCGTCGTGATCGTATATTCCGAGCCTCAGACGGCGCAGGATCTCGACCTCGTCTACCCATTCCGCGCGCATGCCGAAGTATTTCTGTAAAACGTCTGCGTCGCAGTAGCTGCCCGCGATGCCCATCGCGATCGCACCGATGTTCACATAGGAGCGGTTCTTCATCCAGCCGACGGCGACGGCTCCGCGCGCGAAGAGGAGCAGCTTTTCCTCTACGTCCGTGGGGATCGAGGTGTCTTTTGCGTCCTGAACGTCGTGACCGTATATCGCGAACGCGGGCAGGCCGCGCTGCGCGTGAGCTGCCATTACGGCGGCGAGATAGACGGCGCCGGGGCGCTCGGTCCCGTTGAAGCCCCACACCGCCTTTATCGTGTTAGGGTCCATGTCGAACGTTTCCGTGCCGTAGCACCAGCAGGGCGTGACGGACAGCGTCGCCGTGACGTTCTCCTTCGAGAACTGCTCCGCAACGCGCGCCGCCTCAGCGCCGCCGCCGATGGTGGTGCAGCCGACGACGCAAATCACGGGCGTGCCGTCGGGATACCGGAGCTTTGAGCTGATGAGGTCCGCCGCGGCGTGCGCCATTGACATGGTCTGCTCCTCAAGGCTTTCTCTGACGCCGCCCCATCTGCCGTCGATGACGGGACGGATGCCGATTTTGGGATAGTTCATGTTGTGTCCTCCTTATATTTTATTCTTTAACGACGCCCTTTTTTAAAAGTATGTTGGCGTATATCGCCGTTTCGCCGGTGGCGACGATGCAGTAGGCCTTTTTTGCGCGCTCGTAAAACGCGAATCTCTCCGTCATCTCGATTTCGCAATTGTCCGGCGAGTGCGTTTTAAGAATGGCGCGGTACTCGTCCCAGATCTCGGGGACCGTATCGTCACCGGCGGATACGCTCATAAGCGCGACCGGCTTTTCAACGTACTGGTCGAGCGGCATGAGAGTGAGCACAGCGTCAAGCAGCGCGGGCACGCAGTGACCGTCCGCGCGGACAACGACGGCATTGCCGCATGCGCCGATGCTTTCCGCGGGAAAGTTGCCGTCTCCGATAACGATTTCGTCGCCGTGCCCCATCTCCATTAAAACCTTCAGAAGCTCCGGGGAGATGATGGAGGGTATGTTTTTAAGCATTTGGATATCCGTCCTTTCATATGTTAAGAAATATGACCATATTTTTATTCGACTCTATTTATAATTATACCCTTGCCACGGCGGCGGGTCTTGGATTATAATAGTATAGACATGGACGATATTCACTTTTTATATTTTCGGGAGGCACCATGCGCTTTTTGTCATATCACGAACGAAGGACGCGCGGGACGTTTGATTTTCCGATAGAGCTTTATCATGTCGACGCCTCGCACCCGCGATATGAAATGCCGTTCCACTGGCATATGGAGACGGAGCTCCTGCTCGTGAAAAGCGGCAGCTTTTGCCTTATTGCAGACGGCGGGGAGAGCGTTATCGGGGCGGGGCAGTCCGTCTATATCCCGTCGGGCGTCGTCCACGGTGGGGTCCCCTCGGACTGCACATACGAATGCGTCGTGTTTGACGCAAACCGCTTTTTCGAGGACAGCAATATCCTAAGAAAAAGGTTCGCCGATGCGTTCGGCGGAAGCCAGACTGTGAGAATATTTTCACCCGACGGGCGCGAAGGCGAGGTCATTCTCGACATCTTCGGCGCGATGGAGGCGGGCGGCGTCGGATACGAATTTGAAACAATCGGCTCGCTGTGGCGCCTTTTGGGGCTTCTTTTGCGCGAGTGCCCCGAGGAGGGCTCCCGCAGCTCCAATCCGCACGCGGGCGCAAGCCATGCCGAACAGCTCAAGGACGTTTTAAGAATGATACGTTCCGACTACAAAAAGGAGCTCACGCTCGACGACCTCGCGAGGCGCGCCGGCATGTCGCCGCGGTATCTCTGCCGCGTCTTTCGGACGGTGACGGGGCATACGCCCGTCGACTATCTGAATTATTACCGCGTCGAGTGCTCGGCGGAGCTTTTGCGCGGAACGGACGAAAGCATAACGGAGATAGCGCTTTCGTGCGGCTTTTCGGACCCCGGCTATTTTTCGCGGACGTTCCGCCGCCATAAGGGCTGCTCCCCGAGCGAATACAGGAAAAGCGCCGAAAAATAAGACGAAAATTTTATTCTTTTTCTGTTGACAAGGGCGTGCTTTTGTGATATTCTTGTCTCGAAGAAAAGGGCACACATCGATGTGTGCCTTAATTAAGACGAAAAAGTAAATCGTTTTAGATTTTCTTTTTTGAAAGACTGTCCTTTGATCCTTTATTAATAAAAACGGAGGAAAAACGAACATGGCAGAAAACAAGATACCGGAAAAGATGCAGGGCGCGATATTGCCCGGGAACTCGACGGTCGAGCTCCGCGAATTTGACGTGCCCGTGCCGGGTCACGGTCAGGTGCTCGTTGAGACGAGGGCGACGACGATCTGCGGCTCAGACATACGCTGCATCTACCGCGAGCACACGGGCAAGGGCGCCGAGGGCTACATCCCCGGGATGATAGCGGGGCATGAGCCGTGCGGCGTTATCGTCAGCGAGGGCGAGGGATGCCGCCGCTTCCACGTCGGCGACCGCGTTATCGTCTATCACATCTCGGGCTGCGGCGTCTGCTACGACTGCCGCCGCGGATATTACATATCGTGCAAGAGCGAATACCGCGCGGCATACGGCTGGCAGAGAAACGGCGGCATGGCGCCCTACATCCTCTGCGACGAGAAGGATCTGATCCTTCTGCCCGACGAGCTGACGTACAAGGACGGCGCGCAGGTCGCGTGCGGCTTCGGGACCGTATATGAGGCGATAGACAAGATAGGCGTCTCGGGGGCTGACGCCGTGCTCGTCACGGGGCTCGGTCCCGTCGGGCTCGCGGCGCTGATGCTCTGCCGCGCGATGGGAGCCAAGACTCTGATCGGCGTCGAGCTGAACGACTACAGGATAGAATTATGCAAAAAGCTCGGTCTTGCCGACTACGTCTTTAAATCCGACGACACGGCGCTCGACAACATCCTCTCGGTCACGGGCGGTCACGGGTGCGAGCGCGCCATAGACTCGTCCGCGTCTGACCCCGGCCGCGTGCTCGCGATAAGGGGCACGCGCGAGTGGGGCAAGATCGCATTTGTCGGCGAGGGCGGGACGTGCTCTTTCACGCCGAGCCCCGACATCATTCACGGGCAGAAGACGATATACGGCTCATGGGTCACGAGCCTCTGGAAGATGGAGGAGCTTGTCGAGCTGCTCGTCAGATGGGGCATACATCCCGAGGACCTTATCACGCATGAATTTCCGCTCGAGCGCGCGGGAGAGGCTTACGCGCTTATGGCAGAGGGCAAATGCGGCAAAGTCGCGGTGACCTTCCCGGGGAAGTAATCATGAAGGCACCGACATACAAACTCAGAAACGGCGCCGAAATGCCCGCCATCGGGCTCGGAACGTTCGGCTCGGACAAATATACTGCTGAGGAAATTGCAAACGCCGTCTACGGCGCCGTGAAGTACGGCTACCGCTTCATAGACTGCGCCGAGGTCTACGGCAACGAGCGCGAGATAGGCGGCGCGCTCGGCAGGCTCTTTGCCGACGGCGTTGTAAAGAGGGAAGAGTTGTTCGTTACCTCGAAGGTGTGGAACGACCATCACGGCTGCGTCGCCGAGGCGTGCGAACGCTCGCTTGACGCTCTCGGGCTTTCGTATCTCGACCTTTACTTTATCCACTGGCCTTTCCCGAACTATCACGCGCCGGGCTGCGACGGTGACGCGAGGAATCCCGATTCAAAGCCGTTTTCGGCAGATGAATTTATCTCGACGTACAGGCAGTGCGAGGAGCTTTGCCGCCGCGGGCTCATCAAAGCAATCGGCATTTCAAACATGACGGTGTCGAAGCTCGAGGCGACGCTGCCTCGGATGGAGATCATGCCTTCGGCGCTCGAAATGGAGCTCCATCCGGCGCATCAGCAGCCGGAGCTGTTCCGATATGCCCTCGAACACGGCATAAGACCCATCGGCTTCTGCCCGCTCGGCTCGCCCTCCCGTCCCGAGCGCGACCGCACGTCGGAGGACATCGCGGCGATGCAGATGGAGGAGATCGTGAAGATCGCGGACGCGCACGGCGTCCACCCCGCGTGCGTGTGCCTCAAGTGGTCGGTTCAGTCGGGAGCCGCGCCGATACCGTTTTCCGTCAAGGAGGCGCAGTATAAGTCGAACCTCGACTGCGTCTGTTCCGACCCGCTGACGGAGGACGAGATGGAGACGATACGCCGCGCGGACAAAAACTGCCGCCTCGTCAAAGGTCAGGTGTTCCTTTGGGAGGGAGCAGAGGACTGGCGCGAGCTTTGGAAATAAGCGCGCGGACATTGAAAAACGACTGTACATAAACAAAACGGGCAGCCCCGAGGCGGGCACCCGTTTTTGCATTTTCAAGGATACATTTTTCCCCGCAAGACGGCAAAACGCGAAAAAAGCCGTTGACATGTTGACATCTTCATTTTAACATGATATCATCGACTCGTAACTTGGAATCATTTTTGCGTCGGGCAGGGGAAGAATATGGCTAATATCAAGGAAGTCGCAAGAATAGCGGGGGTCTCGGCGGCGACCGTTTCAAAATATCTTAACGGTGTCACCGTAAAGGAAAAAAACAAGGAGTCGATAGACCGCGCGATAAAAGAGACCAATTTCAGGGTCAATACCATCGCCCGCAGCCTGCGCACAAACAGAAGCGGCACGGTCGGACTTCTTATCCCGGACCTCCGTTTTGCTTTTTTTACGGAGCTTGTGTCGGAGATAGAAAATGCGCTTGAGGAACATGGCTACAGCGCGATCGTCTGTGACTACAGGTCTGACCCGGAGCTCGAAGAGAAAAAAATACGCTTTCTTCTTGACAAGCAGGTCGACGCGCTTATAATAGCACCCGTGAACACGTCCGCCGACGAGGGGGGAGATACAGACGTTCCGATAATATATCTGGACCAGTTCATAGACGGTAAGCCGCGCGATTTTATTTTGATAGACAATGCGCGCGCTTCCGCCGAGGCAGTATCCCATCTTATTTCAATGGGGCATACGCGCATAGGCATTATAAACGGTCCGATGTCGGCATATACGGCGCGCGAGCGCCTGAAGGGATATTACGGCGCCTTCTGTGACGCGGGACTGAACGTCGACTTGCAATATATAAAATCGGGCACATTCGATATGCACTCGGGATATGCGCTCACGTCCGAGCTGCTCGATTCCGAAGCGCCGCCGACGGCGATCCTTGCTACTAACAGCGATATAACGACGGGAGCCGTTATCGCCGTAAAGGAGCGCGGACTGACGATAGGAAAGGATGTTTCCCTCGTGGGCTTTGACAACCTCGAGATCGCGCGCGTGCTTACGCCGAAGCTCACCATCGTCGTTCAGCCTATCGAAAAGATCGCAAGAGCGACAGTCATGACACTTATGAAGCGCCTCTCGGGAGGGGGCGAGCCGGGCGTCACAATGCTTGAAGCGGAGCTTGTGCTTCAGGGCTCTGTCGCGGACATAAGACAGTGATATGAAATAAACAGAATCAGGGCTGCATAATGCTCCGACGCGTTACGCAGCCCTGATTCTTATTAATTATTCCCGGGCCAGCCCCCATTGTCAATGAGCGCGCGGGAGGCGGCATATTCGCTGATGCACCGCCTCATACATACCGTCGGCGGGTCGTTTTGCGAAAGGTCAAAGCCGCACACGAGGACGCGCGCTTTGCCGACGGAAGCCTCAAACAGGGGCGAGCGCGGCGTACAGTCAACAAAATTCGGCACGAGCTCAACGATGGGATCGACGTCTCGGATTCCCGATATATCGGCGCTGTTTGAGTTGTCGAGCAGCGTTTTCCACTGATAATCAGGTATATCCTCGGTCGGGAAGCCCGCGAGCAGCGGATGGCGGCTGTTTATTATCGCGCCGCTCGGGCGGTTTGTGGGGAAGTGGACGGGCGACCAGAAAACGGGGATGAAGCTGCCCTTTACGACGTCGGAGAAGAGAGTCGGCGATACGACTGCAAAGCCGCCGTCTTCGGCTAATCTTTCGAGCGCATCCCTGTCCGAGATGATTTCGACAGCCGGAGCGTCATCATCGGGATAAACGAAAACGCGCCATGAGTTTGAATACTGCCAGACGGAGAGCGTGACAGAAAGCGCCGTCGGACGCGTTATGGCGCCGAGCGGAACTGTGACGCGGCGCTTTTTCGTCGTGATTTCGAAGAATACATTGTCACCGTCGCGGAGCGTCAGATGAAATTCGGGGTCCGATATCGGCATACGACCGAAATCATAAAGATCGAGCTCCGCCTCGAGAGTATCAGACGTTTTGAAGATCCGTCCGGCACGGAAAAGCGGCACTACGGGCGAGCAGAACCGCCGGAAGTCATCGGGAGTAATGAAATTTTTTGAATCATAGAATACGTCAAGCATGCCGACGGTAGCCGTGCTTTGCCCGGTGTAGTCAGCAAGCGAAAGCAGCTGGAACCCGCCGAGACCGTGCGTCCTCAGCGCCGCCTCGATATCTTCCTTATACAGCATCGCGGCGAGCCGTCCCGAGGCGTGGACGTATTCCTTCAGCCTGCCGTAAACGCCGTGCTCTGTCATGTGTTTTTTTATCGCGTCAAAATTAACGGGAAGCATATTGCCTTTGTATTTTGATATCACGTCGACGTCGGGAAACGAGCAGTACTGCCCGACTTCAAATGTCACAATCGGAACGGGCGTGTTTTTTACCGCCTCCGAATAGTCTGTCCCTGTCGACGCCGCGACCTTGTCATGAATGTTCTGTATGCGGACAGGCATCCCGCCTATGTCGGAGGCGCTTGTGTAATCCTCGCAGTCGATGACGGGGTGGTCGAAATTCGAGGTCACTGTGTAAAGGCGGCGCGGGTCGTATGATTTCATCATCCTCGTTATGTCCGAGAGCAGACCAAGATCCCCCATCGTTTCGTTGCCGTTTGAAAACATGATAAAGCTCGGGTGGTTGCCGTATGTCTTCGAGATGAGCCTCGCTTCGTGAGGATAGAAGACGTCATGTATCGCGTCGTCGCCGTAATCAAGTCCGCAGATATCGCGGTTTATCCACAGCGGCATCTCAACGGAGAGGTATATTCCCGCCTCGTCGGCTGCGTCAAATGCGCACTCCGGGGGACACCACGCATGAAATCTGACATGGTTCAGACCGTAAGATTTTACCGTTTCAAAGTTTTTCCGCCAGACGGAAATGTCAAACGGCGGATACCCTGTGAGCGGGTACTGCGCGCAGTCTATTGTTCCGCGCAGGGAAAGCGGGCGGCCGTTTAAGGTCATGAGCTTGTCCTTCACCGCGACAATTCTGTTCCCGAACCGGACGGATTTTGTATCGCTCACACATCCGAAGCTTACATCGGCTCGGAGCGTGCAGAGGGCGGGGGAGAATTCATCCCATTCCGGCGCGTCAAAGCAAAGCCTGAAGGATTCCGGCTGGTGGGAATTAAAAAGCGTGCGCGAGAAGACCTCATCAGAGATGACATGTCCCGACGGGCCGCATACCGTAAGCCTGACCGAGGCTGTGCGGCGGTCATACGGATGCAAAATGTCAGAGGCGAGCGTCAGTCTGACGAGCGCGCCGCCCGTCTCCGGGTAGATCTGCACATTTTCAATGTGAAAGACATCCTCCGCCCGAAGCTCGATTTTGCCGACGATGCCGCACCACAGCCCCTGCGTGTCTATGCTGTAGGCGCTTGCCATGTCGCCGAAATTTATGAGATTTCTGTTGTCGAGCCGCACGGTCAATGTATGTCTGCCGGGCGTAAGTATGCGGGAAACATTATAAATATGCGGCGTCGAAAGCCCGAGTACGGGCCTGCCGACGCGCACGCCGTCCCAAAAAAGCGAAGAGCATACGTTTACGCGTTCAAGAAAAACGCGCACGCATTTCCCCGACACTGCCTCCGGGATCAGAACGTCTCGCCGGAGCCAAAGCACGCCGACATATTCAAACCGTTCGCGCGGCGCGCGGACGGCCTCTTTTGTAAGAGAATCATAGGGCTCCTGCTTTTTGCCGATGCCGTTTTCGCACGTCGTTCCCGGAAGGGAAAAAGGCCCTTCCGCAAAAAAGTCCGAGACGTCGAGCACTCCGTCTCTGTCCGTCATATATTCCCACGTTCCCGAAAGGTCAAGGATGTCCATATGAGATCTCCCAAATGATGCGCCCCGCTTTGAGCTCGGCAGGCGCGTTTTTTGCCATATATCAATTATACATCATTTGCGGACGTCATTCCAGTGAAATGATGAAAAATCATGCGAAAACATGCGAGATAAAAATAACCGAAAAAACGCATGAAATATGGACAGACGGCAAAACAGGTGATAAAATAAAAACATAATAGCTTTTTTCTTTGGGGATCGTGTCATGTCTATTCGATATTCGGAGGCCGAATTTGTAGAGCAGCCCACATATTACGATATTTCCGGGATGGCTGCGACAAAGACTAACGCAGACTATTGGTTCTGGTACAACAACAGGATCCATTATCACAGATTCTGGGAGCTTGAGTTCATCATTTCGGGCTCCGGCTCATACGAAATAAACAACGTCTCATATCCCATAAAGCGCGGTATGCTGTTCATCACAACGCCGGCGGATTATCACACATATTCGCTCTCCGAGAACGAATCGTTTCAAATGTTCTGCGTTCAGTTCCGCTCCGAGCGGTTAAGCGAGCTCCTCATCTCGCACCTTTACTCCTGCACAGAGCCGATAGCGGTCGATTTTGACGACGCGATGTTTGATGAGATCAACTCTGAGCTCGAACGCCTCACCGACGAGTTCTCGGGGAAGAGACCGATGTACGAGCTCGAAATGCGCAATATCATTGAAAGCATATGCATCCGCGTCGTGCGCAGGATCGAGATGCAAAAGCACGGCTCGGCGGGCGACTCCGCGATAAGAAGCGCCATTATCTACGCGAAAAATCACTATCACGAGCACATAACCCTTTCAGACGCGGCGGGGCTGTCGGGACTTTCGGAGGCATACTTTTCGCATGTGTTTTCAACCGTGATGGGGATGGGATTTTCTGTGTATCTGCGCCAGATCAGGCTTGACGCGGCGGCAAATCTGCTGAAGTCAACGAACCTTTCGGTCAAGGAGATCTGCTATATGACGGGCTTCGGCAACAGAAATTATTTTACGGAGGCATTCAGAGAGCATTTCGGCTCAAATCCGAGGGATTACAGGGCGGACTATCTTGCGTCGGTCTCCATGTCTCTTTCGGAGCTCGGGCATGACCCGATTGTGGCTGTCGGTCCGTGACCCGGCGGACAAAGAATATAAAAATAAACGTCATTTTCATTTAAAAACCGAAAGAATATATGTGGAAATGTGTCCTCCCCGATGATAAAATATAATTGCGGGAAAAATAGCTCCGCGCCTGCTTACGTTTGATATGCGGACGCGAAATACCGGGAGGATAAAACAAGATGTATAAAAGACATATGTGCAAGCGCCTGACGGCTCTGCTTGCCGCAGCAATGATGCTTCCGACGCTTGCGTCATGCGGAGGCCGCGGCGGAAACGGGAGCGAGACAGGCGGGACGGTTTCCGGATCCGAGACCGAATCGTTTGCAGCGGATGACGGCAGCGGAGAATATGAGATGGCGGAACGCGAGGATATAACATACACGCGCGACAATCTCGACCTTTACGGTACGCCTGAATGGTGGCGCGACGCGAAATTCGGGATATTCATTCACTACGGCATATACTCGATACCAGCGTACGGCGACGAGTGGTACGGGCACTGGATGTACATGAAGGGCACGAGCGCATACGGCGGCAGCGATATTTATGCCTATCACAAAAGAACATACGGCGGGGCGGAAAAATTCGGATATAAGGATTTTATTCCGGATTTTCTCGAAGCGCTGAAAAAGGGCACGTCGGAAAACATGGCGGAGAGCTGGGCGGAGCTTTTTTATAACGCCGGCGCAAAATATGTTATGCCTGTCGGCATCCATCACGACTCGTTTGCGCTATACGATTCCGACGTGCAGACGACGTACAGCTCGGTCAACCTCGCGGGAATAGATTACATATCAAATCTCCAAAAAGCAGTCAAGGCAAAGGGGATGAAGTTCGGCATATCGAACCACTTTGCCGAAAACGACTGGTTCTTTGACGACGCCTCGGGCGTCGGCACAGATGTCGCCGATAAGAAGTATTCGGAGCTTTACGGCACAGGCGGAGATAAGACCGAGGCGCATGTGAGAAAGTGGTTCGATATCTCGATGGAGATCATGAACAAGTACCACCCGGATATAATCTATTACGATTTCGACCTGAGCAACGCCGCGTTTGA
>CANQYV010000049.1 GCA_947628165.1 uncultured Clostridia bacterium | reverse complement strand
CGCCTTCACGCCGCGCCTCCTTTGAGGCGGCGTCAACGGCGTGCTTTGAAACGTCTATGCCGAGCACCGATAAAGACGGGCAGCGTGCCGCCGCGCCGTTCGTGTAAAAGCCTTCCCCGCAGCCGGCGTCTATCATGACGGCGGGCGTACCGTTTGTAAGAGCGCCGACCGTTTCGGCGACAAAATCGAGGACGGGGGAGTAGTAACCGGCGCCGAGAAATTCGCTCCGCGCCCGCACCATGTCCCTGTCGTCGCCCGAGGTCTTGTTGCGCTGCCTGCCGGGGCGCAGGAGATTACAGTACCCGGAGGCGGCGATGTCGTATGTGTGACCCGACGGGCAGACGAACGCGTGCTCCTCCCGGGCGAGCGCGCCGCCGCATACGGGGCACAAAAGCACGATGTTCATGATGCCGGTCATTCGATTGCTCGGATGAGCTTTGCCTGCAGGCAGTAGCGCAGCGTGCGTATGCCGAGCTTCGTGCAGGTGGAGAGCGTGACTATTCTGTCGTCGGCGGTGAATTCGAGGTCCTTTTTGTATATCGGCGCCTCAAGCATGCTGTCGATAAAGGAGAGAAAATCGTCCCCGTCCGCGAACCATGTGCGGAAATACTGGAACTTATAGGAGAAGACGCTGATGTTGAACGGCTCGAACTCGTAGAGCCCTGTCGGGGTGTAGATATAAATGTTATGGGTGTTGAAAAATTCCTCGTCGGTGGCGAACTTCATGACGTGGTTGAACATCGAGCCGCCGTTCAGATTGTGGCCGTATATAACGGTGTTGTAGTTGTCGAGGATATAGTCGTTGAGGGTGCAGTCGGTAAATATTGCACCGACGGAGAGGGGCTCGCCCGTGAAGGCGTGCTTCAGATAATAGTCGTTGTCAGGTCCTTTAACGACCGGGTAGTCGATATTCGTGTCCTCGATATAGATCCAGCCGTAGATGTCGGGATAGCGGCGCTTCAGGGACGCTATCGAGGCCTTAAGCTCCTCGACCGTCTCGTTATATTCCGTGACCTCTATCTTTATGCCCGGGTCGGGCTGGGAGACTCCGGCGACGAACGGGTCGGATGTGCCTGACGCCGAAAGCGCGCTGACGGACGGCGTCGTTCCGTCCGTTCCTTCGCCTCCGAGCAGGTGGCTCGCCGAATACATATCCGTCATCTGGCGGTAGTAGAACTCGCCCGAGAACTGCTCCCAAAGCGATTTCGCAAGCGCTGAGATGCAGACGACGAAGATCGCGACTGCGATGAAATATATGATGCGCTCTATTATATAGGAGACGAGGTCGGAGCCCCGGCGTCGGCTTGTTATTACGACTTTCCCGAGCTGGTCGGGCGTTATCTCGTCGAGCGAATGAAGAAAAATATCGGGGTCGTGATTCGCACTGTGCTCATGCACGGCGTGACGGCGCTTAATTTCCACGACTCCTCCCCTCCTTTCTCTCCGCGCGCGCTTGACACGGCGGCACGGTAATAGTATAATGCAGATAATGATGATAGGATAAACCGTTTACAAACGATATTATATATTTTTCGCGCAGTGTTTACAAGACAAATGCGTCAAAATTAACGGATTGTTCACAAAGCGAACGTTAAAAATGTTAAGGGGGATATATGGGCGGGCTTCTTTCGGGCGCGCGCATAACGGCGACGACAAATCTCGGGGCGGGCGTCACAAGGACCGGGGACGGCGTCGTCGTTCTTGTTCCCGGCGCCGTTGAAGGCGACGTCGCCGATGTGGAGATAAAAAAGAAACGAGGCTCGTTTTACGAAGGGGAGACGGTGGGACTGCTCTCCCCGTCTCCGTACAGGCAAAAGCCGGACTGCGAGGCGTTTGAGGCGGGGTGCGGCGGATGCCTCTTCCGCCATGTGAGCTGCGAGCACGAGCTTTCGGTCAAGGCGGACTATATTCGCACGGCAATGAAAAAATGCGGGCTCAATATCGAGCCGGAGCCGTTTCTTACGGCGGGTCCGGACGCGGTCCGCTCGAAGGTCACGGTCCCCGTTTCGGACGGAGAAAGCGGGTATTACGCGCGCATGACGCACAAAATCGTCGGGAGCGCGCGCTGTCGGCTGCACGACGGGGAGACGGACGAAATAAGGGCGTATCTTTCATCGGAAAACGTGCCGGGGCTTTACGCGATAACGGTGCGCCGTGCCGCGCACGGAACGATGCTGATCCTGCGCGCCGACGGAGACGGCGGCGGGAAAGCCGCGCTGCGCGCGGCGGCGGAGCGTGCGGCGGAGAGGTTTCCGTTTATTGCGAGCGCATACGTTTATTCGGGCGGCGAATACATTCACGCGTGCGGCGACGATGCGATATACGATGAGCTTGCGGGCTGCCGCTTCAAGATATCGCCGGCGTCGTTTTATCAGGTAAATCACGACGGCGCGGAGCTGCTTTACGCGCGCGCCGTCGAGCTTGCGGAGCTGTCGCGCGGCGAGCTTGCGGCGGACCTTTTCTGCGGGACGGGCACGATAGGCATCGCGGCGGCAAAGCGGATGGGATGCGGACTTTTCGGCATGGAGATAAACGCCTCCGCCGTGGAGGATGCAAAAGAGAATGCAGAAATGAACGGCGTGTCCGCCGAATTTGTCTGCGGGGACGCCGCGGAGTACGGGGGCGGCGCGGACGTCGTCTTTCTCGACCCTCCCCGCGCCGGGTGCGGAAAAAAGCTGCTCGACACCCTCTGCAAAAGCGCGCCGCGCCGCATAGTGTACGTTTCCTGCGACCCCGCGACCCTCGCGAGAGACGCCGCCCGCCTTTCGGGAACGTTTCGGACGGAAAGCGTCACCCCGGTAGACATGTTCCCGAGAACAGCCCATGTGGAATGCGTGTGTCTCTTTTCGCGGCGGGGCGGGAATTGAACAGGACAGGCAAAGGCAAAGATGAGAAAAAGGATATTGCTTATAGGTACGGGAGGCACGATCGCCTCGGAGCCGACGGAGAGCGGGCTTTCGCCGGGACTTTCGGCGGAGGAGCTTCTGCGGTCGACGCCGGGCGTCCGCGAGCTCTGCGACGTCGACTGCATGGGGCTTCTGTCGCTCGACAGCACGAACATGACGCCCGATCACTGGCAGATCATGGTGCGCGCCATAAAAGAGAGATACGACGACTACGACGGCTTTGTCCTGACGCACGGGACCGACACGATGGCGTACACGGCGGCGGCGCTCTCGTACATGATACAGAACGGCGGCAAGCCCGTCGTCCTTACCGGCGCGCAGAAGCCGATGGCGTTTGACACGACGGACTCGAGGGAGAACCTTTACGACGCGTTCCTCTGCGCCGTGAACGATATGCCCGGTGTGTCGATAGTTTTCGACCACAAGGTCATAGCGGGCACGCGGGCGAAAAAGAAGCGGACAAAGAGCTTTGCGGCGTTCGAGAGCATAGACTACCCGGAGCTCGGCGTCATCCGCGACGGGATGCTCTTCCGCTACATAACGCGCCCCTCGGGCGAGAGCCCCATCTTCTTTGAGAAGCTCGACAAAAACGTATCGCTCGTGAAGCTCATTCCCGGCATGGGGCGCGAGGTGCTCGACTTCATGTTCTCGAAAAACGACGCCGTCATCATCGAGAGCTTCGGCGTCGGCGGGCTGCCCGAGGCGGGCGGCTTCCGCGACTGCATCTCTACCTGGTGCGCGCGCGGAAGATTTGCGGTCCTGACGACGCAGGTCGAGAGCGAGGGCTCCGACCTCGGCATATACCGCGTCGGCAGCAGGCTGAAAAACGACCCCGGGGTGCTTGAGGCATACGACATGACAACAGAGGCGGTGTATTCAAAGCTGATGTGGATACTCGCCGGGACAAAGGACCCCGCGCGCGTCCGGGAGATGTTCTACACTCCCGTCGCCTGCGATATTTTGAGAACGGCGGTTTTGCCCGGGTGACTTTTTAAAGGAGCAAAGAGAGGAAAGATGGAGAAAGCAAACAGAAAACTTTCATCTTCACAGATAATCATAATCGGCTTTGCGGCGGGGATACTGCTCGGCGCGCTGCTTCTCATGCTGCCTGTCTCCTCGCGGGACGGAAAATGGACGAGCTTCGGCGACGCGCTGTTTACGGCGACGTCCGCGCTCTGTGTCACGGGTCTTGTCGTTCAGGACACGGCTACATACTGGTCCGAGTTCGGTCAGGCTGTCATCCTTCTTTTGATACAGACGGGGGGAATGGGCGTTGTGACAGTCGCCGTCGCGATATCGACGGTTTCCGGAAAGAGGATAGGGCTGCGTCAGCGCAGCATCATGCAGGACTCGATCTCCGCCGAAAAGGTCGGCGGAATCGTCGAGCTGACAGGCTTTATAATAAAGATGACGGCGGTGTTCGAGCTCTGCGGCGCCGTCGCGGTCGCGCCTACATTCTGCCGGGAGTTCGGCATACTGCGCGGGATATGGTACAGTATTTTCCATTCGATCTCCGCGTTCTGCAACGCGGGCTTCGACCTCTGCGGCATCAACGGCAAATTCTCGTCGCTGACGACGTTTGTCGGCAGTCCCGCACTGAACATAACGATAATGCTGCTGATCGTTATCGGCGGCATAGGCTTTTCGACCTGGGACGACGTGAGGAAAAACAAATTCCGCCTCTCAAGGTACAAAATGCAGAGCAAGGTCGTCCTTTCGGTGACGGCGGCGCTGATAATTCTGCCTGCACTGTACTTTTTCTTCTTCGAGCTGTCGGGGCTCGCGCCGAAGGAACGCGTCCTCGCGTCGCTTTTCCAGTCGGTCACGCTGAGAACGGCGGGCTTCAACACCGTTGACCTCGCGGCGATGACGGGCGTTGGCTGCGCGCTCATGATAATAATGATGCTGATAGGCGGCTCGCCCGGCTCGACGGCGGGCGGCATGAAGACGACGACGCTCGCGGTGCTGCTCGGCAACGCGGTGTCGGTCTTCAGGCGCAGGGAGAACGCGCACTTCTTCGGACGCAGGATATCGGACGACGTCGTCAAAAACGCGGCGACGGTGCTGACGATGTATCTCGTCCTCTTCATCGGCGGCGGCTGCATTATAAGCAGGGTCGAGGGACTGCCGCTCATGACGTGCCTGTTTGAGACGGCGTCCGCCGTGGGCACGGTCGGGCTGACGCTCGGGATAACGACGTCTCTCGGCGCATTGTCGCGCGCGATACTCATTCTTTTGATGTACTGCGGCCGCGTCGGCGGGCTGACGCTCATATTTGCGGCGATATCGGGCAGCACGGGAACACAGCGCTACCCGCAGGAAAAAATAACGGTAGGATAAAATAAGGGGAGGAAATCAAAATGAAATCGGTTCTTATAATAGGGCTCGGAAGGTTCGGCACGCATATAGCGAGAAAGCTCTCGGAGCTCAATCATCAGGTCATGGCAGTCGACGTCGACGAGGAAAGGGCGAACGCCATTCTGCCATACGTCACAAACGTGCAGATAGGGGACAGCACGAACGAGCAGTTTCTGCGTTCGCTCGGCGTGCGGGATTTTGACGCCTGCATCGTCGCCATCGGGGACAATTTTCAAAACTCGCTCGAAACGGCGTCTTTATTAAAGGAGCTCGGCGCGAAGAAGGTCATAGCGCGCGCCTCGCGCGGAGTTCAGGAGAAATTCCTTCTGAAATGCGGCGCCGACGAGGTCGTCTATCCCGAAAAACAGCTCGCCGCATGGACGGCGATAAGATGCACGTCCGACAATGTGCTCGATTATGTGGAGCTCGACGGCGAGTACGCGATTTTCGAGGTCTCGATCCCGCGCGAGTGGGACGGGAAGACGGTAATCGAGCTCGACATACGCAAAAAGTACGAAATCAACATTCTTGCGTACCGCGACGACGGCAAGCTGAACATGAACATCACGCCCGAGACTGTGTTCGAGGAAGGCGACTCCATCTATGTCCTTGGCCATCCGAAGGCGATACAGAAGTGCTTCAGGATATAAAACATTTTATCAAGCCGCCGACTCGCCCGGGAGGGCAGCGGCGGTAAATTTTTTCTGCACGAAAAACGACAAAATTTTTATCAAATGCTATTGACATATTCTTACAACGGTGATATTATGAATTAACAGCATATAGATGCGCCGCGTTTTTTTCAGGCCGCATTTGACAAAAAAGGAGGTTTTACCGCAATGTCTCGCTCGTCTTTTAGGTTTTCATTCGGATGCGGGTATTATGACGCGAGGGATATCATCCGTGATATTCTTCACAAAGAAGGATACAGAGAAAAATTCATGATGTCGGGCGAGAGCGTGTGGGAAAAGACAGGCGTCCCGCTCGGAGACGTCGGTTACCTTAAGGCAACGTACAACGACTCATCCGTCAACATTATCGCTTGGGTCATAAAGGGCGGAATAATCTCGAGGGGGCAGGAGCTCGAAATTTCCGAGAGCCGCTCAACTGTGGGGAGCGCGCTTTCGGGAACCGTCAAAAAAATAGAGTCTGCGCTCGGCAGGACCGTGAGCGAGCAGAAAAGCACAAGATGAATGACGCGCCGCGGGAGCCCCGCGGCGCGGTTTTTGAAAAAGGAGGTCTGTTTTGGAAATAAGAAAGATCGACGAGAGGACATGGCAGTTCGAGGACGGAGGCGTCCGCTTCTTTCTGCTTGCGGGAGACAAAAAGGCCCTTCTCATAGATTCGGGCATGACGGTGCATGACGCGCGCGAGGCGGCGGAGAGCGTAACGGAGCTCCCCGTAGAGCTTCTGACGACGCACGCCGACCCCGACCACATCGGCTCGGTACACGAGTTCGGGGAATTTTATATGCATCCGTCGGAGGCGGTGAATTTCTATAAATCGCAGGGGAGAGAGGGCAGATTTGTCCCCGTTTATGACGGCGACAGGATAGATCTCGGCGGACGCGAGCTTGAGATAATACATGTGCCCGGCCACACCCCGGGGAGCATAACGGTGCTCGACATCCGGGACCGGGTGATCTACGGCGGGGACCCCGTTCAGGACGGGAGCATATTCATGTTCGGCCCGCAGCGCGAGATGCATGCGTATCTTGCGGGGATGAAAATGCTCGGCAAAATGAGGGATGAGGGGAGACTTGACCTCGTCTACCCTTCGCACGGGACGTGCCCCGTCACATCGGACATAATACCGAAGCTTGAGCTTGCGGCGTCGCGCATACTTTCGGGTGAGCTGACGGGCGACATCGTTGAGTTCCATGGGAACAGGATACGGCGGATAGACGCGGGCGCGGCGGTGTTTCTGTGCGACGCGGAGACTTGACATATATGGACATATACAAAAGCTGCACGCTCTGCCCCCGCATGTGCGGCGTCGACAGGACGGTAAAGACAGGCGCGTGCGGGATGGGGACGCAGGTGTACGCTGCGAGGGCGGCGCTCCACATGTGGGAGGAGCCCTGCATCTCGGGCGAGGTGACGGAGGGCGGAAGGAAAGGCTCGGGAGCGGTGTTTTTCGTCGGATGTCCTCTCGGCTGCGTGTTCTGCCAGAACAGGTCGATATCGCGCGGAGAGGGCGGGATGCCTCTCGATGCGGACGCGCTCGCGGATGTGTTTCTGCGCCTTCAGGACGAAGAGCGCGCGAACAACATAAACCTCGTTACGGCGACGCACTTCACGCCGACCGTGGCGGATGCCGTCGGGAAGGCAAAGATGCGGGGGCTGTTCATCCCCGTCGTGTGGAATTCTGGCGGGTATGAAAGGGTGGAGACGCTCTCCCGCCTCGACGGGCTCATAGATATATATCTTCCCGATCTCAAGTACGTTTCCTCTGAGCTATCGGCGAGGTATTCGCACGCCCCCGACTACTTCGCGGCGGCAAAATGCGCGCTCGACGAGATGTTCCGTCAGGTGGGTGAGCCCCGTTTCTCGGGCGGCGGCGAGCTTCCGGAGGGGATCATGACGCGGGGTATGATAGTGCGCCATCTCGTCCTGCCGGGACACACCGACGACAGCATCGAGGTGATAAGATACATACACGACCGCTTCGGAGACGGTGTCTACATAAGCATAATGAACCAGTATACTCCGATGGGGGAGCTGCCTTACCCCGAGCTTGCGCGCACGGTGACGGATGAGGAATACGACCGCGTCGTTGACTATGCCGTCGGGATAGGGGTGAAGAACGGCTTCATACAGGAGGGCGGCGCCGTCGGCGAGAGCTTTATACCGTCGTTTGACGGAACCGGACTTCGCGGGAGATAAAAATAAAAAAACGGCGCCATCGGAGCCCGTTTATTTTCGGCTGTTTTGCGGCAGACGAAAATGAACGGGCTTTTTGGCGCTTTTAAAGGCCTCTGTTTTGCCGCGCTTTGCAGGGAGCCGCCGCATATTTTTCTTTGCCTTTGGGTGTAAACTTGAACATCAGGCGCGCAGCCGAAAAACGGGAGAACGGACACTGACGCCAAAGCCGGACAGCATGCGAGCGGGCGGTTTTTACAAAAATATTGCAGATTTTCGCACGAATAACGTGCTTAAATTAACGAAAATTAAGACAAATTTAAAAAAGAATTAAAAATAATTTAATAAAAATATTCTTGACATACGGCGTTCACGGTGCTATACTCTTGTTCAACAACAGATGAAAAATACGCGGAAAACGAACGCCGCGGAGGATGAAAAAGTGGCAGGCACACTTACAAGAAAGCAGTTTGAGGTGCTCGAGGCTCTCGCCGTTGAGCGCGGCTCGGTCACGCAGCGTATGCTCGAAGCAAAGACGGGACATTCGCTCGGGACCGTCAACAGGATAGTGAAGGATTTCTCCGAGGCGGGGTACATAGAAAACGGCAGGATAACGGCGGCGGGGCTGTCGGCGCTCGAGCCGTACCGCGCGAAGAGGGCGGTCTTTATCGCCGCCGGCTTCGGCTCGCGCCTCGTGCCGATAACGCTGAATACGCCGAAGCCGCTCGTGAGGGTGAACGGGCAGCGGATAATAGACGGGCTCATAGACGCGTGTCTCGCCGCCGGGATCGGAGAGATATACGTCGTCCGCGGCTACCTTGCCGAGCAGTTCGACCAGCTGCTCTACAAATACCCGATGATAAAATTTCTCGAAAATCCCGCGTACAACGAGGCGAACAACATTTCCTCCGCGATGTGCGCGAGATACCTGCTTCAGAACGCGTACGTTTTCGAGGCGGACCTTCTCATAAGAAATCCCGCGATAATAAAGAGGTACAACTACACCTCGAATTATCTTGCGATAAAGAAGAGCCGCTCCGACGACTGGTGCTTTACGATGAAGGACGGGATAATAAGCGGGCTGAAGATAGGAGGGCTCGACTGCTATCAGGTCGTCGGCATATCGTACTGGGACGAGGACTCGGGCAAAAAGCTCGCGGGTCACATAAAGCAGGCTTACGAGCTGCCCGGCGGGAAGGAGCAGTTCTGGGACATGGTGCCGTTCGGCGCGTTCAAAGACGAATACCGGGTCGAGGTCCGCGAATGCGCGGAGGACGATATCACGGAGATAGACACGCTCCGCGAGCTTTGCGACATCGACAGGTCATATAAAATCTATTAAAAGGAGAATCTTAAAATGAAAGCAGGCAAAACATTCGGAAAAATCATCACGGGCGCCGTCCTCGGTATCGCCGCGGCGGCGCTGCTCTCCGGCTGCGGCGGCAAGGCGGAGAACAAGGTCGTCATCTGGACGAGCGGCGAGGACTACAAGAACGCATTTTATCTCGAGGAGCTTGAAAAGAAGTTCCCAGACTACGACATAGATCTCGAATACATGAATTCAAGCACGATAGCGGCAAAGGTGCTCGAGGAGGGAGAAAACTGCTCCTGCGACATCATCTGCTCCGAGGAATACGGGTATCTTTATAAATGCGAGGACTATCTCGCCAATCTCGACGATATAAAATTCGATTTTTCGGCGTTTCTTGACGATATCGTGCCCGAGAGCCACAAGTTCTCGCCCGAGCTCAAAAACGGCGGCTGCGTCATAATAAACCCGTCCGTGCTCGCGGAGCACAAGATAGAAAAGCCGACCTCATATGAGGATCTGCTCGCCCCGGAATATAAGGGCCTGATCTCGATGCCGAACCCCAATTCTTCGGGTACGGGATATATGTTCCTGCGCCAGCTGACGAACGAGTGGGGAGAGGACAAGGCGTTTGAATATTTCGAGAAGCTCGCGGACAACGTGCTCGCGTTCACGTCGTCGGGCTCCGGTCCCGTGAACGCCCTCGTTCAGGGCGAGGTCGCGGTCGGTCTCGGAATGACGTCGCAGGCGGTCGTTGAAATAAACGACGGCGTTGAGCTTGAGATACTCTTCTTTGAAGAGGGCTCACCGTACAGCATGTACGGAAACGCTATTCTTGCCTCGAGCGCAGACAGGCAGTGCGTAAAGGACGTGTTCAACTACCTTGCGACCGACCTTTGCCGCGCCGACAACGAGCGCTATTTCCCCGACCAGATATTTAAGGATTTCGCGCCCGAGGTCGAGGGCTTTCCGAAGAACATAAAGTACGGCAACATGTCAAACGATACGCTCGCGGAGAAGGAGAGACTCGGAGCGAAATGGAAGTTCGAATGAGTCCGAAGCTCTCGGTAAGGGGACTGTCGAAGAGCTACAAAACCGGCGGCGAAGTCTTAAGGTCGCTCGATTTTGAGGTCATGGACGGAGAGTTTCTCTCCATCCTCGGTCCGTCGGGCTGCGGGAAAACTACGCTTCTGCGCATACTTATAGGACTTCTGCCGCCGGATGAAGGCACCGTCGAAAAGGACGGGGCGGACATAACGAACGCCCGTCCCGACAAGCGCGGGATGGGCATCGTTTTTCAGAACTACGCGCTTTTCGAGAATATGACGGTGCGGAAAAACATCGGATACGCGCTCCGCTTCAACGGGATACCGAAGGCGGAGGCAGAAAAGCGGACGGAAAGCCTTATCGACGCCGTCGGGCTTTCGGAGCACGCGGACAAGTACCCGCGCTCGCTCTCGGGAGGGCAGCAGCAGCGCGTCGCGATAGCGAGGACGCTCGCGCTTAACCCCGATATCGTCCTTTTCGACGAGCCGATGTCGGCGCTCGACGTCGCGACGAGGCTCTCGATGCGGACGGAGCTCAAGCGGCTGCAGGCAGAGTTCGGCACGACGATGATATATGTTACCCACGACCAGGAGGAGGCGTTCGCGCTTTCGGACAGGATAATGATAATGGACGGCGGGCGGATAAGCCAGCTCGACACGCCGGAAAACATTGCGGCGTCTCCCGCGAACGACTATGTAAAGACGTTCGTGCTCGACAACATACGGGCAAAGGTAAACTCGCTTCTGCGTTTTACGGGCGGAGGTGAGGAAAAATGAAGCGGGGACGCGCATCGGCCGCCGTCACGGTAATAAACGTCTCTCTTGTGCTGTTCTTCGCGTTCTGCATCGTCTGCCCCATAATCTCGATGCTGTCGCGCATCACGCCCTCGGGTTTATCTGAGGTCGTGCGCTCCGAGCAGTTTCTGCCGGCGGTGAAAAATTCGCTCGTCACGGCGCTGACGGCGACTGTCATCTCCGTTTTGCTCTCGCTTACGGCGGCGCTCGCGATTTACAGGACGAGGCTGCGCGCGGGAGGATTTTTCGCCGCGCTCTTCGTTCTGCCGATGCTCATACCGTCGATCTCGCACGCCTTCGGGCTTGTCGCCCTGCTCGGCAAGAACGGGATAATAACAAATCTTTTGGGACTTGAGGGCGGAATATACGGCTTTGCCGGCATCGTGACGGGCTCCGTGCTCTACAGCTTTCCCGTCGCGTTTCTCATGTTCTCCGCGATCCTCCGCTATGAGGACGGGATGACGTACCGCGCGGCGGAGGTGCTCGGGATACCGGCGTTGGGCAGATTCTTCGGAATAACGCTGCCGTATCTGAAAAAGACGCTGATCTCGGCGTTTTTCGCCGTATTTACGATGATAGTGACGGATTACGGCGTGCCGCTGATGGTTGGCGGGAGGATGACGACGCTCTCGGTTTTGATGTATAACCGCGCCGTCGGCATGATAGACTACGACTCCGGCAGCGTGATCGGAGCGTTTCTGCTTCTGCCCGCCGTCGCCGCTTTTCTCGTCGACGTCCTTACTCCCGACAGAGGACAGAGCGGATTTGTGTCCGAGCCCGTCATGCCGAAGCGCTCGCCCGCAAGGGACTCGGCGGCGTGCGTTTTCTGCGCCGCGCTCGGGATATGCGTGCTTCTGCCTGTGCTCGTGTTCATCATTATGGTGTTTGAGACGAAGTACCCCGTCGACCCGACGCCGACGCTTTACCATATAAAGCGGACGATAGAGCGGGGCGCCGACGGATTTCTCATGAATTCGCTCCTTTATTCGGCCCTGGCTGCCGCTCTCGGAACTGCGCTTTCATTTGTCTGCGCGTACATGACCTCGCGCGTCCGCGGAGCTTTCTCCCGATGGGTGCACCTTTTCTCCATCCTTTCGATGGCGATACCGGGCATCGTTCTCGGCCTTTCATACGTCATATTCTTTCACGGCTCGCCGATATACGGCACGGTGTTCATAGTCGCGATGGTCAATTCCATGCACTTTTTCTCTTCGCCGTATCTGATGATGTACAACACGCTCGCGAAGGTAAACCCGAACCTCGAGGCGGTCGGAATGACGCTCGGCGTCGGAAGACTCAGAGTCGTGAGGGACGTTATCCTGCCGAAGGTGAGGTACACGCTCGGCGAGATGTTCGTGTACTTTTTCGTCAACTCGATGATGACGATATCGGCGGTGTCGTTTCTCGCGCCGCCCGCGCCGAAGCCCGTCGCGCTGATGATAAACCAGTTCGAGGCGCAGAGGCTGATGGAGAGCGCGGCGTTCGTTTCGCTGCTCATACTTATAATAAACGTCACGCTTAAGGCGGTGCTCGGCATCATAAGGCGCCGCGGCGAAAGAAAAGACGCCGGATAAAAGCGTGAGAAAATACGGAGGGAGGACCCCTTCGGCGCGTCTGCCGTGCGCCGAAGGGGTCCTCCCCTTTTGCCGGACGGCAATTTGCAAAGCGGCGCATCTAAAAATAACCGAAGTATTCAAAAGAAAAGCACACTCATGAGTCTTTCGTTTGCGAACGTTATGTGATAAAATAAAAATAACAATATGTAAGCCGATGCAGTATAATTTTTGTGTAAAAAATACAATGACGACTGTGACGCCGGGACCGAACGGCAGACAGTGTTCCGGGTGTGAAAAATACCGAAAATCTGTTTTACAAGGAGGAAAAACGATGAAAAACGAATTAAGACGGCTGCTGTGTCTCTGCTTTGCGCTGTGCTTTATCGTTTCGTCGCTCGCGGCGTGCGGACCTAAAGAGAGTCCGAACGGCGGCGGCGGAACCGAGCCGCCGGAGCAGGAAGACTACGATCCCTCGCTCTCGGCATTGCAGAACGCGCTCAACAAGTATTCCGCGGAGCAGCTTGAGGCGGTAAAGGGCCGCGAGTTTACGGTGCTCTCGCCAAATCCCGGCTCGCACTTCTACCATTACAGCGGTACCGAGGAAAACGAGGTCTGGTATGAGGAGCCGAGCTCCGAGACGCTGCCGAACGCGATCTACAACCGCAACAGAAAGACGGAGGATAAGCTCGGCATAACGATAAAGCCGGTCTGGGGCGGCTCGACTGACGACATAACGGAGACGGTCAGGATAAACGACGCCGCGGGCGACACCGAGTTTGACGTCGTTCTGAGCCGTCTCGATTATGAGATCGGCTTTGCGGCGAACGGATATCTCATGAATTTCTACGAGCTCGAAACGATGAACCTCAAAAACAGGTGGTGGGATGAGCAGGTCGTAGACACGTTCACCATGTACGGCAACAAGCTCTACGTCCTCTCCGGCGACATCAATTACTATGACGACTACGCGGTTCAGGTCACGATGTTCAACAAGGACCTCTGCGACGAGCTCAACTTTGAATACCCATATAAAGCCGTCAAGGACGGAACGTGGACGGTAGACAAGATGACGGAGATGGCGGAGGCTGCCAAGTTCGACTATAACTCCGACGACGTCTATACTCCCGGCACCGACAGGCTCGGCCTCGGCGACAACTACGACGCTATGTCTCACTTCCTCTACTGCTACGGGCTGACGATGAGCACACAGAACGGGCACGGCGAGCCCGAGGTCGTATGGCCGACAGACGAGAGCATGAGTGTCATCGAAAAAATATATGACATTTTCAACTCCGATTACTCCTCGACAGACACCGGCGGAAACGCTACGACATTTATGAACGGCAAGCTGCTCTTCTATTGCGAGATGCTCGGCGTGCTCCCGATGTATAAGGAGATGGAGAACGATTTCGGTATCCTCCCGATGCCTAAGGGCAGCGCGGATATGGACCGCTACAATGCATACGTCAGCAACGGCTGGTCAACGGTTTACTGCATCCCGAAGGCATTTTCCCATGAAGAAGGCAACAACATAGGTCTCATCCTCGAGTGCCTCTCCGCCGCCTCCATGGACGAGGTGACCCCGGCGCTTTACGATCAGCTGCTTGAATCGAGATACATCCGCGACCCAGAGTCAAAGGAAATGCTTACATATATCCTTGATTCAAAGCTCTATGACCTTGCCGGCGACCTTTCTTGGGCGACGGCGCTGCGCAGCGCGTACCAAAATGCGCTCACAAACGGCGCGTCTTCGCTCAACACGGCGCTTTCCGCCGGAAAAAAGAGCATTTCAAAATCGCTTCAGTCGTTCTGTGACAGCATAAAGAAGCTGCCGACGACGGCGCCGTCCGCCGGAGGTGCGGGTCCTGAGGACGACGAGACGGAGCCTCCCGAGACGGAGCCTCCGACGCCTGAGGCGGCCTACAAGGTCGGAGACAAGATAGAGGGCGAGGATTTTGACGAAAAGCAGGGCTCTGTCCAGGCCGAGATGCTTGCAAGCGGCGAGGGAATGAACCTCGGCTACGTCGCCGCCGGCGACTGGGTCCTCTTCAAGGGAGTTGACCTGACGGGCGCGGCAACGATGACGGGCTGTCTCGCGGGCTCGGGCATACTTGTCGAGATAAGGATCGACGCGCCCGACGGAGATGTCATTGCCGCGACGACGGCGGACATGACGACGGGTTCATGGTCCGTGTACGACGAATTCACCGTCGAGGTGACGGAAAAGGTCGAGGGGCTCCACGACGTATACTTCTGCTTCGTAAACGGCTCCATCAACCTTGACTGGTTCATGTTCGGCGCGGAATAAAACGAAAATTAAGGCGGAGGGGCAAATTTTCCCCTCCGCCTTATGTTTTCAGACTGCCGGTGTGCGAGCGATGGGCGCCGCCGGCATCGGGACGCCCCGGGAACACTGGGCATAAGAGCCTTTATTAATTTTTTTCGGCAACTGTACTTGATTTAGCGCCCGCAAGGGTATATACTCAAAGAAAACGGCAAAACACGAAGGAGACTGCTTTGCAATGAATTATAAGGGGTTAATGAAGTATTTCCAAGAGGTGAACAAGGTCCCGCTCATTATAGGATATGCACTCGTGGTGCTCGGCGCTTTGTGCGTCATCATGCGCGGATTCTTCCTCATACTCGGCGTCATAATACTCGCCGCGGGGCTTGCCGTCATCTTTTTCTGCCGCGACTCGCGCCCGTCGGATACCGAGATAGACGGCGCAGTATCTAAAAAGGTGGGCGACCTCGACGTTGAGGTGAGACGCGAGATAGACATACACGAAAAGCTCATAAAGGCATTCCCGCCGATAACGTTTGCGGAATACGATTTCAGAGAGCGCGAGGGGCTCCTTGTCGGCAAGGGAAGAGACAACAGGTACAGATCGAACGTCTATTCCGCCGCGGAGATACTCTTCGGTCAGGACAGGCTCCACATATATATGTACCAGTTCATGCTCACGGAGGATAACGAGTCGAGGCACTGTCTGACCGAGAGATACGTTGATCTGTCGGGTGCGTCGATAGAGCACAGGACGCTGGGATTCGACCTTTACGGAAATAAGGAAAAGCACGGAACGCTCGATTTCACCGATATAATGATCCGCAACAATGCGGGCGAGGTCATATTCGAGATGCCGGTGCGCGACGGCGCCGACGTCGACAAGACGGTGGAAATAATAAACCGCCTCATCGGGCAGAAAAAAGCGGAACGCGACGGCGGCGAGGAAAACTGAAAATCCGAAAATACGGAGGCAGGCGATTTGCCGGCCGGTCATAAAACAGTATGTTGTTTGAGCCTGTCTGTAAGACGGGCAATGACAGCGGAACAGCGGATAGGAACGCTCCGGACGAGGACAAAATCGCCGGAGCGTTTTCATTTGATATAGGCAGAAACTTCGGAAAAATTCGATCAACCGTCTTAAAGGGCAGTAGATTTCTTCACATTTGTATGGTATTATGTTAAATGTCGAGTTGGCGACTGTTCGGCAAATCGATATTTGCATGGGAGGAAACAATAACGTATGAATAAAGTTTATGTGCTGCAAATCATCTTTATAATTGTTGAATTTTTCGCGGCTATTCCATTAACAGTAGAGGTGTTTGGAGATATGAACCCTGACATTATTTCCGTTTCGGCGGCTGTAATGGGGGCGGGACTGCTTGGAAACATGATATGCACGATTATTAGAGCCGTTCAAGAATTGAAAAAGAAATAACTTCCCGTTTGCCGAGACGTTGCAAATCCCTTTGGAACAAAGGGCGCACTTCTATACATAGTCTGGCGACCATGTATCGCGCGCTCTGCGAGGCTTCCTCTCCGACAGCAGAAAGCCGCCTGTACGAAGCGGCAAGTCCCTTGCCGCAGTTCGTCGCTCCGCTCCGTCAAGGGGTGCGGGTGTCCGGCGGACACCTCTGCCGAAGGCAGAAGCACCGACCGAGCCGACAGGCGAGACCTACACCCCACGGCGCCGCTAAAGCGGCTATCCCCAGTGTACTTGCCGAACAGATAAACCCGCTTCGCGGCTTTACCTGTCGGGCAAGTTTGAAATGGAATTTCAAATTTAGTGAGGTGACTAATATGCAGATAGAAACATCAAGAA
>CANQYV010000048.1 GCA_947628165.1 uncultured Clostridia bacterium | reverse complement strand
GACGAAGGAACCGGGCGCGCTCGGCGAGCCCCTTTACCTCGACGTCGTCACCGCTCTCGCTCAGGCGGGCTGCAAGGCGACCGTCGTCGGCGGCAGATACGGCCTCGGCTCGAAGGATACGCCTCCGTCATCCGTTTTCGCGGTATATGAGAACCTCTCGGCGGACTGCCCGAAGAACGGCTTCTCGCTCGGCATCGTCGACGACGTTACCGGCTGCTCGCTGCCCGAGAAGGCCGCTCCCGACACGGCTCCCGAAGGCACGATCGCGTGCAAATTCTGGGGCCTCGGCGGAGACGGCACCGTCGGCGCGAACAAGAACTCCATCAAGATCATCGGCGACCATACCGACAAGTACATTCAGGCGTACTTCCAGTACGACTCGAAGAAGACGGGCGGCATCACGATCTCCCATCTCCGCTTCGGCGACAAGCCGATAAAGGCTCCCTACTACATCACGAAGGCAAACTTCGTCGCGTGCCACAACTGCGCGTACCTGACGAAGTACGACATGGTCGAGGACATCAAGCCGAACGGCACGTTCCTTCTCGACTGCCCGTGGGGAGTCGATGAGCTCGACGCCCACATCCCGGCGAAGGTGAAGAAGTACATCGCCGAGAACAACATCAACTTCTACATCATCAACGGCACGGGCATCGCCGCCGAGCGCATCGGCAACGCGAAGGTCAAGAACACCGTGCTCCAGTCCGCGTTCTTCTCGCTCGCCAACATCCTTCCGAAGGCTGACGCCATCGAGTACATGAAGAAGATGGCATACAAGTCCTACATCAAGAAGGGTCAGGCGATGGTCGACCTGAACTACGCCGCGATTGACGCGGGCGGAGACGCCTACGTCAAGGTCGACGTTCCCGAATCCTGGAAGAACCCGACGCCCGACGCGAAGGCTCCCGAATTCAAGTCAGACCGTCCCGAGCTCGACGAGTTCGTCAACTCGATAGTCGAGCCCGTCGACGCTATGCGCGGCGACTCGCTGCCCGTCTCCGCATTCGAGAAGTATGTGGACGGCACGTTCCCGCAGGGTGCCGCCGCCTCCGAGAAGCGCGGCGTCGCCGTCAACGTCCCCGTCTGGGACGCCTCGAAGTGCATACAGTGCAACTTCTGCTCGTTCGTCTGCCCGCACGCAACGATCCGCCCGTTCGCTATGACCGAGGCCGAGGCTGCTGCGGCTCCCGCAGACACGAAATTCACCGAGAAGCCCGTCGTCAAGACGAACTACAAGTTCACTGTCGCCGTCAGCCCGCTCGACTGCATGGGCTGCGCGCTCTGCGTCAAGGTCTGCAAGGTCGGCGCGCTCGAAATGGTCCCGCGCGACACGCAGCTCTCTCAGCAGCCCGTGTTCGACTACGCTGTGGCTAATGTCTCCGAGAAAAAGGAGCTCATCAACAACACCGTCAAGGGCAGCCAGTTCAAGCAGCCGCTGCTTGAGTTCTCAGGCTCCTGCGCAGGATGCGCCGAGACGTCATACGCACGCCTCATCACACAGCTCTTCGGCGAAAGAATGTATATCTCGAACGCGACCGGATGCTCCTCCATTTGGGGCGGCTCCGCTCCCGCGACGCCTTACACCGTCAACCGTGAGACGGGCAGAGGTCCGGCTTGGGCGAACTCCCTCTTCGAGGACAACGCCGAGCACGGCTACGGCATGTACCTCGCACAGAAGTATCGCCGCGAAGTCCTCGCCGACAAGGTGAAGGAGCTTGTCTCCCTTGAGAAGTGCCCAGACAGCCTGAAGGCTGCCGCCGAGGCATGGCTCGAATCCAAGGACGACAGCGCGAAGACCGACGAAGTCTCCTCGGCACTGCTTTCCGAGGCAAAGAAGATCGACTGCGACTGCGAGGTCGGAAAGATCGCGAAGTACATAGTCGAGAACGGCGATATGCTCGGAAAGAAGTCCGTCTGGATATTCGGCGGCGACGGCTGGGCATACGACATCGGCTTCGGCGGACTTGACCACGTCCTCGCCTCCGGCGAAAACGTCAACGTCATGGTCTTCGACACCGAGGTCTACTCCAACACGGGCGGACAGGCGTCCAAGGCTTCGCAGATGGGTCAGGTTGCTCAGTTCGCGGCTGCCGGCAAGGCGATAGGCAAGAAGAACCTCGCCGAGATCGCAATGTCCTACGGCTACGTCTACGTCGCACAGATCGCTATGGGCGCGGACATGAACCAGACGATAAAGGCTCTCACCGAGGCCGAGGCTTACGAGGGACCGTCTCTCGTCATCGGCTACGCTCCGTGCGAGATGCACGGCGTCAAGGGCGGCATGACGAACTGCCAGCTCGAGATGAAGCGCGCGGTCGACGCCGGCTACTGGCAGATGTTCCGCTACAACCCGGCAAAGAAGGCGGCGGGCGAGAACCCGTTCTCCATCGACTGCAAGGAGCCGACGGCGGACTACATCGACTTCATCAAGAGCGAGACGCGCTACAGCCGTCTGGCTCAGAGCTTCCCCGAAAGAGCCGAAAAGCTCTTCGGCGAGGCAAAGACCAAGGCCGCGGAGAAGTACGAGCATCTCAAGAAGCTCGTCGAGCTCTATAAGTAATAGGCTGTCTCGAATATTTATAATTCCGGGGGGAGGAACTTTGAAAAGTTCCTCCCCCCGGTCCCCCTTCTTTAAACTTTAACACTGATGAAAAGCACAGCATCTCGACAACCGTCAGCCACAACAGGGACATAATTATATTTTTATTGACATCTACTTATACATGTAGTAGAATATTTATTAAGGTTTATCAAATATCATTGGCTGTGGTGAATGAATGGGGTGAGCAATATGTATCAATTTAGAGATCCGATACACGGGTTTATCAGCGTATCGGATGGTGAATTGAAAATCATTAATTCCGCCCCATTTCAAAGATTAAGAAACATACGTCAGCTTGCCACAACATATTTAGTATATCACGGAGCCGAACATACACGCTTTGGGCATTCGCTCGGCGTAATGCACCTGACCTCGCGCGTATTTGATTCTATAGCTGCAAAAAATCCTCTTTTATTTTCAAAAAACGAAGAAGAAAACCAAAAATTAATAACGTGGTACCGCCAGATTTTAAGGCTGATCGGTCTTACTCATGATTTAGGCCATGCTCCTTTCTCGCATGCTTCAGAAGAATTATTTGTAGATGGTAAAAAGCACGAGGATTATACAAAGCAAATTATTTTTGAAACCGAAATTGCCGGATATATTAGGGAAATCGGAAATGAATATAAAAAACAGCTCGGTCAAGAATATGATATAACGCCTGAGCTTTTATGGATGATTTATAACGGCGATAAAAATACCCTTGATAAAGAATTTGTTATGCCCGACTTTCTGTTTCTGCACGGACTTATGGATGGAGAGTTGGACTGCGATAAAATGGACTATCTTTTGCGCGACTCACATTATTGCGGGGTTTCATACGGAAAATACGATTTGGAGCGCTTCATATCAACATTGACGGTATATACCGATACGAATAACAAATGCATGCAGCTTGCAATAGAGCGCGGAGGCATTCAGGCTCTTGAAGAATTTGTGCTCGCCAGATATTTTATGTTTATTCAGGTATACTATCATAAGACAAGAAGGTTTCTTGATAAATCGCTTGTAAATGCGCTTAAACAAATTCTTCCGAACGGTAAATATCCCGAAGATGTTCACGAATATCTGCGGTGGGATGACAACCGTGTACTTTATTCGTTGTCATCATCAGATGCTCCCGAAGCAAAGAGCTTTTGTCAAAGAGAGATTATGACATGTGTATATGAGTCTAAAGCACATGCAGAGAAATCAGATCAAGCATTGGCAAACGTTATATTTACTTCCGTTAAAAATGTGTATAAAGACGGCATTTTGTTCGATAGTGCCGATAAAGCCGCTCACAAACTTATGCCGACTCTCTTGCCTCCGGATGATGACAGTGGTAATGGTATAATGATACTTGACGAGAAGACAAACGATGTTGTCAACATAATGGAGGAATCGGTGGTCTTAACGTCTTTATTCAAACCGATAAGTATCAAACGTATCTACGCAGCGCGTTCAATCAAGGATCAAGTCATAAAATGTATAAACGATATAAAGGAATCCCCGCACAACTGATTTTTGGAGGATAGAGAGTACATGGTCAACAAAGAAGCTATAATAAGAATTATAAAGGATGTTTCAAACTCAGACACCTTGTGCAAGAAAAAGCTTCAGAAGCTTGTTTATTTAGTTGAGAACAAAGGCGTCGATTTAGGGTGTGACTATATTCTTCATTTTTATGGTCCCTATAGTGCAGATTTGGATTACGCCGTAAGAGATCTTTGTGCCGATGGAATAGTTAATATTGAGTACACTCCTTCCGCCCACAAATTAAGCCTTAGCAGCACCTCCGAAAAATGTGATTACAATAATGAAACAATTACTACTGTGGTTGAAGAGTTCAAAAAAGATTCTCCCAGTGATTTGGAGCTTATTGCTACGGCCCTATATGTCTTTAATGTAAGAAAGGATAAGGCAAAAATCGAGGAGGGCGTTAGAAAAATTAAGGGTGATAAATATAACACTGCTCAAATTAACAACGCAATAAACAGACTGACTGAGACAGGATATATGGGATAGTTGTGAATATAAAAAATTAACGCCTGAAACTGTATGGGCAGGCTCGGTGTTATAAATACATAAAATCAGATCATGAAAGCTTTTTTCTCCATCGACCGCAAGGAACCGACGGAAGTACGAGCATCTCAAGAAGCCCGTAGAGCTCTATAAGTAATATGATGTTAGAAATATGACCCGGGGGGAGGAACTTTTCAAAGTTCCTCCCCCCGGGCCCCCTTCTTTAAACTTTAATTGAAAGGGGAAGTTAAAAGCATGTGAAATCGGGCATGAACGACGGAGCGACGAGGCGGATGTTTTCCCTGCGGCGCCGAAAATATCACCTATCCCCGTCCTCGCAAGCCTCCCATGACATCACGACAGGCGGGCAGCAATAGTCAACATCTTTCAAATGCAGCCCCTTGCCGTATGCCTCGCGGACGATCGCCATCACAAAATATGAGGTCGCGTTATAATATCTGTAAAGCTCGGGCACAGATTTCAGATGCGTTGGGACCCGAGTCCTCATGGACGCGGTGAAATCCGAAAATTCCCTCCCGACAGCCGACTTGAGTTCTTCCGTCGCACATCTGACCTCGGCACATACGCGCCCATTTCCCGCACAAACGGCAAGTCGGAAATGTTTTCAGACATTTTTTCGATGACGCTCCATACCGCGTCGAAATGCCTGTGTGCAAAATCAAGCTGAGGCTTAAAGTTTTTCAGCGCATCCTGCGGCTTTGTTATGATAAAATCCGAATACACCTTCCCGCCGGTCATTTGCATCAGTTCGCCGTCAACAAGTCTTTTGACGACCGGCTCCACATAAGCGGTCGGAACTCCTATAGCCGTTGAAAGGTCGGTGAGTGAGACTGGCTTTTCATATGCGAGCATCAACAGATTCTGCGCCATAAGGTCATCTTCGACAAGCGTTACCGGCTCGCCCCGAAGCCCCTCACAGCCTCCGAAGGACAAGTCCAGCCTCCCGGGCAAAACATTTTCTTTTCGCTCCATTTTTTCAAGTCCTTTCTTTATCTGACCTCGGCCCGCCGAAAGACGGCTTTTGACCGTACCCTCGGGGATATCAAGCGCCTTTGCAATATCCGCAACGCTTTGATTCCCGAAATAAAAGCGTGTCACGACCTCGCGCGTGCTGTAACCGAGAAAATTCAGCTCTCTCCGCACCCCGGCGGCTTCCTCGGATGATAAAAAATCCTCGTCCGCCTCATCCGCGATGTCTGCCGCGTCATCAAGACATATCGTTACGGGATATTTGTATTTTCGGCGCAGGCTCTCATTGAATTTATGAAGAAGCGTGTTTGTGAGCCATGTTTTTGGATGCTCTATTATCCCTCCCCTGTAGAGATATGTAAACGCCGCAAGCATCGTATCGCCCACAATATCCTCCGCGTCCGTCTGCGAATTGCATTTTGACACCGCGAGCTTCATCAGATAATCATAATAATGAATAATTTCATCGTTTAACATTTTTCTGTCCGCTTGCCTTCCGGAATGCTTTTTGAACGTTCACCTGTATAGTCGCGAAAAATCGTCCCCGGTTCGATCGATTGTAAAATTTTTTATAGCTGACGGGAGGCGAACTTCGCCTCCCGTCAGCTATACCTTCACCGTGACCTCAGTGCCGTCTTCTGTGATGACGTGAACGAGCTCGAGGCCGCGATAGCGGCGCCAGTGCGTTTTGCGCGCCGCCGCCGACAGCGCAAGCATTATCGTCCTCGCGTCCTCGCTCAAATCTTCCCCTCCGAAGCGGACGGCGGCGCGCAGCCCCAATGTCACAAAACAGTTCGGAAAAATAAGCAGAAGCCGCACGCCCTCCGTCCGCATTCTGACCTTCATTCGACCCAGATCTCCACTTTTGTATTGTCCTCGCTCACTTCCACCTCAACGAGCTTTCCCATGACGCCGACGTTTGCGAGCGCGATCACACGGTCGAGGTCTATGCTCTCAAGCGCGCTTTTCAAGCCTTTAAGCGAGTCGCTTCCGCTGAGATCTACGGCTCCGCTCGTCAGCGCCAGCTTTGCTATCTCAAGCGGCAGATTTATGCTCACCTTTGCCTCGTCTGAAATCACGCGTATTTTCAGTATCGCGCGCGACGGGTCGAAGTCGCTTTTCGAGACCGCGACGGTTTCCGCCTTTTTTACGCCCAAAAGCTCGTCGCAGCTGATGCCGAATACCTCCGAAAGCCTCGGCAGAAGCGAAATGTCCGGCGAGGTTATGGCGTTTTCCCATTTTGAAACGGCCTGAGGCGTGACGGAGCATTTTTCCGCCAGATCCTCTTGTGTGAGCCCGCATTTTTTGCGGTAGTATGTGATGCGTTCGTCGAGTGTGTCGAGCATTTTTTATAACTCTCCTTTTTCCTCTTGCGCGGCGTTTTTCTGCCGCGTCTCTTTTTTACGCCCTTATTTTAGACCCGGGCGCGCCCGCCCCGCCATAAATCGAACGGGGAATTTTATAACTTGTCGGTTGATTTTTTGTAACCTGTCGGTTGAGATGTGGGCAAAACATAATAAAAACAGGGGAAATGACGCCGCGCGCGGCTCACTCCCCCGTTTTTTGTTTTTCTCATACTTGTTATTCGTCGTATTTCTTATTGAAGAAGAACAGGTACGACACGGCGGAGAACACCATCACTCCGGCGCAGACGAAGAGCAGCGACGTTTCGAGCACCGGCGGCATCGGAATGAAGAGTATCAGCGCGAACATCGCGTTGAGCGCGACTGTGCTCACCTTTCCGTACCACTTTGCGCCCGAGACCTTCCCCGTTCTTCTGACGGCGAAAAATCCCGACAGCGCCGTCGCGATCTCCTTTGCCGCCATGAGACCGAACAGCATCCACGCCGTCCACCCCTCCGACCTTGTGACCGCGATGCAGATGACGAGCGACGCCTGCGTCAGCTTATCCGCGAGCGGGTCGAGCATCTTCCCGACGTCCGATATCATGTTGAATTTGCGCGCTATTATCCCGTCCGCAATGTCGGACGCATACGATAACGCAAGAAGGCACGCGGAGAAAAAGCGCCTGCCGAGTCCGATATAAAGATATAATATCGCGGGTATTAGCGCTATCCTCACAAAGCTGAGCACGTTCGGCAGCGTCCATATGTCCTTTTTCTTCGCCCGCCCCTTTATCACCGGGTATTTTTCCTTTGTCTCGTTTTCCTTACTTTTCACCGGTTGTTGCTTCCTTTCTCGCGACCCGCCTTTTCTTCTCGACGCCGAAATCCGCAAGCGGATTTCTTGCGACGGCCTCCTCCATGCCCTCGTTTGAAACATGGGTGTAAATCTGGGTCGTGTTGAGCTGTTCGTGACCGAGTATTTCCTTAAGTACCCTTACGTCCACCTGCCCCGACTGATACATCAGCGTCGCCGCCGTATGGCGGAGCTTGTGCGTCGAGAAGTGCTTGTATTCGAGCCCGGCGGCGCCTAAATATTTTCCGACGAGCCACTGTACCGTTTTTATGTTTATCCGCTTTCCCTGAGCCGAGAGGAACAGCGCGTTCTCTCCTTTATTTTTCACGGGATGCGCCGCGCGCACGGGCAGGTAGTCCGCGAGCGCCGCGCGGCACGCGTCGTTAAGATACACGATACGCTCCTTGTTCCCCTTGCCTATGACGCGGAGAGAGCGCAGCTCCCTGTCGATATCGGGGAGCGAGATGCCTACGAGCTCGGAAAGTCGCATGCCGGTATTCAAAAACAGTGTGATTATCGCAAAGTCGCGGTCGCGATTCTTCGAGCTATCGTCCCCCTTGACCGCCTCGAGCAGGTCTATGCTCTCCTCGAGCGTCAGATGCTTCGGCAGCGTCTTTCGCTTTTTCGGGGACTCTATATTCGCCGCGGGATTTACCTCAACGATTCCTTTTTTCTGCGTCAGGTATTTGTAAAACGCCTTTATCGCCGACAGCTTTCTCGCCTTGGCGCACGAGCCGTTGTGCCGCGTGCCGTCCACATACAAAAGAAATTCGTATATGTCCGCCGTCGTGACCGCGGAGATGACGTCGATCCCGATGCCGCTTATGTCGAGCGTTTCAAAGACCTCGTCTGTTTTCGGCAGGCCCTCCCGGTCCGCCTTTATGTAGCGCCAGAACATACGGAGGTCAACGCAGTATTCCTCGACCGTTTTGGAGGAGCAGCCCTGTATCGATTTTTTATATGACGCGAACTCTCTCACAAGAGCCGGGAGCTCGTGCATTTCCACAGGCATACGGCGCCCTCCTTTTCGCACGTTCCAAACATGACATTATGCACATGATACTTAGCTGACGGGAGGCGAACTTCACCGCTCCACGCGGGCGCTTTTCGGCGCCTTTACGCTTGTCGGATTCCGCCTTGCATCCAGCAAGGCGGAATCCTCCGCACGCAAAATCATCCGAAAATCATCCCGCGTTTAGTGCTTCGCAGTTTTCGGCGTCGTATCATCGTTCGGGCAAGGAAATCCCCGCAGGCAATACTGGTTGTATTGGCAAGGGTATTGACGCAGCACGGGCGTTGATACGTCGTCGAAAACCGGTGAGGGTTCGCCTTCCGGCAGCTATATTATACAAAATTTTTTCGCGGTTGTAAACAAGAAAATGAATTCTTTGTAAACTTTATGCCCGCGCTATTGCGTTTTCGCGGAAAATTTTATAAAATATTATATGATTAAAGTTATGGGAGGTTTCGATGCGCGATTTTCTGAAAGCTAACGGAAGGCTGATATGGAGGCTCATTCTGAACCAGTTCGGGCTGACGGTGTTCGGCCTTATGACCGCGATGGCGGCCGCCGCCGTCGACAACGCGATGGCGGGAGAAGGAGAGGTCCGCAGGACGTGCATGATCTGCGTCAGCGTGTTCGCTATCCTCTTTTATATGTTTATTGACTACACGGCAATAAAGGAAGAAGGACAGCGCGACAAGATACGCGCTGACGCGGGCAGGATAACCGCCGACCCGTGGCGCGGCGTGAAAATAGCGCTCTCTGCTTCCGCCGTCAACTTCATTCTCGGCGTATGCATCATTCTCTTCGGCATACTCGGAGCCGAGAACGGACTCGGACTTGAATGGGCGGGCGCCGCGAGCGGCACCGCAAAGGTGGTGGCGCTCGTAATTCAGGCGATGTACTGGGGCGTCCTTCTCGGTCTGCCCGGAGTTACGACGATAGCGGCGGTCCCGTCGTTTCTCTATCTTATAATACCGCTCCCCGCCTTCATCTGCGCCTCCCTCGCGTATCTGGCGGGCCTGCATGACGTAAGTCTCATACGCCGCGTCAAGAGCTTTCTGACGCCTGAGGAAAAATAACGCCTCGGGGCGGGACACAGCCAAAGTGTCCCGCCCCGCTTTTTTATTATGTCTCCTCCGCCGCCGCGTCCGTCTCCGACCTTTTAAGCTGCCTGTAATATGGCAAAAACACGATGAGAGATACGGCGAGCGCCGCCGCGTCGGCAAGGGGTATCGCCCACACGATGCCGTATATGCCGAACAGTCGCTCAAACAAAAGCATGAGAGGGATATCCACTATTCCCTTTCTCAGAAACGAAAGGATGAGCGGCTGCACGCGCTTTCCCGTCGCCTGAAATATCGTGATTATCATAAATCCGGGCGCCGTCGTGATGCACGTCAGCGCGATAATGCGCAAAAAGTTCGTACCGTATTCCACCGTTTTCTCCGACTTTATGAACAGCCTCGCCATAGGCGCGGCGCACGTTAAGAGCCACACGGCACCCGCGACGGCGACGCAGAAGCACATCGTCATCGTCGTTTTTATCGCCTTGTTCATTCTCTTCCTGTTGCCGGACGTGAAGTTGTACCCTATGAGCGGCAGCGAGCCCTGCGTCATGCCCTGCGCTATCGCGAACGCGAGCATATCTATCTTCTTCGCGATCCCGATGCCCGCCGTCGCCTCGTCGGAATACGAGCCTATGAGGTGGTTCAGCATCATATTTGAGATCGACGCCAGCGACGAGGAAGCAAAACTCGGCAGTCCGACGGTCAGCACCTCGAACGGTATCCTGTCCCCCGTCGTATACGCGCGCGGGTCGAGCGTTGCCGACATGCGCCCGCGGTGCGAGAAGATGAAAAATGCGAAGAATACCGCGGTCGCGAGGTTCGACAGCATCGTCGCTATCGCGGCGCCGGCGACGCCCATGCCGAGCCCGAAAATGAATATGGGGTCGAGTATCATATTAAGTATGCCGCCCGCGGCGACGCCGACGCTCGCGACCGAGGAATACCCCTCCGCGCGTATCATATGAGCGAGCGTGTTGTTCATGACCGTCGGCAGCGCGCCGACAGTTATCGTCCAGAAGACATACTCCTTCGCAAATCCGAACGACTCCTTCGTCGTCGCGCCGAGCACCGGCAGCATAACGGAGCGGAGCGCGCCTATGACGACGCCGTAGAGCACGGCGGCGCCCGCCGCCGTCCAGATACAGAAGGCGGACGCGCGGCGCGCGCGTTCGCGGTCGCCGTCGCCGAGCGAGCGCGAGATGAGGCTCGCGCCGCCTATGCCGAACAGATTCGCTATTGCGTTGAAGAAAATAAACAGCGGCATCGCCACCTGCACGGCGGCGACCTCGGCGGGGTCACCGAGCTGACCTATAAAATATGTGTCCGCCATATTGTATATGACGGTTATGACCTGACCTATAACGGTCGGCAATGCGAGCGCAAGCACCGCCCTGCCGACGGGCACAGTCTCGAAAAGCTCGCTTTTTTCCGTTTTCACTCTGTCCACATCCAACAAAAAATTTCGGGCAAGCGGAGCACCGCACGCCCGAAATATTATTATACACCGTTTTTACCCATGTGTCAAATCTAAGCTCCGCGAGAGCTCGCGCCGCAAAACAACATCCCATCGCTACAGAAGCTCCGCGAGCTTCTCCACCGCGTCCCCGCCGCAGAGCAGCGCCCCGTGCTCGTAGAGATACGCCTCCGTCCCGCGCGGGCAGCGCTCGCCTCCGTATTCTCCGCACACGATGTCAAGCCGTTTTCCGGCGTCATATGTAAGCAGATAATAGCCGCCGCCCCGTCCCGCGTATGCAGACGTCTCGCCGCCGCAGCATCCCGGCGACCGCAAAAGCCTTTCGCAGACTGCGAGCAGCGCTCCGAAGTCGGGGAAAACGTATGCCGTCGGCGTCGGCGTCTGTCTTCGCGGCGGCGCCGGTGTTTTGACCTGTGCTGATGTCATCTGTCTCGGCATTTTTTCCCCTTCACCTCCGATCGTGTTGTCTGTGAGCGTCACGAACAGCTCGCAGCCGCCCGCCGCGGACTCGTATATCTGTACGAACAGCCTGCCCGAGTCCGGGTCGAAGCCGCAGGCGTCGCGCAGAAGCGAGCGCAAGCGCCTTTTTCCGTCGGCAGTCTCGATATCTACCGGCACGGCGAGATCGTAAGCGAAAAGGTCCTCCCTTGTGCACGTTATCTTCACCTTTTTCCCGCTTATCCGTATCGTCTCCATCGGTACCCCTCCGCGCTCTTTGCAGCTACTATATATTATAGTCGCATCCCCGCCCAAACGGTACTCAAAATTTGCACCAATCGGGGAAAAATAATGCATTGCCGCCGCAAAAAAGAGAGTATCAGCCCGCCGGAGCTGAAATTGGCAAGGGGGAGGAGACAGGCGGGGAAGAAACTTTTGAGAGAAGTGGCTTTTTCGCAACGCGAAAAAGCAGAAGATGCCGCTTTCGCGGCATCTTCCTTCCTCCCCCGCACCCCATCTTCAAAACTTTTTATGACTTATTTGGTTTATAAGCTGCACTTTATTCTTCCATTATATCCGATGGCTGAACGGCGCCGGAGATGTAGTATTTTTCGTTGCTTTCGATGAGGACGCGGACGCCCTCCGCTTTGTCCCAGAGCTCCGTGTCAAGATATGCCGAGAAGCCGTTGTCGCCGGGGCCGTCCGCGCCGAGCAGCTCTTCCTCGAATATAGGGAACGCCTCGTATGCATATGTTCCGTCCGCCGTATCAACGAGCAGGTACGCCCTGTAGCCGACGTCGAGGTATTTTTCGTCCACTGTGCCGTAGACGTGCGCCATTCCTCCGCGCTTTTCGTATCCGAACACGGCGTCTCCGTCCCCCATCGCGGCGGCGTCGGCTGAAACCTCCGCCTCGGGGGCTCTCATTATCGGCGCGCGGCGCGCAAGATTTATTAGATTGCGCTCCACTATCTCAAGGACGCACACGTCATACCCGCCGCCCTCGAGCTTCTCCAGCGGGAACGGGTACGCGCGCGAGAATTCCGCCTCTGCAAAGCTGCCGGCGAAAAACTCCTGCATCGTGTTGCAGAACGAGTCGCGGAACATCAAGAGCTTCCCGTGTCCCGAACCGTTTTTCATTGTCAGGCTCAGCGCCTCGACGTTTTTCTCATGCGACGTGATGCGGTAGCCGAAATCGTATTCGGGATAATACTGCACGTCGGGCTCGGCGGCGTTTGAATACACCATCTTCGCAAGGTCGCCCGGCCAGTCGGCGCGCGCCTCGAACGTCATCCCCTCGTAGCTTTTATGCTCGAAACCGACGGCGTCCATTATCGTCCTGTAACCGAGGAGCGCGCCCCTGTAGTCCCAGTGGCTGTCAAGCCTTTGGTAGAGCACCTCGTCCTCCGCCTTAAGCGCGCCGAGAACGTCAGCCGCCGTCACCCCGTACCGCGAGATCGCGTCCGCGACGAGCTCATAATTTCCCTTGCCCGAGAGCGGGATATAATTGTACGGCATATTTTCCGTGTAGACCGTGTTCTTGTTCGGCACGACGGCGACGGCGAAAAGCGTGCCGTTCTCGTTCGCGTACTGCTCCATCATCAATAGCGTCCTGCCGATGTTTGCGGCGTTTCTCTCCGTGATCGTCGCGGTGTTGAGATAGTCCGCCGCGGTCTGTGCGTAAAAGAGCCAGCCGCCGCGCCCCAGTATCACGTCGTCCTCGGACGAGCTGCCGAACAGCTTCGAGCGCAGAGCGCCGTTCGCCTCGACGAGGAGCCCGCGCAGCCCTATGTGCTCGGAAATATATGTGTCGAGCTGCTGCGTGAAATCCTCGTTGAAGCCGCCGTCCTCCTTAAAGAAGGACGGAAATTCGGAGAGCTCGCGGTTTTCGGTATTTTCCCCGTCTTCAGGAAGCAGAAACATCAGCGCCGCCGGAAGAATGAGCATCAGTATGAATATTATAAGGTAGACGACCGTGATCTTTTTCACCGTGAGCCTCCTTTCGTTTCGGTTTTATTTTTCTTGCCCGCCATATGTCAAATCAGAACCTGAAATATATGAACGGGTTGTAGCTCGCCGACGCGAGCGCCATATACGACAGCACGAGGATCACAAGCCCTCCCGCCATAGTCACGAGCTCGAGCGGCCTGTGCTTCTCCGTCAGCCTGCGCCACAGCATTGCGGGATACGGCGTCGACCCTATTACGGCGGCGGCAAATACGAAGAGGTAATATGGCGATAGGAACGCTGCCGCGGCAGCGTAGCCCGCGCCGCCCCGCGCGCCGAAGCCCGCCATCGCCGCGAAGAACGTGCCCGCCTGCGAAAGCGTGTCCGCACGGAAGAGGACAAAGCCTAACGTCACGGCGGCGAGAACGTACACATGCGAGAAGAAGCGGCGCACGCGTCCGCATCTCTTTTCGTCCCCCTCCCTGTAAACGGGGATGACGTTTAAGGACTCAAGCACGAGCAGCGTCCCGTGGTAGAGGCCCCAAAGGATGAAGGTCCAGTTTGCGCCGTGCCACAGTCCCGTCATGAGGAAAACTATGTACCTGTTGCGGAGCGTATTCGCCTTGCCGTGTCTGTTGCCGCCGAGCGGGATATACAGATACTCGCGGAACCAGGACGAAAGCGAGATATGCCATCTTCGCCAAAAATCCTGAATACTTACGGAAATATACGGGTGGTCGAAATTCTCCGCGAACGTGAAGCCGAACATATGCCCGAGCCCTATTGCCATATCGGAATATCCGGAGAAATCGAAGTATATCTGCATCAGATACGACAGCGCGCCGACCCACGCCGCGAGCGTCCCGACCTCGTCATTGCCGAGCGCGAATATCGTGTCCGCCGCAAAGCCCATGGCGTTTGAGATAAGTATCTTTTTCCCGAGCCCGCAAAGGAAGCGGAAGCTGCCCGTCTTCATTTTTTCCGCCGTCACGCGCCGCTCCGCTATCTGGAGCGCGACGTCATGATAACGTATGATGGGACCGGCTATCAGCTGCGGGAAGAACGAGATGTATAGCAGCAGGCGCGGGAAGCTGCGCTGCTTCTCGGCGTCGCCTCTGTATACGTCTATAACGTAGGAGAGCGCCTGAAACGTGTAAAACGATATCCCGATAGGAAGCCTTATCTCGGGCACAGGGAGCGCCGCCCATTCGGGGAGGCAGGCGTTTATGATGCCCGCGAAAAAGCCCGCGTATTTGAAAACGAACAAAAGCGACAGGTTCACCGTCACCGCCGCCGCCAATATCGCGCGGTTCTTTCTCTTTCCGACAAGGAGCCCGAAAACGTAGTTCAAAACTACCGAGGCGAGCATCAGAAGGATGTACACGGGCTCGCCGTACGCATAGAAAACGAGGCTGCCCAGTATGAGCAGCGCGTTTTTCGCGCGGATGCCGGGCAGCACCGTATGAAGTATCAGGACTCCGGAGAGAAAGAAGCAAAGGAATGAAAACGAACTGAAAACCATACTTTTTTTCTCAGACCGCGGGCGGGTACAGACTGTGGTCCCACTCGTAGCGGACGCCTTTTAAATGTTTGTTGTTTATAGCCTCGAGCTCTTTGTCCGTCATAAGGTATATGTCCATCTTCGAGCGCTCGGTGTCCATATGCCTCCAAACGCCGGGCTCGACCTCGACGAGCAGCCAGTTATGCTCGGAATAGACTGCGCCCTTGCCGACGACGGTTATGACGTTGTAGCCAGCCGCCTGCATCATCAGCTTCGTCAGCGACATGTAGTCGTAGCACGCGCCCTTCTTGTTGTTGAGCAAGCGGCACGCCATCTCCTTTTCGGAGTCGAGCTTCTTGTAATACTTGTACTTGTAGTTGTCGCGAACGTAGAGGAATATGTCTCTCATGCCGCGCCCGTACTTATTGAGCAGTATCTCTATGTACTCGTCTATGTTTTCGGGCGTGATCTTCTTGAACTTGTCATCCTTGCTCGTCGCGACGCCGTCCTTGTCGATGATATATCCGTCGATCTCTGTGCTCACCGCGAGCTCGCCGTCGTCGTAGAAGTAGTACTTTTTCTTTTCTATCGTCTGCCAGCCGACGTACATCTTGCCCGTCTTGTCGAAGTATCTCTTCTTCCCTTCGACAGTCTGCCAGCCCGTGACCGCGCGGCCCTCGCTGTCGAAGTAGTATTTTGCCTTCGAGATAGTGTGCCATCCGCCGGAGGGCTTTCCGTTCTCGTCGAGATACCAGTACTTGCCGTCGACCTCCGTGAGGCCCGAAGCGACGTATCCGTTCTTGTAGCAGACGCCGTCATGCCATCCTTCGCGGAGCGAGCCGTCGTCGGAGAAGAGGTATTTCACACCGTCTATCTTTTTCTCTCCCGTCGTGGGCACGCCCTCGGACGTCAGGTAATAGCGGACGCCGTCGACCTTTGCCCAGCCCGTGACCATTGCGAAGTCATCGCCGAACAGCCGCCGCTTGCCGTCGACCGTCTGCCAGCCCCGAAGCGCACGGCCCTCGCTGTCGAAGAGGTACTGTTTTCCCGCGACGGTGATAAATCCCGTCTGCCTCATGCCGTCCGCACTGAAGAAATACAGCTCGTCGCCTACCATGAGAAGGCCGGACACTGGCTTGCCGTCTTCGTCGAGGTAATATACATCGCCGCCGCGCTTGACCCAGCCGTCCTGACGCGCGCCGTCTTCGCCGAAATAGTATGTGCTCCCGTCGACATTCTGCCAGCCTGTCCTTGCGGCGCCGTCGCCGCCGAGATAGTATTTCTTTCCGTCGATATCCTGCCAGCCCGTTTTGATAACGCCGTCGTCTCCGAGATAATATCTACTGCCGCCGACCGTCTGCCAGCCCGAGAGCCTCACCCCGTCGCTGCCGAATATATATTCCTTGCCGTCGAAGGAGACACGCCCGGTTGCCATAACTCCGTCATCCCCGAACCAGTACGTCTTATCCCCGACATTCTGCCAGCCCGAGAGCCTCGCCCCGTCGTCGCCGAAAAGATACGTTTTCCCGTCCTTTTCCGCCATACCGTAAACGAGCTTTCCGTCGTCGCCGAGAAGAACCGTACTGCCGTCGCGTTCGCTCCAGCCCGTCACCATCGCGCCGTCGCCGTCAAACAGATACACCCCGTCCGAAAGCTCCGTCCAGCCGACCGCGAGCTTTCCGTCGTCGTTGGCATAGTAAGTCTTCCCGCCGTATTCGTTCATGCCGTAAAGGACGGCGCCGCCCTCTCCGACAAGATACATTCCGTCGTCTGTCTTAAAGGGACCCCCCCCGCAGCCATTCCGTGCTCGTCGCGGCAGAAG